>CAZDGP010000021.1:0-25889 GCA_964505085.1 uncultured Thermoplasmatales archaeon
CCACATCACGCCCCTGGGCGTCAAGACCGACGCGCCATCGGAGGCGTTCCACGGGATCCTCCGCTCCCTCCAGGACGCGTGATCACCGGTTCCCGCGGCGGCTCGGCGGCGGCACACCCTCCGACCAGGAGGGGTCCTCGTCCCCGCCGTCCCCGTCGCCGCCCAGAGGTTCCTCGGGGCGGTGGTCCTCACCCTTGAAGCCCTTGGCCACGAGGTAGATCTCGCTGCTCGCTGAGCGGCTCGCCTCGGGGACATGGCGCTTCACGAGGTTGAAGTGCTTCCGAGCCTCGTCCTCCAGGTCCTGCAGGTCCGGCCCCTGGAACACCTTCACCACGAAGCGCCCCTGGCGCCGGAGCACGCGCCGAGCGAAGTCCAACGCCAGACGGCTGAGGTGCACGCTCCGGGCGTGGTCCACGCTGTACGTGCCCGTGATATCCGGGCTCATGTCCGAGATGACAACGTCGGCCGACCCGTCGTCCGATCCCTCCCCCAGCGCCTCGAGCACGCGCTCCACGGTGGCGGCCTCCGTCATGTCCCCCACGAGGAACGACGCCCCCTCGACGGGGCGGATGCTCTGGAGGTCCACACCCACCACCCTGCCCTCCTCGCCCACGTTCTCCACCGCCACCTGGGTCCAGCCGCCCGGGGCGGCGCCGAGGTCCACCACGTGGTCCCCGGTCTTCACGATGTAGAACTCGTCGATCATCTGCTTGAGCTTGTACGCCGCGCGGGAGCGGTACCCCTCGCGCTTCGCCTTCTGGTACCAGTGGTCGCGCCGACGCTCGTCGGCCCAACGTCCCACGGTCACACCCCCATCCGGTCCACCACGAGGTCCCGGACCTCCCACGCCTTGTAGCTCGAGCGCACGTGGGGACCGGCCACCACGTGCTCGAACCCGAGCCCCCGCGCCTCCTCCGCCATCTCCGTGAACTCCTCCGGCGGCACGAAGCGCTCCACGCTCAGGTGGCGCCGGCTCGGTTGGAGGTACTGCCCGATGGTGAGGAGGTCCACCCCCGCGTCCCGGAGGTCGCCGAAGGTGGCGCGGAGCTCCTCCCGGGACTCCCCGAGACCCACCATGAGACCCGTCTTCGTGAGGCGCTCCGGCGCGAGGTCCTTGAACGCCCGCAGGACGCCCAGGCTCTGGTCGTAGTCGGCCCGGGCATCCCGCACCCGGGGCGTGAGGCGGCGCACCGTCTCCACGTTGTGCGCCAGCACGTGGGGCCCCGCCTCCACCACGGTGCGCAGGAGCTCCATGTCCCCCTGGAAGTCCGGCACGAGCACGTCCACGACGGTGTCCGGGCACCGCTCCCGCACGTGCCTCACCACCCTGGCCCAGTGCTCCGCGCCCTGGTCCGGGAGGTCGTCCCGGTCCACGCTCGTGAGCACCACGTAGTCCAGGTCCAGCACCTCCACGGTGGCGGCGGTGCGGGCGGGCTCCATGGGGTCCGGCGCGTCCGGGTTCCGGGCGGTGTTCACGTGGCAGAACCCGCACCCTCGCGTGCAGGTGTCCCCCAGGATCATGATGGTGGCCTCCCCCTCGCTCCAGCACTCCCCGCGGTTGGGGCAGCGCGCTTCCTCGCACACGGTGTGCAGGTTGTTCGCGCGGAGGAGACGCCGCACCTCCTCCACGCGCTTCCCCTTCGGCAGGGGCTTCGCGAGCCAGCGGGGCTTCCCCACGGAGACCTCGGGCGCCATCACGGCCACCACGAGGCTCCCGGGGTTTAACGGTTCCCGTGCCAACCCCCACGCGCCGGGGATGCGCCGCCGAGCGCTGCCGGGGCGAAGCTTAAGTACCCAGGATGGGCCTTGGGCAGCCATGGACACCGTGCGCCTCGTGGTGGACGAGGCGAGGCCCGGCGAGGAGAACATGGCCCGGGACCTCACCCTCCTCGAGGAGGGCCGACCCACCCTGCGCCTCTACGCCTGGGACCCCCCCGCCGTGAGCCTCGGCCGCAGCCAAACCCGCGACGTCGTGGACGAGGCGGCGGCTCGGGGCCTCGGCGTGGACATAGTGCAGCGTGCCACCGGCGGTGGAGCCATCCTCCACGATGCCACGGAGGTCACGTACAGCATCGTCCTCCCCCACGCCTGGCCCGGTCACCCCCCGGACATCCCCGGGAGCTTCCGCTTCCTGAGCCTCGGCATCCACCGCGGCCTGCAGGCTCTCGGGCTCGACCCCACCTTCCAGCAGGGCACCGCGGGTCGCGACGCCCTCTGCTACCTCCGGCGCCAGGGCACGAACATCGTGGTGGACGGGCGGAAGGTGAGCGGCGGAGCCCAACGCCGCACCAGCACCCACGTGCTCCAGCACGGCACCGTCATCGTGGAGCGCCAGGCGCAGGCCATGGCAGACCTTCTGGGCGCCGACGTGGAGACCGTGCGCGGGAAGGTCACGAGCCTCCGCCAGGAGGGCGTGACCGCCCCCCGCGAGATCATCCACGAGGCCATCGTCCGCGGGTACCAGGACGCGTGGGACGTGCAACTGGACCCCGTGGACCCCGCCACCGTCGCCCCGTGACGCCCACGTCAACGCAGCTCGTCCACGGGGCGGCGCCCCTGGAAGCCCTCGTCCCGCGGGTGCCACGCCTCCACCTCCGGTTCCCCCTGCTTCCAGCAGAGGTACACGACCTGCTCCCCGTGCTTCGCCGGCATGTCCACCAGGCCCAGGATGGGGTCCTTGAGCTCCACACCCAGCTCCCGGAAGGCATCCCGCACCTCGTCCACCTCCCTCCGGTGAGCCCGCGCCTCCTCCGCGAACCGCGTGAAGTCCCCGTGCTCGGGGTGGTCCTCGTCCTCCACGTCCCGCCCGTGCATGCGTCGGAGGTCCTGCACCTGACCGGAGGCGAAGTTGAAGGCCTCCACCGCCTCCCGCGCCCGGTCCACCAGGGCCTCCAGTTCGGGCACGAGGTCGTTGGCCTCCTCCACCGTGAAGATGCGCACGTCGGAACCCATGGACGATGCCACCGCGCCGGGGCATGATGAGGTTTCCCCCGGCGCCTGCGCGGTGGCCGATCCCCACGTGTCGACGAATGCCTGGACCCCCCCGGTCCGTTGACACGTCCAGGGGAAAGGGTTTAGGCTGGAGAGGGGGATGACGCCCGCATGGGCGAGCGGTTCTACCGAGCCAGCCACGCGGTCCTGGCGCCTCTCATCCGGGGCATCTGGCGCGTGCACAGCACCGGCACCCACCACGTCCCGGACTCGGGACGAGCCATCCTCGCGTCGAACCACCTCTCCTTCATGGACCACCTCCTCGTGGGTGCCGTGGTGAACCGTCCCATCTACTTCATCAGCAAGGCGGAGCACTTCCACAACCCCGTGAAGCGGTTCCTCTTCGACCAGTGGAACGTCATCCCCCTCCAGCGCGGTGAGGGGGACAAGGAGGCCTTCCACAAGAGCATCCAGGTGCTGGAGCAGGGGAACATCTTCTGCATCTACCCCGAGGGCACCCGGAGCCACGATGGTCGCCTCTACAAGGGCCACACCGGCGTCGCCCGCCTGGCCCTCACCACCAAGAGCCCCGTCGTCCCCGTGGGCATGGTGGGCACCGAGGAGATCCTCCCCAAGGGCGACCTCGTCCCCACCCTCGACAAGGGCACCGTCCACATCGGCGCCCCCCTCTACTTCGACGAGTACTACGGGCTGCAGAACGACAAGGACGTCACCCGGGAGGTCACCGACACCATCATGGAGTCCATCCAGGATCTCACGGGGCAGGAGTACGTGTACCAGTACGCCAAGCAAGCGTACCGCGACCGCGAGGGTCCCGAGCAGGGGCCCTTCGAGACGGGGTCGGAGGACGGACCCGACGGGGAGGGCGAGACCCCATGATCACGGTGCTAGGCGCCGGATCCTGGGGCACCACGTTGGCCGCCATCGCCGCCGAGGGCAACGGCCCCGTGACCCTCTGGGCACGGAACCAGAACCTCGTGCGGTACATGGACGCGGAGCGCCACAACCCCAAGTACGTTCCCGACATGCGCTTCCCGAAGAACCTCCACGTCACCAGCGACCTCGAGGACGCCCTCGCCGGCGCCAACATCGTGCTCCACGTGGTGCCAAGCCACGCCACCCGAGGCTTCGCCCAGCGGTACGCGCCGCACCTCGACGACGACAGCGTCCTCGTGAGCGGCACCAAGGGCCTCGAGCCCAAGACCCACAAGCGCATGACGCAGGTGCTCCGGGAGGAGACCGGTGCGCAACCGGGGCTCCTCACCGGCCCGAACCACGCCGAGGAGGTGAGCCAGCACCAACCCACCGCGGCGGTGGCCGCCCACCCCACCCCGAAGGTGAGCCGGAAGCTCGCGGAGGCCCTCAGCACCGAGCGCTTCCGGGTCTACCCGCGCACGGACCTCGTGGGCAGCGAGGTGTGCAGCGCCTACAAGAACGTCGTGGCCCTCTGCGCCGGCATGGCCAGCGGTCTCGGGTACGGGGACAACGCCCAGGCCGCCCTCGTCACCCTGGGCGTCGACGAGATGGTGGAGCTCGTGCGCCGCTTCGGCGGCGCCGAACGCACCTGCTACGGCCTCGCGGGGCTCGGGGACCTCGTGGCCACCGCCACGAGCACCCACAGCCGCAACCGGTACGTGGGAAGCGAGTTCGCCCAGGGCCGCACCCTCGAGGAGATCCTGGACGAGATGGGGGGGCAGGTGGCCGAGGGCGTCAAGGCCGTGGAGGCCTTCCACGAGGTGGCGGACGAGGAGACCCTCGACCTCCCCCTCACCCAGGTGGCCTACCAGATCGTGTACGAGGGCCTCACGGTGCAGGAGGGCGTGAACGCGCTTCTCTCCAAGGTCTAACGGCGGAACCTTCTCCTACCATGCGCGACATGGCCCCGCACCCATGACCCCCGACGCCCAGGAGCCCGACCCGCGGGAGGTGGCGCACCGCCTCGCGGAGTGGTTCCAGGTCCACCGCCGGGAGATGCCCTGGCGGGACGCCGGCGACCCCTACCGCACCCTCGTCAGCGAGGTCATGCTCCAGCAGACCCAGGTGGACACCGTGCGGGACTACTACCCGGCCTTCCTGGAGGACTTCCCCACGGTGGAGGCCCTGGCGGCGGCCCCTGAGGAGGAGGTGCTGGAGGTGTGGGCGGGGTTGGGGTACTACCGTCGTGCCCGCAACCTCCACGCTGCCGCACGCCGCATCGTGGAGGACCACGGCGGCGAGGTGCCCCGCGACCCGGACGCGCTGCGGGAGCTCCCGGGGGTCGGACCCTATACCGCCGGTGCGGTGGCGAGCATCGCCTTCGGGGTGCCCGAGCCCGCGGTGGACGCCAACGCCGAGCGCGTCCTCGCCCGGCTCCTGGCTGAGGAGGGGAACGTGAAGCACGCGGCCCCCCGGCGTCGCCTCACCGGCTTCGCCCGGGAGGTGCTGGAGGCCGCCGAGGACCCCGGCGACCTCACCCAGGCCCTGATGGAGCTTGGGAGCCTCGTCTGCCGGCCCACGCCCCGGTGCTCCACCTGCCCCCTGGCGGAGGCCTGCGCGGGTCGGGCGCGGGGCATCCACCACGAGCTTCCGGAGAAGGGCGCACCCCGGCGCCCCACCCCCGTGGACGCCGTGGCCGGCGTGGTGTGGACCCCCCGGGGCGAGGTCCTCCAGGCCCGCGCCCCCGAGGACGGGCTGCTGGCGCGCACGTGGGGGTTCCCCTGGACCACCCTGGAGGACCAGGGGGAACCCTCGGGGTCGGACCTCGTCGACGCTGCCTTGACCCACCTCCGCGGGCTCGGCGTCGAGGCCACACCCCGAGGCCTTCGGGGACGCTTCACGTACACCTTCAGCCATCGCCGATGGGACCTCCGCGTCGTGGACCTCACGGTGGACGAGGCAACGGTTCGCGAGGGGCCCCTGCGCTGGGTGGACCCACGGGAGTTGGCGGAGGATAGCCTACCGGCGGTGCACCGCCGCGTCCACGCGCTGCTGGATGAACCGCTGCAGCGAACCCTCTAGGGCAGGGCGGGGTGCTCTAGCCTCCCGGCTTCGTGCTCAGCGACCGCATGCGGCGAACCGTGGGCACCGTGCCCGGCTCACGCCAGGCACGAGAGCGGAGCCGCAGTGGGGACAGGTCCCAAGGTCGGACGCTCCCATCGCTCTGGATGTACACCGATAGGAAGATAAGGATTACGGTGGGAGGAAGGGTGGTTCGGACGGACGACGGAGCCTGGCAAGCTCCGTCAACGGTCCGCCGAACCCTGGCAACACCCGTGCTTCACGCCCGAACCGGATCCCGGGAGGGGATCGTCTCGAGCACGTGGTTCCGGAGGTGGTTCGCGGTCTCACCGCTCTCGCTCCGTCCACAGGCTGCGAACCGGGGACACCGGAGGCCGAAGACCGCCGGAACCAGGCCCGCTCCACATCGCTCGCATCTCAGTCGTGCGGCCAAGGCAACACCAATCCATGTCACCCTATGGCAAGGCTTAAATCTTGTGGCACGCTCGGCGAACGTTGCCGGCGGGATCATGGATGTTCGTCGGTGTCGATTACGACAAACCCAACGCACGACGGGCGGCGGCATCATCGCTCGTCTTGATGACGAGTTCCGCCCCGTTGTCGGCTCCGCTCGTGGTCCCGAACATCACCTCGATGTTCACCCCGGACTCGTTCAACTCGTTGCACACGCGGGCCAGCTCCCCCGGCCGGTTCGGAAGCTCCAGCACGATGATGTCCCCCATGGTCACCTGGAACCCCGCCGACGTCAACGCCGTGTTGGCCGCCTTGGGGCTGTCCACCTGGACCCGGAGCACCCCGAAGTCCAGGCTCCCCTCCAGCATGATCGCCTCCACGTTGATCCCGTTCTCCGCCAGGATCTCCGCGACCTCCGCCAGCGAACCCGGCCGGTTCTCCACGAGCACCGAGATCTGCTTCGCCATGACCCCCAGTGCGTGCTCCCACGCCAAGAGGTTTGCCCTATGCCCCAACGCCCCCACTACACGGGAACCCCGTGCCTCCGGGGTGCGTGAGTACATCAAGGCGGGCCCGGGGCCGGGCCTTCCAGCCGCGTGTTAGGGGTAAGAGGTTAGTACACGCGGCTTCCAGGCGCTGCATCCTCGCCGGCGCCCACGAGGGCCACGCGGCCATCCCGCTGCACCGCCCCCATGGTTAGGACCTCGCTCATCTCCGACCCGATCTGCCGCGGCGGGAAGTTCACCACGCAGAGCACCCGGCGGTCCCGGAGCTCCTCCGGCTCGTACCACTCCGCCAGCGCCGCGATGCTCTTCCGCGTCCCCAGGGGACCAAGGTCCACCACGAGGCGGTAGCTCGGGGTCCGTGCTTCCGGGTACTCCCCGACCTCCACCACCCGCCCCACGCGGATGTCCACCTCCTGGAAGGTGCCGATGTCCGTCTCCGGCTGAGGCTCCAGCTCGTAGCTCCACTCCTCCTGCTCCGACATGCACCCCACAGCCACCGCCAGGGGCTTCAACCCTCGGCTCTGGAAGGTCACCTTCGTCGGTTGAAGCGCAACCTTCAAGCCCGGAAGCCCGGATGGGTCCCCCATGACGCGGGCCACCGCTCCGGAGCTCGCTGGGGCCCTGCGGCAACGCCTCCGCACCACGCGGGAGCGCACCCTCGACCTCGTGGAGCCCCTGCAGGACCATGATGTCCTCACCCAGCACGAACCCACGCAGAGCCCCATCGTGTGGGACCTGGGCCACATCGCGAACTTCCAGGAGCGCTGGCTCCTCCAGGAGCTGGGTCGGCGGGGCCTCCACCCCGAGGCGAACGACACCTACGACGCCACCCAGCACCCCCGCCCCACGCGCCACGCCCTGGACCTCCCCGACCGCACGCAGGCTCTCCGGTACCTCCAGGAGGCCCTGGACGGGAGCCTCCAGGCCGTGACGCCGGAGCTCCTCCAGCGGGACGACCCCCTCCTCGCTGACGGGTTCCTCGTCACCATGGTGGACCAGCACGAGGCCCAGCACCAGGAGACCATCTGCACCACCCTCCAGCAGGTGCCCCACGGGCGCTACGTCCCCAAGCACCGCCACCCCACCCCCCCGGCTCGAGCTGACGTCACCGGGTGGGCCCACGTACCCCAGGGCACCTTCCCCATGGGGAACCCCCCGTACACGCCCGGTACGTGGGACAACGAATGGCCCCGGCACGACGTCGACGTCGACACCTTCTGGATCCAACGCGCACCCGTCACCAACGGCGACTACCTCGCCTTCATGGACGATGGCGGGTACGAGCGCGAGGAGCTCTGGAGCGAGGACGGGTGGGTGCTCCGCACCGTCCAGGGCTGGGAGCACCCCAAGTACTGGCACCGCAGCGACGACGGCACCTGGCACGTGCGATGGTTCGACCGCGAGCGCCCCCTGCCCCGGAACGAGCCCGTTAGCTTCGTCTCCTGGTGGGAGGCCGAGGCCTACGCGAACTGGGCCGGCGCCCGCCTCCCCACCGAGGCCGAGTGGGAGAAGGCCGCCACCTGGGACCCCACCGAGGAGCGGAAGCGCACCTACCCCTGGGGTGACGAGGCGTGGAGCCCGGACCTTGCGAACCTGGACCAGCGCACGTGGACCACGGCCCCCGTGGGCGCGTACCCCGACGGCGCCAGCGCCTACGACGTGCACCAGCTCGCCGGCGACGTGTGGGAGTGGACCGCCACCGAGCACCACGCGTACCCCGGCTTCGAGCCCTTCGCCTACGAGGACTACAGCGCCCCCAACATGGACCGCGGGTTCCTCGTGCTCAAGGGCGGGTCCTGGGCCACGCGCCCCGGCATCGCCCGCGGCGCCTTCCGGAACTGGACGAGCCCCGAGCAACGCCACTGGTTCGCCGGGTTCCGGTTGGCGACCAGCGAACCCCCCCAGGGGGAGCCCCCCGCATGAGCCTGGACGAGGCCACCCGCGCGGAGGTCCGCCGCGGGCTCGCCGGCGAGGGCAAGCAGCTCCCCCCGAGGCTCTTCTACGATGACAGGGGAAGCAGCCTCTTCGACGAGATCACGGAGCAACCCGAGTACTACCTCACGGACACCGAGCGGGAGATCTTCCGCCGCCACGCCGACGACATCGTGGCCGAGCTCGACCCCGGCACCAGCGTGGTGGAGCTCGGGAGCGGGAGCGCCGACAAGACCCGCCTCCTCCTGGAAGCCCTCGCCCAGCGCCAGGACCACGTCACCTTCCGACCCATCGACATCAGCGCCGGCGCCCTCGAGGCAGCCGCGGAACGCCTGCGGAAGGACCACCCGGAGATCACGGTGGAGCCCCTGGTGGCCACCTACACCGAGGGCCTGAAGCGCCTGCGGAAGGACCGCGACGGGAACGCGCTCCTCATCATCTTCATGGGCTCCAGCATCGGGAACATGGAGCCCCAGGACGCCGTGGCCTTCCTCTCGGAGGTGCGGGACCTCATGGAACCCACCGACCGCCTCCTCCTGGGCACCGACCTCCAGAAGGACCCCCAGGTCCTGGAGGCCGCGTACAACGACGCCGCCGGCGTCACCGCCGAGTTCAACAAGAACGTGCTCCGGCGCCTCAACCGCGACCTGGACGCGGACTTCCACCTCGACCGGTTCCGCCACCACGCCTTCTACAACCCCGAGGAGCACCGCGTGGAGATGCACCTCGTGAGCACCCGCGACCAGGTGGTGCACCTGAGGGACCTCGACCTCGCGGTGAACTTCACCGCCGGGGAGCGCCTCCACACCGAGAACAGCTACAAGTACACGCTCCCCGGCGTGGACGAGCTCGTGAAGCGCGCGGGCCTCGTGCGCCGCGCCTCCTGGTTCGACGAACGGCGCTGGTTCGCGGAGCACCTCCTCGCCCCCAACGACCTATAGGTGCCTATAGTGTCCTATAGGTCCTCGTGGCGTGCCCCCGCGGAAGTACGCCGGGCACCTCGTCCCCCTACAACCGCTCCACCGCTTGCTCCGCCAGGTCCGCCCCGAAGGGCAGGCTGCACGTGAGCCCCGGGCTCACCGCGTTGAGCACGTGCACCGCCCGGTCCGTGGACCTCACGAGGATGTCCCCCACGAGCTCCCCCTCCCGGGAGACGAGCTGTGCCCGGTTCCCCGCGTAGCTCCACGCCACATCCTCCGGCCCCACCCCCGGGCACAGGATGGATGCCTCATCCGCCACCGCCCGCAGGCTCAAGCTCTTCCGCACCTCGCTTCGCACCAGGGACCGGAACCGCGGATCCCGGAAGAGCCGGTAGAACCCCGGCCACGCCAGGGTGCCCCCCAGGTCCCGCGCGTTAACGTCACGGAACCGGTACGCCTCCCGGCCGAAGGCCAACATCGCCCCCGGACCCACGATGACGCGGCCGTCCACGCGGCGGCTGAGATGCACCCCCAGGAAGGGGAACGCCAGGTCCGGCGCCGGGTACACGTGGCTCCGCACCAGGTGCCGCCGCGATGGCTTCAGCTCCGCGTAGTACCCCCGGAACGGCACCACGCGCACATCCTCCGCCAACCCCCCCGCCACCCGGTCCGCGTGGAGCCCCGCCGCGTTCACCACCACCCGCGCCGTCACGTCCCCCTTGCTCGTCACCACGCGCACCCCCGGACCATCGTAAGCTCCCGGCTCGGGCGCCACCGGGTCCTCCACCGCCTCCACCCGCGTATCGAAGAGGAAGGTGGCACCCTGCTCCAGCGCATCGCTCACGAGGCGGTGCACGTAGGCTCGTGCGTCCACGCTCCCCACGGTGGGGGAGTGGAGCGCTGCCACCCCCTCCGCGTGCGGTTCGACCTCCGGGATCCCCTCCCCCGGGACCATGCGCGCCTCCACCCCGTTGAGGCGGCTGCGGCGCTCCAGCTCCTCCAGGGTCCCCACCTCGTCCTCCGTTCGCGCCACCACGAGCACACCCCCCACATCCAGGGGGATGCCGTGGTCCCGGCAGTACGCACGCATCGCCTCGCTGCCGCGGACGCAGTACTCGGCCTTGTTCGACCCCGGCTTGAGGTTGTACCCGCTGTGCACCACGCCGCTGTTCCGCCCCGACTGGTGCATAGCCGGCGCCGGCTCCTTCTCCACCACCACGACCTCGTGGCCAGCCTCCGCCACGTGCTTCGCCGTGCTCGCCCCCACCGCACCCGCCCCGATGACGATGACGTCCGCGTCCATCCTGACGACCTCACACCTGACCGCGGGGCAACCGCCCCGGCACCATGTTCATCAAGCGCACGATGCGTCGCCCGCCCCGGTGCTCGAGGACGTTCACGCACCCGTGATCCTGCTCCATGTCGAAGACACGCCCCGGCGGCACGTCCAACGCGTGGGCGAGGACGACGCGGTTCACGCCGCCGTGGGCCACCACCGCCACGTGCTCACCCCACGACCCCACCTCCTCCAGCGCTCCCGTGACGCGCTCCACCACCTCGCTCCAGGTGGCTCCCCCCGGAAGCGCCGGGTCCTCCCCCCCGACGAGGCCCCGGGCGAACTCCAGGATGTTCCCCAGCACCTCCTCGTACGATGGTTCCCGGTCCCGCTCGTGGAAGGCGAGCTCCACCAGGTCCTCGTGCACCCGCACCTCCAGGTCGTGAGCCTCGGCCACGATGTCCGCGGTCTCCCGGCACCGCGCCATGGGCGAGGAGGCCACCGCGTCCAGGGGCACGTCCGCCAGGAGGTCCCGCACCGCTCCCGCCTCCTCCCGGCCCCGGGGGGACAACCCCCGGTTCCCCACGCTGAAGAGCTGGTCCGCCGCATCCTCCGCCCCCAGCTCCATGGTGCCGTGGCGCACCAGGTAGAAGACCGTCACCCCGCACCCTCCCGGGTCATGGGATCCGCCCCTCGGCCAGGTCCACTCCACGCGTCGCGAGCTCCGGCACCGCCCACTCCATCTCCGCCAGGAACGGGTCGTCCGTGGTGCCCTGGAGCGACCGCATGAACCCGCCCTCCAGGAGCGTCGCGAGCTTGAACACCGCCAGCACGCGGTGGAAGTGCAGGTCCTGCACCGGGAACCCCGTGCGGTCCGCGTACCGTGCCACGAGGTCGCTCCGCGAGGGGAAGCCATCCTCCATGGTGAAGGTGGGGAAGATGCGGGTGAGGTCCCCCAGGTCATCCCCCGCGTCCGCCCAGAACGTGAGGAGGTACCCCAGGTCCGCCAGGGGATCGCCCAGGGTGCTCATCTCCCAGTCCAGCACCGCCTCGATGCGCGCCGGGGCCTCCGGCGCGAGGACCACGTTGTCGAGCTTGTAGTCCCCGTGCACGAGCGTGATGCGGGGTGTGGCCGGCACGTGCTCCGCGAGCCACCCCGCGATCTCCCGGAGCTCCGGCACGTCCCGCACGTCCTCGGTCTGGGGTTGCGTGAGGTGCAGCTGCCCCGTCCACCGCGTCACCTGCCGCTCCAGGTACCCGGTGCCCTTCGCCCAGTCCCCAAGCCCCGCCGCCTCCAGGTCCACGAGATGCAGCTCGGCGAGGGTGTCCACGAGCTCGTGCCCGATGCGCTCCCGGTTCCCGGGGTCGTCGAGGGCCTCCGGAAGCTCCTCCCGGACCACGTGGCCGTGGACGCGCTCCATGAGGTAGAAGGGCTTCCCTAACACGGTCTCGTCCTCCACCGCCAGCACGGTGCGGGGCACCCGGGCGCTCGTGTCCTGGAGGTGGCTCAGCACGTGGTGCTCCCGGATGACATCGTGGGCCGTGGGCAGGAGCTCCCCCAGGGGCGGGCGCCGCAGCACGTACGTCTCCCCATCCCACGTGACGAAGAACGTCTCGTTGCTGTGACCCGCCTGGTGCCGCTCGACATCGTAGGACCCATCGTCCGGACCCAGGTGCGCCTCCAGCACGGGCCGGAGCGCCTCCGGGTCCACGAGCTGCCGCGCGATGGACGGGTCCTCGCCCGTCACGCCTCATCAGCCTCCGACGGGACAGGATCGCAAGCTCCGCGCGTAGTCCCCTCCTCCACGCCACCACCGCGGCCTCCAAGCCGCTCGGCCGCGGCGGCGCCGACCTCACCGTCCCCGCCCTCGCTGGCCTCCGGGTCCGCTACGCTCCGGCTCATCCGGCCATCCGCGAACGTCATCGATCCTCCTCCCCCGTGGAGTCCAGGACAGGGTCGCAAGCTCCGCGCGTCGTCCCCTCCTCCTCCATGGCGCGGAGGGTGTTCCGCGCGATAACGTACTTATGAACCTCGTCGGGGCCGTCGTAGATGCGGGCGGCGCGGGCATCCCCGTGGAAGGTGGCGAGGGGCGTGTCGTGGCTCACGCCCTCGCCTCCGTGCACCTGGATGGCGCGGTCCGTGACGCGGTCCAGGGCGTTCGCCACCCACTCCTTCGCCATGCTGATCTCCTGGCGCACGTCCTCCCCCTGCTCCAGCTTCCAGGCGGCGTGGAGCACCATGAGGCGCGAGATGTGGAGGTCCTGGGCGCTCTCGGCGATCATCCACTGCACCGACTGGCGCTTCGCGAGCTTCCTGCCGAAGGTCTCGCGCTCTCCCGCACGCTCCGTCATGAGGTCCAGGGCGCGCTGCATCATCCCGATCCACCGCATGGCGTGGGCGATGCGACCCCCGGCCAAGCGAGATTGCGCGATGGCGAACCCGAAGCCCGCCCCACCGACCAACCGGTCGGCGGGGACGCGGACGTCCGTGAGGTCCAGCTCGCAGTGGCCGCCGGGGAAGGGCGAGCCCAGCGTGGGGATGCGTCGCACCACCTCGAACCCCGGGTCGTCGTCCTCCACGATGAAGAGGCTCACGCCGCTGTACGCCTCCACCTCCGGGTCCGTCACCGCCAGCACCAGGTGGAAGGCGGCGCCGTCGGCCCCCGTGACGAACCACTTCCGACCGTTGAGCACCCACGCGTCCCCGTCCCGCTCCGCCCGGGACTCGATCATGGTGGCGTCGGCGCCGGCGCCGCCGGGCTCGGTCATGGCGAAGCTGGACCGCACCTCCCCACGCACGAGAGGCCTGAGGTACGTCTCCTTCTGCGCCTCCGACCCGAACTCCAGGAGCGTGTGCATGTTCCCCTCGTCCGGCGCCATGCAGTTCATGGCGAGCGCCGCCAGGGGCGAGCGCCCCAGCTCCTGATGCAGCACCGCCATGCCGAGGTCCCCCACGCCCAACCCCCCCCATTCCGTGGGCATGTGGGGTGCCCACAGGTCCGCCTCCCGCGCGGTCTGCTGGAGCTCGCTTAGCACCTTCATGTCGACCGTGTGATGCTCCAGGTCCACCGCATCCCCCTCCCTCGGGAGGACCGTCTCCTCCACGAAGTCGCGGGCACGGTCCCGCAGCTCCCTCACATCCGGGGGTAACGTGAAATCTATGGTCACGGGGGCGGGAACGGCGTCAGCGGGTTAAACGGTTTGGGTGGATGATTCCACGGTGGCATCCTGTCAAACATAGGGGTTGGCAATTTGGGACCCATATGGTATGCGAAGCCTTGAGTGGAGTCATGTTGGAGGTCACTGGGGGGCCGGTTGCTTCCAAGATGTGCTGAACCGGGGTTAGTTCCCAGGTTCCCTGACCCATTTGGCGATGATGGTTGCGGAGATGATCGCGATGATGAATGAGAGGATTGAGAGGGAGGTATCGTGTCTCACATCTGGGTACGCTGGCCGGGTGGCTACCGCGGGTGCCAACGTGGGGGCGAGGAGAATCAAGAGGGTGCTCAACACGACGAGGCATGTCCCGAAAATCAAGATGAGGAAACCCCACGCTTGCGTTAGGTGTTCGGTGCCTCTGCCGTTCCACAG
Source organism: uncultured Thermoplasmatales archaeon (assembly GCA_964505085.1). GTDB lineage: Archaea > Thermoplasmatota > SW-10-69-26 > JACQPN01 > CAZDGP01 > CAZDGP01. The sequence continues at coordinate 14,628 of CAZDGP010000021.1, forward strand.
GACGGCCAGGCTGAAAAACGCGGCTGCTAGCCCTATGAGGAAGAATGAATCCTCAAAACCAGGTACCAAGGGAGCAACGGGTACACTCTGTGGACCAGAGAAAGGGAAAGGAAGGAAGACGTAGCCGGTCCATACGACGGGATCGACAATTGGTGTATGGGAGGTTTGAACGATACCCGCAGTCAGGCGGGTGCCTAGGAAGGCTCCGAGAAGTGCCCCGAGCCAAGGTAGTTTCGTGAATCCTTTACCATCCGTCCCGTCATAGTGCTGACGAAGTTTTAGCAGGCCTACCCCAAGAAGGACACCGCCCGCTAGCAGCCCCACTCCTGCACCGACTTGGATGTCGGTATTGGTCCCCTGGAGCCCCATGCTCGTGGCAACCGCAGGTAGCACGAACCCTAACGCCAGAAAGATAGTAAACATGAAGCCAACCACGGCGAACCCGCGTCGGGTCGGTCGCTTCTCCGCTACGTCACGTACGCGAGTAGCGGGTGGTTCCTTCACGGGATGGGGTGGTTTTGCGGGAGATGGTGCGGTTGACAGAAGTGGTCGAGGCTCGTAAGCCTGAAGGAGGTTGCACTTCTTGCAACGTACCTCCACGGTCATCTTGGTCCGTGACTCTTGTTGAATGTGGAACCCACACCGTGGACAGTTTTCGTTGACGACCCAACCTATCGGGCTCCATCGCGTGCTCATCGTCTCCACCTCCGGATCCCAGTGGCGAGGGTTATTGCTAGTAACGGCAGAAACCAGGGGATAGGCATGTGGTGTTTCGTGACTGTTGTGTGGTTCCGGGGCCTTGTTGCGGCTTGTTGGGAGAATTCGGCGACATGAAGGCTCATCCAGGAGGAGTACAGGATAAGCGTGGTACCCAGGAATAGGAAGAAGGCTGCCGCGGCTGAAACCATCACAGTGCGGCGGTCGGAGGACAGGATCAATCCGATGGTGTACACGAGGAAGCCCACGAGGAGCGAGAGGATTATCGCTCCGCCAACGATAGATGGATCCTCCACCCGGCCATTGAAGATCGAGGTCCGCGCGAGCTCCCCAGTTTCAGCTGCCAGGGAGCTGGAAGTGTAGAAGGAGAGAGACGTGGCAGCCATCCACGCGACGAGCGCTAACCGTCGTTTGCTCCGGTCCCGTCGCCAGCGGATGCGCATGGCCCAACCTGCCGCGATCAGGAGGAGGACACCCAAGAGGATTCCAAGGATGATGTCCAGATGGAGGGTAGCACCGTCAGCCTCCGTGAAGAGACTCTGTGCGGGAATCAAAGGCAGGTAACGTAGTGCGAAGACGAGGAGCAATGACGCCAACCACAATATCCCACTTAGGACCGCCCCCGGCTCCGGGATGCTTGCGGCTCCAGTCCCCTCCGGTGCGTCCGGTATACTTCATCCTCCAAACACAGATGGATTTGAAGATGTTCAATTTTTGGGTTAAGAGGGGGGGGCAGTTGGGGTACTACGAGGCCCAACCATGGCAGCCACCCACCGAATCTTGACCAACCCCTACCCCGCCACCCCGTCCTCCACCGGCAGCGTCACGTCCTGCACCTGGTACGCGATGATCTCGGTGGCGGCGGCGCCCACACCGCCTGCGACGTGCTCGAACTCCCACGTGCCGCCGGGGGCCTCGCTTACGCCCAGTTGGTACTGGAGGGTGCCGGTGTGCGTCGCCTCGTACGTGGTGCCGTCGGGGGCGGTGGCCACCTCGTGGTAGTACCCCTGGGGTGCGGGGCCGATGCCGCCCACGATGAGGGCGATGCTGGCGCGGTCGTGCTGGGCCGGAACGTCGAGGCTCTCCACGGGCGCCCCTGGCGTGAGGGTGAAGTCGAAGGCGCCCACGATGCGGCCGGCGATGAACTGCTCGCGCCCGTGGGGAACGCGCACCTCCCCGGTCCAGTTCGTGCCCTGGTCCACCACCTCGTACGTGGTGCCGAGGCTCCCCTCGAACTCCACGATGGCGCGGGCGTCAGCGTCGTACACGAGCTCCGTGGTCTCGTTGTTCAACGTCATCTCCACCGTGGCCTGGGACCCGTCGACGCTCACGACCTCCATCCCCATCTCGCTCCCGTACCACGTGGTGGTCCAGGTCTTCCCCTCCGTGAGGGGGAAGTCCAGGGGGTGGAACCGCTCGTTGTGCACGTTGAAGCTCAGGTCGCTCGACCGGATGTTCCCCACGCCCGGGAGGTGCACGAGGACCACGGGGTCGCTGAACTCCTCCAGGGGCATGCCCACGCGGTAGTCGCCCTGCACCTCGTCGGCGACGACGCGCGTGATGGTGTAGGACTCATCCAGGATCTCCGCGTCCACGCGCACCGTCCACCAGTCCCCGGTGACCCACGTGGGCGCCTCCTCCAGGGTGGCGGTGCGGTTCACGGTATCGTTCCCGTCGTCGGCGCCGGGACCGATGCCGTCGTCCCCGTTGCCGTCGTCGCTTTGCGTGTCCACGTCCGCCCCGCCCCCGCCTCCACCGAGGCATCCGGCGGTGGCCACCACGAGGGTGAGAAGGACGACGAGGAGCTGGCGCGCTCGCTGCATGGGGGGCGAGTTCCCGAGGAGGTTGAAAAGCGTTGTTGTGCCACGCTACCGAGTGCGGGGGGGTGCCGCGGGGCGGAACAACCAAGAGGGGCCCCACGTACTCCCCCGTGGTTGGCACCATGGGAGTCACCCGCACACCAGTCCTCATCTTCCTTGCAGTCGCCCTCCTGCTGGCACCCAGCGTCCCCGCCGCACCCCACGCCCCCCCGGAGGAGTCCCTCGGAGCGTCCCTCCAGCTCCTCGTGAACGGTGACGCGAACCCACGCACCGTGCACGCGGGGGCCATCGTGAGCTTCACGTGGCTCCTCCTCGACGGCGACGGGGAGCCCTTCGTCCACCACGACGCAGCCTTCCAGGTGACCCTCGACGGCGCCGTGCTCATGGAGACGACACCCGCCAGCGGCCACGACTACGACGGGAAGGACACGTACCGCGTACGCGTCCCCGCCTCCGCCGCCGAGAGCAACCTCACGGCCACCGTGGAGATCACGCCCCGCGGGAGCGACGAGCCTGTGGTGGAGCGCGTGGTCCTCCCCGTGGAACCCCCCGCGGAGGATACGCCCCAAGTGCGCGTGAGCGTGGAGAACGCCGGGTCCACGGGGGACCTCGCCACCCTTGAGGCCACCGTGGACGGTGTGGAGGGCGCGAGCACCCTCGCGTGGCACGTGCAGGAGCTCACCACGGGCTTCGACGTGCTCCACGTCACCACCCGCGCCCAGGGCACCCACGAGGTACGTTTCGCCTTCCCCGACACCACGCGCTACACGGTGCAGGCGACGCTCCTTACCGGGCCCGCCACCGCCGACGCCACCACGGTGCAGGTGCTGGAGGCGTCCCCTCCCACGCGCCCCGCGGACCCGCCCACGCGGCGCCCCATGGAGAACGCCGTCGAGCACGGGACCGCCCCCGCCGACCACGTGCTCTTCGCCACGTACGACCCGTACACGAGCATCGGCACCCACGGGCGCATCCGCCTCGGCACCGTGCTCCTGGACGAGGCGAACCGCACCCCGTCGGAACCCGCCTCCGTCGCGGCGGAGCTCACGGGACCCCACGGCCGCGTGCTCCTCACGAGCGAGGACCTCCACGCCCCCGGCGGCCTCCTCACCGTGACCGTGCACCGCCCCGAGGTGGGGGACCACCTGCTCCGGGTGAACCTCGACGACGGGGAGGGATCCGTGGAGCTCCCCTGGAGCGTCCACGCACCCGCCATCGCCACCGCCGCCGGCCCCCAGTTCACGCACCTCGACGGGCCCCGGAACGTGACCGCGGGGGAGGGCGGCCCCTTCGCGTTCCACGTGCGGGACGCGGCGGGGGTGCCCTTCATGCACAGCGAGGTGGACCTCCGCGTCGTGGGCCCCGACGGGGTCCCGTGGTTCACGGGGAAGCTCCACACCCACAGCGACGGCACCTTCCCCATCGACCTCGGGTTGCTCGGTGAGGGCCAGTGGCGCCTCGAGGCGAGCCCCACGGCGCTCCACCCCAGCCCCACCCCCGCGTACTACGGTCCCACCGTGGGGAGCGCACCCGTCTTCACCGTGAGCGTGAGCGGCGTCCCCGCCGCCGTGGGGGACGTGGTGGAGACCCTGGAGGACCAGGACGCGAACGTGGAGGTGCCGGCGGCACCCGCCATCAGCGCGGTGCTGGCGCTCATGGGCGTCGCGTGGATACGGCGCCGCGGGATCGCTTAACCCGACGCATCGCGGACGGTGCGCGCGAGGGCCTCCACGAAACGCGGGTGGTCGTTGGGGCACGTGACGCGCTCCATGGGCACCCCGAGGGCCTCCGCCTCCTCCGCCACCTCGATGTCCAGGTCGTAGAGGGTCTCCAGGTGCTCGCTCACGAACCCGATGGGTGCCACCACGAGGCCCGAGGCGCCCTCCGCGAGCTTCGGGAGCTCCTCCTCCACGTCCGGTTGCAACCACCCGGGTCTCCCGGACTGCCACGCGAGCACATGGTCCTCCACCCCCGCCGCCTCGGCCACGGCGTCGGCGGTGGCCTGGCACTCATCCGGGTACGGGTCCCCCTCCTCGAGGATGCTCTTGGGGAGGCTGTGGGCGGTGAAGATGACACGGGCGTCGGAGCGTGCCTTCTCCGGCAGTCGCTCCAGCGCCACGTTCACCGCCTCCGCCCAGTACGTGACGAGGCCGGGGTCCGTAGCGTAGGAGCGCACGAACCGCGCCGCCGGCGGGTCCTCCAGGCGCTTCAAGCCTCTCCGGGCCTCGGTGAGGTACACCTGGACGCTGTGGGTGTTGTACTGGGGTGCCAGGGCCACCACCACCACCTCGTCCACCTCCGGCCTCGCGCCGAGAGCCTCGGCGGCGTCGGCGACGAACGGTTCGCTGTACCGGAGCCCCACCTCCACCACGAAGCCCTCCCCCAACGCCTCCTCGAGGGCCGTAGCCTGGGCCTCCGTGTTCGCCTTGAGGGGGCCGGGGCCGCCGATGGCCTCGTACCGCTCCCTGAGGTGCGCCACGGCGCGCTTGGGAGGGGCCCGCCCCATGATGCGCTCCAGGTACGCCTCCACGTCGTCCAGGTCCTCCAGGTACCCGAAGGCCGTGAGGAGGACGCCTACGACGATGGGCCCACCTCCTCCGGGTCGAAGGAGTGCACCTCGTCGATGATCGCCTCCACTACCGTGGGGTCCGTCCCGGGGAGGAGGCCGTGGCCGAGGTTGAACACGTGACCGGGGGTGCCGCCGGCACGGGCCAGCACGTCACGGGCGCCCGCGCGGGCCGTGGCCTCGCCCGCGAGGAGCATGGTGGGGTCGAGGTTCCCCTGGATGGCGCGGTCCCGCCCCACCGCGTCCCACGCCGCATCGAGGGGTTGGCGCCAGTCCACGCTCACGGCGGTGCCGCCGGCCTCCGCCACGTGAGGGAGGAGCGCGGGGTTCCCCTGGGCGAAGTGGATGGTGGGCACCCCCGCATCCTCCATGAGGGAGAGGAGCCGGGTGCTGTGGGGTTGCACGTGGTCCACGTAGTCCCGGGGGCTCAAGACGCCAGCCCAGCTGTCGAAGACCTGGACCACGCTGGCGCCGGCCTCCACCTGCGCCTTGCCGTAGTCGGCGAGGTGCTCCGCCCAGAACGAGAGCAGCCCCTCCCACGTGTCAGGGTCGCTCCACATGAGGCGCTTCGCACCCTCCAGGCGCTTGCTCCGGGGCACCTCCGCGAGGTAACTGCACAGGGTGAAGGGCGCCCCCACGAACCCCACCACGGGCACGTCCACGAGCTCCGTGACGCGCGTGATGGTGTCGAGCACGTGCCCCAGCTCCTCCCGGGGGTCGAAGGGCGTGAGCCGCTTCAGGTCCTCCGGGCGCGTGATGGGCTCGTCCACCACGGGTCCCACGCCCTTCCGGATCTCCACGTTGAGGCCCGCCGCGTGGAAGGGGGTGCTGAGGTCGCTGAAGACCACGGCCGCGTCGAGGTCCCACCGCTCCAGGGGCAGGGCCGTGACCTCCGCCGCGAGCTCGGGGTCCTCCACGATCTCCTGGAACCCGTGCTCCCGGCGGATGGCACGGTACGAGGGGAGGACGCGGCCCGCCTGCCGCATGAACCATGCGGGGGGCCGGTCCAGGGGCTCGCGCCTCAGGGCCTGGAGGAGGCGGTCTTGCATGGGGGGCGCGATGCCGGCGCCGGGTTAAGTACCCTTCGTCGGGGACGCACCACCTCATCCGTCGTCGGCCAATCGGTCCTCCACCGCGGGCTTCACCTCGGTGCCCAGGATCTCGATGGCGCGCGTCACCTCCTCCGGCGGCACCCCGCCCCAGTCCAGCTGGAGCAGCGTGCGCTCGTGACCGAGGAGCTCCCGCTCCCACAGGATCTTCTCCACCACGTCCTCCGCATCCCCCACCATCATGGCGCCCCGGGGCCCCGCCTCCTGCGCGTACTGCTCCCGCGTCACCTCCCGGGGTGGGAACCGGTTCCGGAGACCGCGCTTCCAGAAGGCGCTGTGGACCCCGTAGTGCCGGTCCCGGGCGGCGTCCCCGTCGTCCGCCACGTACCCGTGGCAGGACACCGCCACCGGCAGGTCCCCGGGGTCGTGGCCCGCTTGTCGCGCGCCTTGGCGATGATGCTCGACTAGAGGGGGGAAGCGCTGGGGACCGCTGAGGATGGCGAGGTTCAGCGGGAGCCCCAACCGTCCGGCGCGGGCCGCGCTTCCGGGGGTGCCTCCCACCCCCACCCACACGGGGAGGTCCCCCATGGCGCGGGGTGCGACCTCCGCGTCCTCGAGGCTCGACCTGTGCGTTCCCTCCCACGTGACGCGCTCGTGCTCGATACACTCCAGGAGGAGGTCCAGGTGCTCGGCGAAGAGCGCGTCGTAGTCGTCCATGTCCACGCCGAAGAGGTGGAAGCTCTCCGTGAAGGAGCCCCGGCCCGCGATGACCTCGGCCCGTCCGCCCGAGAGGAGGTCCAGGGTGGCGAAGGCCTCGTACACGCGCACGGGGTCGGCGGTGTTCAGCACCGTGGTGGCGCTCGAGAGCTTGATGCGGTCCGTCTCCCGGGCCGCCGCCGCCAGCACCACCTCCGGCGCGCTCACGGCCATGTCGAGGCGGTGGTGCTCCCCCACGGCGAAGACGTCGAGCCCCACGTCGTCCGCAAGCCTCGCCCAGTCCACGATCTGCTCCAGGCGTTCCCGGAACCCCGGCGCACCCCCCGTGTCGTGGTGTGGGCTGCGGTCGCCGAAGGTGTAGATGCCGATCTCCATCCGGGGGGAGGACGTGGCGTCGGGGACCATGGCGCGTGCTGGTGCATGGGCCTCCCCGCCCTTAAGCGGGGCAGCTACCTCCCGGTGACTTGGCGCTAGGGGACCCCCACCTCATCCCGACCTATAGGCCCCTATAGGGGGCTGTGGGGAGGGGCCGTTGCTCCGGGGGCCTCAACGCATGAAGCCGCCTTCGCGGCGGTGGATAGCCGTCACGGGGAAGTTCTCGAGGACCTCGGAGAGCTTCCCGCTGGGCTCCCCGTAGATGTCCAACCGCTCGACGTCCGCAAGCTCCAGGAGCTTCGGCAGGAACGTCCCCACGGGCGCTCCCGTGAGGTGGGCGATGGCCGCCTGCTCGTCCTCGTACCAGTCCAGCGCGGTCATGGTGCGCTCGTCCTCGGAGAGGAAGAACTCGTACGTCACGGTGCCAGGCTCCTGCGCCTCCACCTGCTGGATCAGCTCGCTCACGGTGCTCTCCAGCTCCTCACGCTTCCCCTCGTGGATCCCTAGCTCCAGCTTCAACGATATCGGTTCCTTGGGCATACGACGATCACCACGTACCTTCTCCCATGGAACTTACTTAACGGGTGCTCGTTCGCCGCAGCGGTGGTCCGGTGGGGGGCGCATCACCGACCTCCACCCCCTCCAACGCACCTATAGGTGCCTATAGGTCGCGGCGGAACGGCGGACGGGGACCCAGGAGCACCGCGCCGGCTGCCAGCACGACCGACCGTTCCCCCCTCCCGGTGGCGCCGCCAACTTCATACCCTCCCCCACGTATCACCCCCTGGAGGCTTACCCATGCCGCGCACCTTCACCACCGTCCTCCTCGCCCTCGTCCTCGTCGTTCCGGCAGCCATCGGCCTCGCCACCGTCCTCCAGCAGGAGGATCCCGCGGACATCACCCCCGCGTCCACCGATGGGACGGACGCCACCGAGCGCGCCATCTTCGTGGGGAACAACTGGGAGGGCACCGCCGACGTCATCCAGTTCGACCCCGACACGGGGGAGCTCACCCACGTCACCACCCTCGACATCATCCCGGACATCGAGGAGCGCATGATGGAGATCTACACGGACCCCGAGCGCTTCGCGTACTTCGTCGCCATCCGCACCCTCGTGGGGGAGGGCCACAACCAATACGTGGACGACCTCTACACCGTGGACGAGGGGCACCTCCTCGTGGTCTCCCGCCCGAGCCTCGCCGACGTGGTGGGCATCAACATCACCACCGGGGAGCTCGAATGGCGCTTCGAGGTGGACGGGCACCGCAGCGACCACATGGCCATCAGCCCCGACGGCGAGCACGTGGCCGTCTCCGCCTCCACGGGGAACGTGGTGCACGTGCTCGACGCCGACACCGGTGTGGAGGTGGGGACCTTCCCCAGCGGCGACAGCCCCCACGAGAACATCTACACGAGCGACGGGGAACGCATCATCCACGCGAGCATCGGCCGCGTCTACACGCCCACCGACCGCCCCATCCTCCAGGACCCGAGCAAGGGCGAGCAGGTGCTCCAGATCGTGGACGTGGACACCCTGGAGGTGCAGGAGCGCGTCGACATGGGCGAGGAGCTCGAGGAGGCCGGGCACCCCGGCATGAGCAGCGCCGTCCGCCCCATGACCCTCACCCCCGACGAGCGCACCGCCTACCTCCAGGTGAGCTTCTTCCACGGGTACGTGCAGTACGACCTTGAGGCGCTCGAGGTCGTGGACGTGGTGGAGCTCCCGAACCTCGTGCCGGACATGCCCCGGGAGCAGTACCTCCTGGACAGCGCCCACCACGGCATCGCCATGAACGCGAACGGCACCCACCTCTGCGTGAGCGGCACCATGAGCGACTACGCCGCCATCGTCCCCGTGGACGACCCCGGCAACCACACGCTCCACGTGAAGGACGAGGGCAAGAGCTACTGGTCCACCCTCACCGACGACGGCGAGCACTGCCTCGTCTCCTGGAGCGGCACCGACGAGGTGAGCGTCCTCTCCTTCAGCACCGGCGAGATCGTGGACACCATCGACGTCGGCGACCACCCGCAACGCGTGCGCACCGGGGACGTGCCCAGCGCGTGGGTGGACGCGCAGACCGGTGGGTAAGGCCCGGTCCGGTGGTTCCCCTGTAGGACGTCGGGATGGAGAGGAGGGAGCATGGTGCTCGTCACGTTCGGTCTGCACTTCCCTCGAGTCGTTCCCGTTCCCGCCGCGTCTTCTCGATGAGAGCTTCCGCCTGCTTCCGGATCCGGTACACGGCGGCGCGGTCCGGCAGGGCGTCCATATCGATCCTCTCCCATGCGTGAAGCAGGACCTGGAACGCGTCCTCGAGGTCGTGGGACAACCCGCGGATCCGGTAGTAGTTCACAAGCTTGCGGAGGACGAAGTCCCCTGGAGCCATCACCGGGAGCTCACGGTCCCCGTACCGAGCCCGGACGGCGTTGCCGAACTCGGCGCGGTGGAACTGCATGTCTGGTGCGAGCCAGATGTCTGCTTCGAAGTCGGGTAGTGCGAGGACGAACCGTTCGCCAAGGTCGCCCTTGATGGGGCCCTCGATGGCGTAGCCTTCCGACGCGAACACGTCGCGGACCGCGTCCTTCGTGATGCCTCTGAGCAGCACAACGATGTCGAAATCGCCGCTCGTGCGCGGTTCACCGAATAGGTTCCGAACCTGGGCGCCGGTGAGCATGTGTTCGATGTTGGCGGCCGCGAGGATGTCGAGGATCTTGAAGAGCTCGCGTTCAAGCTCTTCAGGTGCGAGCGTCACGGCGGCGTCCCTCCCCCAGCTTCGACGCGAAGGCGGTCAACGAGAACGAGGCCCTGAGCCGTTCCTCGGGTGAGCGGTCTCGCCACATGCGGTACGAGGTCCGCGTCGGGGCGCGGATGAGGCGATCGAGGTTGTCCCTGGGGACCTCCGAGGGCGGCATGTCGCGGAACAGGTCATGCGGACCCGCGTCAAGGTGCTCCGTCGCGGTGTGGCGCCTGCCCGTCCACGTCACCTTCCCGCCCTTCCCCTCGTCCGCCACGAGATCGAGCTCCGCGAAGTAGTCCAGCACCGAGTCGATGACGGTGTAGTTCACGGACCCCTCCAACCGCTGGAAGATGGCGTACCGCGTCACGCCGTCCTCCGCGTCCTGAAGGACGGACCGGACCTTGTCGGCTGTCGCGAGCGTGGGGTTGGGATCAGGCACGGGGACTATATGGTTGTGTATAGTATATGAGTGTATAGGGTATCGTGGGGGTTCCCAGAGCTTTGGGTCGGTTCGACCGTTACCTGCCCCCACACCCTTGCACGATCACGGCCACCCCCCACCGAAGACCAGCCCCGGCCCGGGGGTCCGCCCCAGCGCACCGTCGAAGCTTACGCTCGTTCGACGGAACATGTGCGGCACCGACGCCGTGCGCCGGGCCGCTGGACGCCGTCGGGCGGCGCTCAGAGGATGATCTCGATGTCCAACTTCACGTCCCGGTCCCGGGCTGGCCTTGCGACCAGCCCGCGACGCGGAACGAAAGCTCGACGATATCATTCACAGAATGATATCGATGTCGAGCTTTTCAGCAAGCTCCTTGTACCGGTTCCGGATCGTGACCTCCGTCACGCCGGCGACGTCAGCCACCTCGCGCTGCGTGCGGCGCTCGCCGCAGAGGATGCTCGAGATGTAGAGCGCCGCGGCGGCCACGCCCGTGGGTCCGCGTCCGCTCGTGAGCTCCTTGTCCGCCGCCTGCTTGAGGATCTCCACCGCCTTCGCCTGGATCTCCCCGGAGAGCTTGAGCTCCGAGCAGAACCGGGGGATGTAGTCGATGGGGCTCGTGGGCATGAGCTTGAGCTTCAGCTCCCGCGCGATGAAGCGGTACGTGCGCCCGATCTCCTTCCGGCTGACCCGGCTCGCGTCCGCGATCTCGTCCAGGGTGCGGGGCACGTTGCACTGGCGGCACGCCGCGTACAGGGATGCGGCGGCCACGCCCTCGATGCTTCGGCCGCGGATGAGGTTCTTCTGCACCGCGCGGCGGTAAATCATGGCTGCTGTCT
>CAZDGP010000022.1:0-2280 GCA_964505085.1 uncultured Thermoplasmatales archaeon
GTGGATGCGTGAGGAGGAGGGGTAAGCCGCTCCGTTCGCCCATCAGTCGTCACAGCGTAGGTGCGCTCGGCGACGGTGCTCGTCATCGCGGCTGCGCCGAGGTGATGAATCCCGGCGCAGGTCCCCTTACGGCAGGTTCGCTTATGAATCCATCCCCATATCAGGGGAAGAGCCGTGGGGGTGGAGGCCCAGGGCGGTCGGGGTGGGGTGCAGCCGAAGGCCGGCACCGGTGAAGCCGGCCCTGGCGTGGAGGCTGAACCGGTGTCGACGGCGAACTCGTCCCCTCCCGTCTCCGGAGTTCGCCGGGGGCGGGCGGCGGGCCTCCACCGCGGCCCGCTGCTCTTCGAAGCCCGTCGACCCCCGCACCCGAACCCACCCACCATCCTCGACCCTCGCAAGCTCTTAAGAGCCGCGAAGCCCCTGGGGGGCGTCATGAGCCTGGAGGTCTACCCTGCCATGGAGGTGAACCTCCCCCACGTGCCCGGGGGGAAGCGCAACCGCGCCGTGGAGGACGGTGTGGGCGAGGCGCAGCGCCTGCTGGAGCAGCATGAACGCCTCTACGTGGTGGACCGCCGCGGCCTCCAGAAGAACCGCGGGGACGTGGTGTTCCTCCAGGAGGCCAGCGCCTTCGGGGAGGTGTGGAGCGACGCCGGCCCCCGGTACGAGGAGGACATCATGGACCTCCTCATCGCCGGCGCCAGCCACGTGGTGGTGCGGTGGCACACGCTGGATGCCCGGGAGGAGCTGGAGCGCGCCGCCGCCATCAGCCCGCACCTCAGCCTCGCGTTGGAGTTCCGGGGGAAGGACCTCGTGCAGAACCCCCGGGAGCCGGGGGTCACGGTGAAGGACCTCACGCGGTGGGCCCGGGAGCACGATGTGGGCATCGTGGTGGTGGGGCTCCCGGACGAAGCGGACCGCATCCGGCCCCAGGACCACGCGGCCCGCGTCCGCGGCCTCACGAAGCACCTGCACTACCTGGGTCCGGTGCAGGGGGCGGCGGAGCGGGGGAACCTCGAGCAGATGGGGTACGACGGGCTCTTCACGAGCACACGCATCGGCGGCGGGGAGGGGGAGGTCGTTGGGTGAGGGGTTGCGGGAGGCGGTGGCGTACGTCTTCCGGCGGAAGGGCGGCGACGCGCTCACGCCGGAGGACCTCCGCAACCTCGTGAGCTTCGACCTCAGATGGTTCACCCCCAGCGAGGCTCGCCGGTTCCTGGACGAGGTGCGCACCCGGGACCTCGTGGCACCCCACGACGGAGGTCCGGGGCTTCAACCCACCTTCGACGTTCACGCGGTGGAGCTCCCGGTGCCCTTCAAGCCCGGCCCGGAGATCCTGGAGGACCCCCCCACCTCCTCGACCCCCGCCGCCGGGGACGAGACGCCGACGTCCTCCGAGGCCGACGACGTGGAGGGCACGGGGGCGGACCGGCGGCGCTTCCGGGACATCGTGGACGCTCTGGGGGAGGCGGCGGGGTGGGACGACGAGCGCGTGCTCCGCAAGGTGGACCAGGAGATGGAACAGCGGGGGGGCTTGCTCACGCGGGAGGCCGCGGCCCTCCTGCTGGCGGCCCGGGAGGGCGTCGACGTAACGGCCTGGACGCCGGGGGCGCTGGAGCAGCTCAGGAGCGAGGGTCGGGACGCTGACGTGGATGCGTGAGCGCCCGTCGCCGTGGGGTACTTGAGGGGGGACGACCGTCCCGGGGAGCGTGGACCTCACCCGGGACCAGGTGCGCATGGCCATCATCCTGGGAGCCCTGGTGCTCCTGGGCGCCCTCATGGTGGGCGCAAGCTACAGCGGGCTCCTCTTCGCGAGCCCGCCGGAGGGAGGCATCGTGGAGGTGCACGTCCACGTGGACGACCGCCACGGCCGCGTCCTCTTCGACGGGAACGTGACGCCCGACACCGCCAACGCCCTGGAGGCGCTGCGGGTGGCCGCGGAGGAAGGGGGGTTCACCGTGGGCACGCGGGAGACCCACGAGTTCGCCAGCGTCGTGGCCATCAACGGCACGGAGAGCAACGACACGCACCAGTGGACGTACCGGTGGAGCCGCGACGGGTCCTCCTGGTGCTGGGGGGACCGCCCGGCGGCGGACCAGCCGTTGCGGGATGGGGACCTGCTCCGGTGGGTGTGGGTGGAGGCGCCTGTTCCGGTGGGGGAGTGCGGGTAGGGTCCTTGCTCGTTACCCCTTGACCTATAGCTACCTATAGGTGGCTATAGGTGGGGTTTTGGGGGGTGTGTGAGAAGGTGGGGGAGGATCCGGAATCGCTCTGCGATTCCGA
>CAZDGP010000022.1:2380-5175 GCA_964505085.1 uncultured Thermoplasmatales archaeon
TCGCCGAACTTCCCGGACGAAAGCTGGAGCTCGCCCTTGTAGCGTTTCACCCAGCCGTTCACGATCTTGATCTCGTCGCCTTCCTCCACCGTGTCCACCTCGTCGTCCCAGAGCGTGAGGTCCACGGTGTCGCCCTCCGCGTCCTCGCCCAGGGCATCGCAGACGAGGAGGTCCTTGCCCCGGCTGTTCACCTCCCGGGGCTCGTCCTTCCGCGTGACCTTGAGGGTGATCTCGTCGACGCTGCTGCCTTCCATGAGCTGCTTGACCTTCATGAGGGATGCCTCGCCGCCGCCATGGCGGTCCCCCGCCTTGAAGTTGTTCCCGACGTTGCAACGGAGGCGGCGGCCACCCCGCCCTGCGGTACCGCCTCAACCCTCGTCCAGCTCGTCCACCATCTCCCCACCACCGCCCCAAGCTGGGCGTGTGGCGGCGGTGCGGGTTGGTCAACTCGCATCCAGCTCGTTGACCATCTCCTCGATAACGTCGAAGCCGCGCTGCCAGAAGGCCTCGTCGCGGATGTCCACGCCCACGGTGTCCATCACCGCGTCCGCCGGGGCTCGGCTCCCGCCCACAGCCAGGAGGTCCACGTAGTTCGGCACCATACCCTGGCCCTCCTCCCGGTACACCCCGTAGAGGGCGAGGGAGAGGAGCATGCCGAAGCTGTACGCGTACACGTAGAAGGGGCTCTGGTAGAAGTGCGGGATGTACGTCCACTCCCGCTGGAAGGCCTCCGGCACCTCCATGGGTCCGAACTGCTCCCGGAGGTTCTCCAGGTAGAGGCTGTGGATGTCCTGGGCGGTGGCGCCCTCCAGGAGCGCGGCGTGGGCGTCCTTCTCGAAGATGGCGAAGTACGCCTGCCGCATCACCGTGGCGTAGATCTCATGGAGCTTCTCCGACACGAGGCCCCGGCGCTGCTCCGGCGTGGCGGAGGCCAGGAGCCGGTCGTGGAGGAGCATCTCGCTGAAGACGCTCGCCGTCTCCGCCAGAGGCAGGGGCGCGTGCGCCACCAGAGGGTGGCGGTCCTCCGCCAGGATGCTGTGCACGGCGTGACCCATCTCGTGGGCGAGGGTCTTCACGCTGCTGGCGTCCCCCGTGTAGTTGAGGAAGACGTAGGGTGTGATGTCGTGGTTCACGGTGGCGCAGTAGGCGCCGGAGCGCTTGTGGTCGTCCGGGTAGACGTGGACGTGGTCCCTCTCGAAGACGCGTCGGGCCGCCGCCTCCACGCGGGGGCTGAAGTTCGCGAAGGTGTCGAGCACCTGCTTCCGCGCCGACGCGTAGTCCACGTCGGGTTGGTCCATCTCCAGAGGCGCGTAGATGTGGTACCGCGTCATGGGCTCGATGTCGAGCTGCTCGCCCTTCCACGTGAAGTACCGGTGGAAGAGGTCGCGGTTCTCCCGGCACACGGCGAGCATGGCGTCCACCACCTCCCCGGGCACGTCGTTGGCCATGTTCCGGGGTTCGATGGGCGCGTCGTAGCCGCGGAGCTTCAGGTGCTCGTTGGCCCAGTCCTGCACCACGTTCTGGTAGAGGTACGCGAGCTCGGACTCGTGCTCGGCGTAGACGCGCCACACCTCCTGGTACGCGGCTTCCCGCACCTCGGGGTCGGGGTCGTACACGCGCTTCGTGAGCACCGACTGCGTCACCTCCTCCCCGGTCTTGGGGTCCTGGAAGCGGAACCCGCTGGTGAGGATCTCCCGGAGCCGGCCCAGGGCGGTGCTTCCGGTGTCGTCCTTGATGGCGATGATGCGCTCCTCCGCCTCGGTGAGCGTGTACGGGGCGTAGGCTCGCAACCGCTCCAGGTGGTAGGCGAGGTCCGGGTCCTCCGGCGTGAGCTCCGTCACGCGCTCCTCGGGGAGGTTCTTCCACCAGAGGGGGAGGAAGCGCAGGCGGTTGCTGATCTCCGTGGTGCGCTCGTCCATGCGCGTCATGTACGCCTTCACGGCGTCGTCGCTCGTGTCGGTGCTGAAGCGGAGGGAGCCCATGTACTGGAGGCGCTTCGCCCGCTCCCCCACGTCAGCGTAGAGGTCCCACAGCTCCCGCACCTCCCGGGGGCTCGTGACATCCTCCAGTCTCCCCCGCTGGGCTTCGAGGTCGTCCACGCGGTCCTCGAGCTCCTGCACGAACTCGGTGAACTCGGGGCCCTCGGTGCCTGGGAGGACGTCGCTGAGGTCCCACGGGATCTGCTCGGGGGCGTCGGGGGAGGGGGAGCCGGCCATGGGTCGGCATGGGCGCTTCGTGACGTAAACGCACCGGAACCGCCTCCCGGACCCCGGGGGTCCAACCTCCCCCAGGTGCGCCTCCCCCCTTCGGGAAGCTTCATGTACCTTGCTGGGGGAACTGGGGCCAACCATGGACGATCCCGACCCCCTGGACCGCACCAACGAACCCGGGGCGGTGCGCGCCCTCGTGGTGGACGACGACCCCATGGCCCGTCGGCTCGTGCGGGCGGTGGCGGAGGGCGAGACCGGCCTCCCCCTGGAGGTGGTGGCGGAGGCCGCCAACGGCGAGGAGGCGGTGGCCCTCGCGGGGGAGGTGTTGCCGGACATCGTGGTCCTGGACCTCGCCATGCCCGGCATGGACGGGTTCGAGGCGCTGCCCCTCATCCGGGAGCGGTGCCCGGGGGCCCGTGTGGTGGTGTTCAGCACCGAGGCGGGGCCCCGGGCGGAGCAGCGGACGCGGGACGCGGGAGCCGCCGCCCACGTGGAGAAGGGTGCGGACCTCGACGTGCTCGTGGAGGTCCTGCGGGACGCCGCCACGTAGGCTACCCTGGCCAGGATCCGGGGAGATGGAGAAGA
>CAZDGP010000022.1:5275-10693 GCA_964505085.1 uncultured Thermoplasmatales archaeon
AGGATGTCCATCCCGTAGCTCATGTCGCCGGTGAAGAGGTACCCGTTGTAGTACCACACGTCCCAGGTGTTCGTGTTGTCGTTCCACTGGTCCACGAGCATGGGGTTCTCGGGGTCCGTGAAGTCGATGAGCGTCACGCCGGCACCGTACCACGCCATGGCCATGAGGTCCTGCTCCCCGTCGGTGGGGATGATGCGGCCGAAGTGGGCGGTGCAGCCGGCGGCGCCGAAGCCGCCCTCGTCACCCGTGGGGGGGTTCGTGGGGTAGTGGTGCGTGGGGCTGAACTGCCCCATGTACTCGGGGTTCTCCTCGTCGCTGAGGTCGTAGAAGTACAGGTTCCCGAGGGGGCCGCTTTCGCTCACGCCGGCAGCTTGGGCGTGGGCGTCGCAGGCGGGGGCGGCGCCGCCGCCGGTCTCGTCGCCCACGATGAGGATGCTGGCGTCCTGGTTCACCATGGCGAGGTGGCTGAAGCGGGCCAGGGGCACCTGGAGGCTCGTCTCGCCGGTCATCCCGTAGTGCACGGGGATGCTGGTGACGATCTCAGGGTTCTCGGCGTCGCTGATGTCCCAGATCTGGGTGTACTCGATGCCGGCGCAGTAGGCGCGCTGCTTGTCCTCGGTGACGTAGAAGCTGATGTCGTGGCAACCGTACCCGTTCTCCCAGTTCTGGACGAGCTTGGGCGCCTCGGGGTCGCTGAGGTCGTAGATCTCCGTGATGCCCTCGCCGTTGTCGGGGCTCATGCGGGCGTCGTCGGTCTGTCCCCCGTTGCTGTTGGCGTTGTAGAGGATGGGGGTGCCGGGGACCACGGCCACGTTGTGGCTGCCGTCCTCGGGCTCGATGTCCACGAGGTGCTGGGGGTCCGTGGGGTCCGTGATGTCCCACACGGGGCTGACGCCGTTGTCCGTGGCGAAGACGACGACGAGGCGCCCGTCGGGGTAGGCGATGGTGTCGGCGTCGCGGGCCACGGTCTTGATGGTGCTGATCTTCTGGGGGTTCTCCGGGTCGCTGATGTCGAAGACCGCGGTGTCGTCGTTCCACGCGGGCACGATGGCGAGGCTGCCGAAGATGGCGATGCCGGCGCCGCTCTTGGCCTGGTCGCCGTCGGTGGCGAGGTGCTCCACGCTCGTGATGTCCGCGGGGAGCGCCCGGGGTTCGATGGGTTGCCACCAGGTGGGGATGTCCTCCCCCTGCGGGGGGTTGGTGATGGTGGGGAAGCCGAAGTCCGGGTGGGGTTGGGTCTGAGGGTTCGTCCAGAGGGGCGTGTCCTGGGCCTCCAGGAGGTCCGGGACCTGCGCGACGTTCTGCTGATCGAGGTCGTCCTGCACCCCGCCGATGCATCCGGCGGTGGCGAGGCTTACGGCGATCAGGATGAGGGCGACTCGCGACTGCATGGTCGCCGACTCGCGGTAGCGGTGGATAAGCGTTGTGGTGGGCGTCTTGTCCATCCTGCGCGTTGCGCGGGGTGCGCTCGTGGGAGTGGGGCAGGATGGGGCGAGTTGCGGGAACATCCCCACGACGCCCGAACCCTCGGAGAGGGGAGGGTGGTGGGCGGCGGAGGCGGGAGCACGAAGATGCGCGACAGGCGGAAGGGTTACGGGCCTGCACCGCCCTTGCACGATCACCATGGTGGACGATTGCATCTTCTGCAAGATCGTGGCTGGCGACATCCCCGCAACGAAGGTGTACGAGGACGCTGACGTGCTGGCGTTCCTCGACGTGAACCCCCTCTCCCGAGGTCACACCCTCGTCATCCCCAAGGTGCACGCGGAGCGGTTGGAGGACCTCGACGAGGGCGACGCGGAGGACCTCCTGAGGGTGCTTCCCGACCTCGTGGGCGCCGTGCAGGAGGCGGTGGGTGCCGACGGGAGCAACGTGGGGTTCAACAACGGCCCCGCCGCGGGTCAGGAGGTCCCCCACGTCCACGGCCACATCGTACCCCGCTTCGAGGGGGATGGCGGCGCCCCCATCCACGCGGTGGCGGGCCCGTCGAGGCCGGACCTGAGCGAGGACGAGATGGCGGGGGTGGCCGAGCGCATCCGCAAGAGCCTCGGCTGATGGGCGTAGGTCAGGGCGCAGGGAACCGGGGCGTCGTGGGGGCGCGTCAGCTCCGCTCGTAGCGGGCGAGCACCGCGTCCACGTCCGAGTTCACGTCCTCGGGGACCTGGGCGCCGTCGGCGCCGGGCCAGGGGCGGCGGCGGGCCAGCACCTCGTCCACCTTCCGGGGGACGTCCCCCTCGGGAGGCAGGCCGGGCGCCTCCTCCACAGGGTCTGGACCCGCGGGGGCGGCATCCTGCATCTCCTCCTCCGTCGCCCGGAACGCTTCGAGGTACCGGGCGACGACCGCGTCGATGCGCTCGTGGTGGGGGAGCTCGGGCGGAAGCTGGGCGGCGGGGGGCACCTCGAACTGCGATGGGTCCCGGCCGGGCCCGTGGAGCTGGGTGGTGGCGTCGCGGGTGACGAGGTGGCTCCGGGTGATGGCGTCCACGGTGGCGGGGAGGTCCGCCGGGAGGTATATGATGCGTTGCCCTGTGCCGGCATCGGCCTCCGGGGAGGCCTCCGCGTCCTCCACCTCCAGCACCTGCACCTGGGGGATGTGGCCGGAGGCTGGGGCCTCGGGGTCCCGGGTCTCGAGGCCGAGGTGCGATGCCCACGCGGGGGCCAGGGGAGCGCCCTCGTGGGGTCGGGACTCGAGCGCACCGCCGGTGGGGGATCGGTGGTTGCGGGCGCGGGGGAGCGTGAGGTCCGTGGCCACCTCCAGCTCCTCATCGCTGGCGGTGCCGCGGATGCTGTGCTGGAGGACGACGAAGCCGGGTTCGCGGGCGGGGACGCGGGGTGGGGCGGTGGGCCGTGCGCGGGCCGGGTGCTCCCATCCCTCCCACGCGGGAGCGAGCGGGGTCTCCCCGGGGGTGTCCTCGGTGGCCTGCGCCATGACGGGGGTGTCCAGGGCCTCGGGGGCCTCCGCGGGGGTGAGGGCGGGAACGCGGGGTTGTGTGGCATCGCCCACGCGTCGGGGCGGGAGCTCGTGGCGTTGCCATGCGGGGGCCAGGGGCAGGTCCTCCGACGGGTCCGTCGCCTCGTCCTGGAGCATGTGGACGTCGGCGGGGTCCTGGTCCGCTTGGGAGGCGTCCGTCCGGTCCTGGGTCATCATGACCTCGTCCTCGGCCGGTTCCCCAGCGTCCTCCTCGTCCGCTGCCAGGGGGTCCATGGTGACGACGTGGTCCGGGTCCGCCTCGTCCGCGGCCTCCCCGCCCCAGGCGGGTGCGAGGGGGGTGGCCTCGTCGTCATCCGCCTCGTTGGGCGTGGGGAAGGACCGGCTGGCGGAGGTGGCGGGGGCTCGGGGCACCTCCACCTCCCGCGGTCGGGGCTCGGGCTTCGGCACCCGGGGTTCCCGGGCGTCCAGGTGGTGGCTGGCGGCGTCCACCTGGGCCCACGCGGGGGCGAGCGGGGGGCGGGAGGGCTCGAGGACGACCCGCTCGATGTGGCCGTCGTCGTTGCGCTCCACGCGCAGGCGTCGCTTGGGCTCGTCCTTGGGGTGGTCGCGGGCCATGGGTCACCTCACCGGGCCGCCGAGGTTCCCTTGGACCCAGATAAAGGTATGGTTCCGCTCAAGCCATGAGCTCGTCGAGGAGCGCCTGCATCTTCTCCACGGCGGCGGAGCGCTTGGCGGGGAAGGCCGCCACCTTGGCCCGCATGTGGATCACGTCGTCGTCCGTGGCCATGGCCAGGGTGCCCTGGGCGGCGCGTTGCTTGGAGAGACGCAGGTACACGTTGCAGCCCTCGTCCAGGCGGTCCTCCAGGTCCGCTCGGAGGGTGTGGAGGGCGCCGGGGACGTCGGCCAACCGCGTCCACACGTCCCGGATGACGGGGGCGCGGTCGAGCTTGAGCTCGAGGATGCGGATGGGGTTGCCGTGGTGCCCCTGGGCCTCGGTGACCTGGATCTCCCCCGGGTCCTCGTCGTCGGGGTGTTCGGCCCCGGCCACGACCCGGAGGGCGTGCCGCACCGCGTCGAGGTCCTCCGTGGCGTGGGCGAAGGTCCGGAGGTGGAGGTAGTGGAAGTCCACGGGTCACCTCCCGGGGGCGGGCTCGGGGGTCACTTGGTCTGGCCGTCGTTGGCGCGGACGCTGGGCCGCACCTTCTCGGAGCCCTTGCCCCGGTTGCGGAGGCCGCGGCCCTTCTGGCCGGCGCTGGTCTTGCCCCGCTGCACGCGGTTGCGGCTGGCGGGGTCGCAGATCCAGTTGATCTTGTCGTCGGCCTTGATGACGGGGTGGTGGGGGTCCACGAGGATGACCTCGTACCACTTCTGGCGGCCGTCCTGGCCCACCCAGTAGCTGTTGAGGACCTCGAGGTTGGGGAACTTGCGGGCCACCCGCTCCTCGGCGATGCGCTGGATGCTCTTGCCGGCGGTGATACGGTTCACACCCATCTTGCTGGGCATGCGGCCGGCCTTGAAGCGGGACTTGCGGAGGCCACCGCGGCGCACGCTGATGCGGGACACGATGTAGCCCTGCTTGGCCTTGTAGCCGAGCTTGCGGGCGCGGTCGATGCGCGTGGGGCGCTCGAGGCGCTTGACGGTGGGTTCGCGTCGCCAGCGGATGAGCCGCTGCTTCTGCACGTCGCGGTTCGCACCGCGTCGGGGTTTCTTCCACGCGTCGGCCATATGAGAGTAGAAGCTCTTCGCCATGGGATCTTGCTCCTTCGTCACGTCGTCGCTCCGGATTCAGGGCAGGTGCCCCACATCTCCGCCTGACCCGCGCGCAAGCGCCACCCCAGCCACCGGGACGATGCGGTGGGTGGGTTCCCGTGTGGGAGGTCGGGGTGCGTGGCGCCACGATAACCCAAGGAGGTATTTGAACTTTGGCCCTGGGCGCCACCGGTTCCACCCTCGGATCCTCCGGGTAGCACCTGATCAGCGTTTCCGTCATCTCGCCGATAGATTTCGGAAAGTTGAAGTAACCTTCCGCAAACAGCACCGATGAAGCGTCAGAACGTCGGTTCCGCGCGCTGCGGCCCATGCCCGTTGTCGCAAGATTTAATACCCAGGGGCAACTCGTAGTAAGTGAAGCAGCCTCCCAAAGGGGAACGACCCCGTTGCTGGAGAGCGGCTTCAAGGGCCGGACCCACCGTCTCCAAGCCTCCAAGCCTCCCAAGCCAACCATTCTCGGGGGGTCCGAGCCCCTTCCTCTCATCTCACAGCCACCCGTCCGTGAGCCCTGGCTCGCTCTGGTGCCCTTCCTACCCCAAAGGTCCTTGTCCCTCCAGCGCGTGCTCCGCGATGGTGGTGCCGTTGAAGACCGAGGAGGAGATCCGGACGCGCTGGCGGGAGGTGCTGGCTCGCATCGAGGGTCAGGGCCACATGTACGATAAGGGGTACGCGGATGCGTTGGCGTGGATCCTGGAGGAGAAGGCCGGCGAGTACGA
>CAZDGP010000022.1:10793-14447 GCA_964505085.1 uncultured Thermoplasmatales archaeon
AGCGCCCTCCGGTCGTAGACCGCTCCGAAGCGAAGCGAGATGTTCTGATCAATCAAGGCCGGAGGAGCGCGAAGCGCCCTCCGGTCGTAGACCGCTCCGAAGCGAAGCGAAGGAGCGGGCTACGGCCGGAGGAGGACTCGAACCTCCACCACCAGGTTAACAGCCTGGCATCACTACCAATTAGACTACCCGGCCAGGGTGCCTTGACGCGTCGCGGCGTCGGGGGCCTCCACCCCGCGCCGTAGACGTTCCAAGACTTGAACCTTTCGAAGGGCGCGGCGACGGGAACGATGGGGAGAGCGGTGTGGGGGTGTCCGTGCCGGAACCTTCATGCCCACGGAGGGGGGGTTGGAGCGTGCCGATGGTCGCTTCCCCCGTGCTGCTTGCCGTGGCCTTCGCCACGGGCGTTGCCACCTTCTTCAGCCCCTGCAGCGTGGCGCTCGTGCCGGCGTACGTGGCGTGGTTCGTGGGGTTGGATGGGTCGGAGGCGGAGGGGGCGGGTGCCGGCGGTGTGCGGGCGGGGGTGCGTTTCGGGGTGGCGAGCGCCGGGGGCATCCTGGCGGTGTTCCTGCTCTTCGGAGCCCTCGTCTTGGGGTTGAGGGCTGTGGCGGGGGGCACCCCGGCCGGGGTGGGGGAGGCGGCGCGGACCCTGGCCGTGGGGGTAGGTGTGGTCCTGGTGGTTCTGGGGGGGCTGATGCTGGTGGATCGCTCGCCCTCGGTGAGCCTTCCGCTGCGGGCGCCGCGGGAGCGCACGGTGTCGGGGATGGTGGGCTTCGGTGCGGTCTTCGCCCTGGGGAGCCTCGGGTGCAGCCTGCCGCTGTTCCTGGCGGTGTCGGCGCAGGCGCTTTCCGCGGGTCCCGTGGGTGGGGTGCTCACGTTCCTCGCCTACGGGTTGGGTGTGGCCGTGCTCATGTTGGCGGTGGCGGTGCTCCTGACGGTGGCGCGGGAGCGCACGGAGGCGTGGGTGCGGGAGGCGGTGCCGCGGGTTCGCGTGGCGAGCGGGGTGCTCCTGGTGGCGGCGGGGGGGTACGTGCTGTGGTACTACCTGGGAGGGTGAGGTGCGCCCGGCCGGCACCGGATGGGGGGGGCGTGAGAACAGGTGCAAGACCAAGCGAGCCTGAGCCGCACCGACCGGGACGGTTGGGGATGTGCGGGCGGGGGGTTGGTCCTGTCGCCGGACATCTCCGGGAGAGGCCCTTAGGCTCCGTTACGGACCTGGATCCGCTGGCTTCCGAGGCGGGGGGACATGCGGACGTGGGTCATGATGGCTCCTGCGAGGTGGAGGGTGACGGCGCCGGCGTAGAGGACGTACCCTCCTCGCGCAAGTTGGGGGAGGTTCAGGACGATGGCGGTGGCTGCCACCAGGAGGCCCGCGATGGCGGCGGCGAGGACGGTGCGGGTGTGCCAGAGGAGGGGGTCGCGTCCCCTGAGGATGCTGGGCGCGTAGAGGTCGGCGCTTGCACCGAGGACGAAGAGCCCCACGAACCCCAGGAGGTTCAGGGTGGCGTGGAGGGGAAGGATGCGCGGCCAGGCGTACCCGGACGCGAGGAGGCTCCCGAGGAGAGCCCCGGTGACGATGCTGGCGGCGCCGGCACCGTACGCGAGGAGCGTGCTCCGGCGTCGTTCCGCCCGTGCGAGGAGGACGAGGGCGCCCAGGGCGAGGCTCAGGAGGCCTGTGGCCGCCAGGGCTGCCCCCAGCACGAGGAGCTGGGTGCTCCAGAGGAGGCCGGCGGCCACCAGGAGGGGGCCGAGGCTGGCGGTGGGGGCGCCCACGAGGAGGGCGGGGTAGGGGTAGTGGGCGTCGGTGAAGCGGGGGAGGATGTGGGCGGCGACGCCGAAGACCGTGAGGGTGACGAAGCCCAGCAGGATCAGGTGGAGGACGGGAGCGGTGGCCACGGTCCCCAGGAGGGCGAAGGGGAGGAGCACGGCACCGAGGGCCCCGTGGAGGAGGGCGGCCCCGTGGAGGGGTCCTACGAGGCGGTCGCGCCGGACGTCCTCGGGGTTGCGGGAGGCGGTGTCGCGGCGGGGGGCGCGGACGGTGCGGAGGGTGAGGAGGACGTGGCCTGCCATGCCCAGGGCCCAGAGGCTGGCTAGGGCGGCGGCGGGACCGCCGGGGGGTAGGAGGGGGGCGGCGGCGCCCAGCGTGAGGGCCGCGAGGATGGCGGTAGCCTGGGTGGGTGTGCCGGCGAGGGGTCGGCGGGCGAGGCCGGCGAGGAGCATGCGGGCGGTGCCGAAGATGAGCGGTGAGAAGGCGCCAAGGGCGAGGAGCAACCCCACCGTCTGGAGCGTGGCGAGGGTGGGGCCCCGGTGGGCGAGCAGGAGGGAGCCGACCGCGAGGTAGGCAAGGGCGATGACGAGGCTGGTGCGGCCGAGGCGGGCGGGGTCGTGGCGGGGGGCTGCGGACGGCATGGGTGGCAGGTCCTGGGGGGTCCGATCTCGTGTGCGGAAGGCGTGTTGCCCGGTGTCGGGCTTGTACTTGCTTCCGTATAGGGCGGGGTGGTGGTTATCTCGGATGGGAATCAAGCATGGGTTGACCTCTCGTCCTGAGGTAGTATGGGGTAGAGGTGGAACACCATGCTACAGAGACCACTGAACCGACGGACCCTCCTCGGGGTCATCTTCGTGACCATCGCCCTCGTCACCGCCGGTTGCCTCGGCGGAACATCGGCGAACGGGGATGACGGCCATGATGACAGCGACGGCGACAGCGCCTCCGCGCCCGGGGCCGCCATGCCGGTGGATGTGGAGGAGATCGGGGCGAGCGCCTCCGACGTGCCCCCGCCCATCACGCGGGACGAACCCAGGCACGTGTACTTCGACATCGAGTCCACGGAGGTCGTGGCGGAGATGGCGGACGGGAAGACGTACACGTACTGGACGTTCAACGACCAGGTGCCCGGGCCCATGCTGCGGGTGCTCGAGGGCGACACCGTGACGGTGAACCTCACGAACAGCGCGGGGAGCACGCACTTCCACAACATCGACTTCCACGCCACCACCGGTCCCGGCGGTGGCGCGGCGGCGCTGGACGCGGCGCCCGGCGAGACCGCCAGCGTGACGTTCAAGGCGATCCACCCGGGGCTCTTCGTGTACCACTGCGCTTACGGGGCTGTGGCGGACCACATCGCCCACGGCATGTACGGCCTCATCCTCGTGCAACCCGCTGGCGAGGACCTGCCGCCCGTGGACCACGAGTACTACGTCGTGCAGGGTGACTTCTACAGCAAGTGGAGCCGGAAGGCCGAGGGCCACCACGAGTACGACTACGACGCGGCCAACGACGAGCTGCCGGAGTGGGTCGTGTTCAACGGCCGCGTGGGAAGCCTCACGGGGGATCGGGCCCTCACGGCGAACGTGAACGAGACCGTCCGCATCTACTTCGGTGTGGGCGGCCCCAACAAGGTGTCGAGCTTCCACATCATCGGGGAGCACTTCGACACCGTGTACGACGAGGGTGACCTCGTGAGCGCCCCCCTCCAGAGCGTGCAGACGACCCTCGTGGCCCCCGGCGGTGCCACGGTGGTGGACCTGCACCTCGAGTACCCGGGGGATTACAAGCTGGTGGACCACAGCATCAACCGCGTCCACAAGGGTGCGCTTGGCATCCTGCACGTGGAGGGCCCGGAGGACCCGTCCATCTTCCAACCGTGACGC
>CAZDGP010000022.1:14547-25823 GCA_964505085.1 uncultured Thermoplasmatales archaeon
GCCGGCTTCCTCGGGGAGCGTGCGCTCCGCCGGCGGCGTGAGGTAGGTTCGGCCCCACTCGTTCATGGCCTCGATGACGGGCTCGAGGGCGCGGCCCACGTCGGTGAGACGGTAGGTGACCCGCACGGGCTTCTCGCTCACCACCTCCCGGTGGACGAGGCCCTTCTCCTCGAGGTCCTGGAGGCTGTCGGAGAGGACCTTGCTCGTGATGCCTCCGACGTCGCGCTTCAGCTCGTTGAAGCGGATCTCGTCGTGGTGGAGGAGACGGTGGACGATGACGGGGTGCCACTTGCGCCCCACGAGGCTCGCGGTGCACGTGACGGGGCACCAGGTCTTGCCCTTGCAGTCCACCTCGATGCAGGGTTCGGTCGTCATGGCCCCCTCTAAGGGCCCATGGGTTAAGTAAGTTACCTTTGGTAACCTAATATGCAGAGGATAGGTCCTGGTGCGTTGCTTCCTGGCCAGGTGTGTTCCACGTAACCAGGGGTTGAAGACCCGGCACCGGGTAGTGGGAGATGGTAACCATGACGAACGTGGAGATCGAGTACTGCGTACCCTGTGGCCACTTGGATGCGGCCCAGGAGATCCAGGGGAGCCTCTTGGAGGAGCACGGGCGGGACCTCGAGACCGTGACGCTCCGCACCGGCCACGGCGGCGTCCTCAAGGTGCGCGTCGACGGCGAGCTCGTCTTCGACAAGGCGGAGCAGGGCTACGACCTGGAAGCCATCGGGGAGGCCGTGGCCGAGCACGTGGACGCCCCCTCCCCCACGTAGGCCCGGGCCCCCCTCGACCGTCGTCCACCGCCACCTATAGGCAACTATAGGTCACGGGGACCTCCGTAGCGGCCCCCACCGGCCCCCTCCCCCCATCTCCTCCCCCTCCCACGTTGCCGAGCCACAACATTAGTGAACCCTGGGGGCGCATCATGGGCCCCGCCCGGGGCACCGGAGGGCCCGCGCTTGAGCGACGACCTGCGAAGCAGCTTCTTCGAGGATGCCCGTGCGCTCCTCGCCATCGTGGACTTCGAGGGGACCTTCCTGCAGGTGAACCGCCACTGGGAGCGCATCCTCGGCTGGACCGAGGAGGAGCTCCTGGGGGAGGAGGTCATGGACCTCGTCCACCCCGACGACATCCACGGGTCCGTGGAACGGTTGAGCCCCACCATCCAGGGGGCGGAGGTGGTGGGCATGGAGCACCGGCTCCGTGCGAAGGACGGGGGTTACCACTGGATGCGGTGGAACGCCGTGGGTGACCCCGAGAAGGGTGTCGTGTACGGAGCCGCCCAGGACATCACCGCCCAGAAGCAGCTCGAGATGGCTGTGGAGGACGAACAGAACCGCCTCGAGGCCCTGGTGGAGTCCGCCCCCGATGCCGTGGTGCAGGCCGACGCCCAGGGCAACATCATCGGGTGGAACCAAGGCGCCGAGACCATGTTCGGGTGGTCCGAGGCCGAGGCCCTCGGGGAACCTCTCACGCGCCTCATGCCCGAGCGGTACCGCCGGATGCACCAGATGGGCATGGAACGCTACAAGGAGACGGGGGAGACCCGCGTGTTGGGACGCACCCTCGAGTTGGAGGGGTTGCGGCGGGACGGGACCGAGTTCCCCCTGGAGCTCACCGTGTCCTCGTGGACCCAGGGCGGCGAACGGTACTTCGGCGCCATCCTCCGGGACGTCACCGACCGTACCCGCCGCGAGCACGAACTCCAGCGGGAGAAGGACGCCGTGGACCTCCTCCAGGACATCACCGCCGCCGCCAACGCCGCCGACGACGTGGTGGGGGCCTTCGACGAGGCTCTGGAGCGCGTGGCCGAGTTCATGGGTTGGCCCGTGGGGCACGCCTACGTGGTGGACATGGACGAGGAGGTGCTCGTGCCCACCCCCATCTGGTACCTCGAGGACCCCGAAGCCGTCCAGAGCTTCCGCGAGGTCACCGAGGATACCGTCTTCGACCTCGGTGAGGGGCTTCCTGGACGCGTGGTGGCGGAGGGAGGCCCCGCATGGATCCCCGACGTGAACCGGGACGCGGGGTTCACCCGGTCCGAGGCCGCCGCCGACCTGGGGGTGCGGGCCGCCTTCGGGTTCCCGGTTCGGGTGGAGGACCAGATCACGGCGGTGCTGGAGTTCTTCAGCGGAAGCCCCGACGAACCGCCCCCCCAGGTCCTCTCCCTCATGGAGCACGTGGGGACCCAGCTCGGGCGGGTGGTGGAGCGCGAGCTCGCGCGCACGGAGCTCCGAACCAGCGAGCAGCGGCTCCAGGCCATCCTCGACGGCATCAGCGACGGCTTCGTGGCCCTGGACTCCCGCTGGCGCTACACCTTCGTGAGCCAGCAGATGGACCGCTTCCTCGAGGAGGGGCGGGACCGCGAGTCCCTCCTGGGCCGGACCATCTGGGATGCCTACCCGCACCTCGTGGGCACCGACACCGAGGGGAAGCTCCGGCGAGCCATGGACGACCGGGTCACCGTGAGGTACGAGGAGCACGACCCCGACATGGACCGCTGGTTCGAGGTTTGGGCGTACCCCTTCCAGGGAGGGCTCAGCATCTTCTTCGCCGACGTCACCGAGCGGAAGGAGCTTGAGGAGGAGCTCCGGGATGCCAAGGAGGCGGCGGAGGCGGCGAACCGCGCCAAGAGCCGGTTCCTCGCGAACATGAGCCACGAGGTGCGCACACCCCTCAACGCCGTCATCGGTCTCACGAGCATCCTCCAGGACACGCCCCTCGACCCCGACCAGCGCGACCTCGTCACCACGATCCGATCCAGCGGGCGCCATCTTCTCACCATCATCAACGACATCCTGGACCTCAGCAAGATCCAGTCGGGGACGCTGGAGCTCGAGGAGGTCCCCTTCGACCTGCGTCGGGAGGTGGAGGACGTGGCGGACCTCCTGGCCCAGGAGGCCGCCCGCAAGGACCTGGACCTCCTGGTGGACATGGCCCCGGGAGCTCCCGAGGCCGTGGTGGGGGACCCCGGACGCCTCCGCCAGGTGCTCCTGAACCTCATGAGCAACGCCGTGAAGTTCACGGCGGAGGGCACCGTCGAGCTCCGGGTGGAACCCGCCGACCACGACGGGAGCGGCGATGGCGAAGGCGCCGGCGTACGCTTCATGGTGCGGGACACCGGCATCGGCATCGACGAGGAGGAGCAGGAGCGCATCTTCCAGCCCTTCGCACAGGGCGTCGACGCCGCCAAGACGGGGCAGGTGGGCACGGGCCTGGGGCTCCCCATCAGCCAGCATCTGGTGGAGCACCTGGGCGGGCGCCTCCAGGTGACGTCCCCGCCGCCGGACGCCACCCGGGGGTCCCTCTTCCACTTCACCTTGCCCCTCGAGCCCGCGGAGCTCGACGCCGACCGCCCCTGGGACACGCTCCCCTCGGAGGTTCACGGAGCACGCATCCTCGTGGTGGACGACAACCCGAGCACCTCCCATTGGCTCGCGGAACAGCTCAGCACGTGGGACATGGAGGCGTCCGTTCGGACGGACCCCGGGGCGGCGCTGGACGCGCTGGAGGCTGCAAGCTACGATGTGGCCATCGTGGACCACGAGCTCCCAGGGGACAGCGGGGAGGGCCTGGAGGACCGTGTTCGGGAGGACCACCCCGACACGGCCCTCGTGGTCCTCACGAACCAGGTGGGGTACCGCAGCCGGCTCGCCCAGGGGGAGGACGAGGGCCCGCAGGACGTCATCGTGAAGCCCGTGCGCCCCAGCGACCTCTACGACGCCATCGTCCACGTCCTCGACGCCAACGGCGGACCCACACGGGCTCGCGCCTCCCCCGCCTTCGACCGGGACCTTGGACGCCGTCACCCTCTCCGCATCCTCGTGGTGGAGGACAACGAGGTGAACCGCCGCGTCATCCTGCGGCTCCTGGAGCGCCTGGGCTTCGAGGCCGACGCGGTGGCGCGGGGGGATGCCGCCCTGGACGCCGTGGAGGACACCCCCTACGACATCGTGCTCATGGACGTGCAGATGCCGGGCATGGACGGCCTCGAGGCCACCCGACGCATCGTGGCGCGGTGGGACCCCCCGGACCGCCCCCGCATCGTGGGGCTCACCGCCCACGCTGGCGTGGAGGCGAAGCGCGAGGGCGCCGAGGCGGGCATGGACGACTACGTGACGAAGCCCGTGGACCTGGAGCGCCTCGCCGATGTGCTCCGTTCCACCCCCAGCCGCACCACGCCGCGACCGGACCTGGAAGCCACCGCCGCCGGGACCACGACATCGGATGCGGACCGTCAACGGGGAGCCCTGCAGGCCCTGGGGGAGGAGGTGGGGGACGAGCGCGCCGTGGCCGAGATCCTCACCACCTTCCTGGAGCAGGGGAGCGAGCAGGTGGAGGCTCTGGAGCAGGCTCTGGAGGATGCGCGGTACGGGGAGGTCGAGCGTCTCGCCCACAGCCTCAAGGGTTCCGCGGCCATGGTGGGCGCGGCGGAGGTCTCGGAGAAGGCGGCGCGGCTGGAGGACCTGGCCGCAAGCGAGGACGTGGAGGAGCGGCGGGACGACGTGGAGGCCGCCGTGGAGGCCCTGGGACGCACCTTCGACGAGGCCCGGCCCGCCATAGAGGACGCTGCCGGAGCCACCGAGCCCATGGAGGGCGGGTGAGCCCCCCGCGCCTTCGGAACCTTCATACCCCGCCTCCAGCATCCGAGCCCATGCGCATCACGCGGGAGGAGCTGGAGCGCGTGGCCGCCATCGCCCGCCTCCCCCTGACCGAGGCGGACGTGGAGGAGCTCCAGGGGGACCTCGACGCGGTGCTCGACCGGTTCGCTATCCTGAGCGAGACCGTGGACCAGGGTGAGCTCCGGGAGGAGGAAGCGGGGGGAAGCCTCCGGGAGGACCAGGCGGAGCCCGCGCCGGAGCTCGAGGTGGAGACGATCCTGGAGGACCTGCCCGAGCGGGGCGGCCGCCTCCTCCGCGTCCCCCGGGGCCTCTGAATGCACCTCGCCCAGACCGTCCGCACGCTCTCACGAGAGGGAGGCGTGGAGGAGCACGTGGCGAGGACCCTGGAGGCCGTGGCGGACGACCCCTGGAACGCCTACGTGACCGTGGACCGCGAGGGAGCCCTGGATAGAGCCCGGGAGCTGGAGGCGGAAGGTCCCGAGGGCAGGCCCCTCTACGGGTGCACGGTGAGCGTGAAGGACAACCTCGCCGTGCAGGGCCTCCCCCTCACGTGCGCGAGCCGCGCCCTCGAGGGGTACGTGGCCCCCCGCACCGCCACCGCCGTGGAGCGCTTGGAGGCCGCCGGCGCCGTCGTCGTGGGGAAGGGGAACCTCGACGAGTTCGGGTGCGGCTCCAGCGGCGAGAACAGCGCCCACGGACCCACGGGGAACCCCGCGGCGCCGGACCGCGTCCCCGGGGGCTCCAGCAGCGGCGCCGGCGCCACGTTGGCGGCGGAGCAGGTGGACCTGGCTCTGGGCACCGACACCGGCGGGAGCACGCGGTGCCCGGCGGCCTTCTGCGGCGTCACCGCCCTGAAACCCAGCTACGGTCGCGTAAGCCGCGCGGGCCTCGTGGACCTCGCCATGAGCCTCGAGGGGCCCGCTCCCATGACGCGACGGGGCGACGTGGAGGGCCTCGCCCGGGCCCTCTCCGCCATGGAGGGCCCCGACCCACGGGACCCCGTGACCCTCCCCGGGGAGCCCCTCGACGATCCCATGGATCGCTGGGGCACCACGGACCCCGACGACCTCACGCTGGGCCTCGTCCCCGAGATGGTGGAGGCGGCGGAGGACCCTGTGGCGGAGGCTGTGCGCGACGCCGCAGGTGCCCTGGAGGACGCCGGCGCCACCCTCGTGGAGGCGCCCGTGGAGGGCCTGGACCTGGCCCTGCCCGCGTACTACGTCCTCATGACGGGGGAGTTCGCAAGCGCCATGCAGCGCTTCGACGGGCTCCGCTACGGCGTGCGCGGGACGGGGGAGGATGCCACGAGCACCGTCACCGACGCCCGGGCCCGCCTGGGCCCCGAGGTGAAGCGCCGCATCCTCCTGGGCACCTTCGGCACCACGCGGGAGCACCGGAGCGAGTGGATGGACACCGCCCACGCGGCCCGGCGTCAGGTGGCGGGGAGCTTCCGTCGGGCGCTCCAGGACGTGGACGCGCTCCTGGCCCCCACCATGCCCACCCCCGCGTTCCCCCGGGGGGAGCGCGTGGAGGACCCCCTAGCCATGTACGCCGCGGACCTCCTCACGGTGGGGGCGAACCTGGCGAGCGTTCCCGCCGGGAGCGTCCCCATCGCGGGGAGCGACCCGCCTGTGGGCCTCCAGGTGCTGGGCTCCCCGGGGGAGGACGCCACGGTGCTGGAGGTCATGCGCCTCCACGGGGGCCTCCAGGGAGGGGGGTCGTCGTGACGGACGTCCGCGTGGGCCTCGAGGTGCACACGTACCTCGCCACGGAGGCGAAGCTCTACTGCCCCTGCCCGGCGGACTTCCTGGATGCGGAGCCCAACACCCGCATCTGCCCCGTCTGCACGGGCCAACCCGGGGCCAAACCCCATCCCGTGAACCGGGCGGCGGTGGTGGAGGGGCTCCGCATCGCCGACGCCCTGGCGTGCACGCCGGCGGAGCGCTTGCAAGTGCTCAGGAAGCACTACTTCTACCCGGACCTCCCCAGCAACTACCAACGCACGAGCCACCCACTGGCCACCGAAGGCGAGCTCATGGACGTGGGCATCCGGGAGGTGCACCTGGAGGAGGACCCCGGCGCATACGACCTCCAGGAGGGCACCGTGGACCTCAACCGCTCCGGCGTGCCGCTCCTGGAGATCGTCACGGAGCCCGACCTCACCTCCGCCGCGGAGGCGCGGGCGTTCATGGACGAGCTCCGGTTGCTCCTCACGGCCCTGGGCGCTGTGCGTCCGGACGCCGGCGTGAAGGCCGACGTGAACGTGAGCATCCGGGGGGGTGAGCGCGTGGAGGTGAAGAACGTGAACAGCACCCGGAACGTGGCCCGGGCGGTGGAGCACGAGGTATCGCGCCAACGCGAGCTCGTGGACGCCGGCGGCACCATCCACCGGGAGACGCGGCACTTCGACGAGGTCTCGGGGGAGACCGTGAAGCTCCGGGTGAAGGAGTCCGCCGCCGACTACCGGTACATGCCGGACCCCGACGTGCCCCCGGCCCCCATCACGAGGGACCTCAGGGACGCCGCCCGACTGGAGGATCACCCCTTCGAGCTGCGGCGGTCGGTGGCGGAGGCGGCGGAGGTCACCGAGGAGGAGGTGAACGTGCTCCTGCAGGACCCGGGCCTCCTGGAGGCCCAGCGCGCGCTCCAGCAGGAGCTCCCGGCGGCCTTCGTCTTCAAGTTCCTCGCCCGGGACCTCCGGGGGGAGCTGGAGTACCGGAGCCAGCGCCTGGCGGGGTCCCGAGCCACCGTGGAGGGCCTGGGGGAGCTCCTCTCGGCGCTCCACGGGGAGGACGTGACCTCCCGCGTGGCCACGCGGCTCCTCCGGGGATGGCTCGACGGGGAGCTCGACCTGACGGATGCGCTGGAGGAGGAGCGGAGCGCGGGTGTCGCCGGGGACGAGGTGGACGGCATCGTCGCGGACGTCATCGCGGAGCACGGGAGCGCGGTGGAGGACTACCACGCGGGGAAGGAGGAGGCGTTGAACTTCCTCATGGGGCAGGTGCTTCGGAAGGCCCAGGGCCGGGCCTCCCCGGAGGAGGTGCGCGCGAGGTTGGTTGAGCAACTTGGGGAGCCCTAGCCCGGCCGGGGTGAGGCCGACCGAAGGGAGCCGAGCGGAGCGAGGCCATCGCCGCCGAGGGACGAGGCGGTGATGCGGCCGAGCCCCGGGCGTGGCGTTGAACTTCCTCATGGGGCAGGTGCTTCGGAAGGCCCAGGGCCGGGCCTCCCCGGAGGAGGTTCGGACCCGGTTGCGGGATGCACTGGAGGGTTAGCCACCTCGGGGACCGCTCCGGGCCCCCCATGGGGCGCAGGGCAAACCCCTTATCCCACCAGGGCCTTCCCGCCCCGAGACCATGCCCCCCCAGCGCTTCGACGCCGTGGTGTTCGACTTCGACGGGGTGCTATTCGACAGCATGACCTACCACGCGGAGGCGTACCGTCGCATCCTCCAGCGGGAGGCGCCGGAGGCCCCCACCGTGGAGGACCGTGAGGTGTTCCGCCTGGAGGGTCAGCGGAGCCAGGAGGTCCTCCATGGCCTCTCGGAGGCTCGGGACCTCGGGTGGTCCCCGGACCGTTGCCGGGACCTCGCGGAGGAGAAGCAGGGGATCTTCGCCGACCTCGCCACGGAGGCGGCGCCCTACCCCGGCGCCCTCGACGTGGTGCGGGAGGTGCGAGCCCGGGGGGTGCCCCTGGGCCTCGTCACGGGGACGGACCCCCGGAACATCGAGCGGTTCCTGGGGGTGGACGTGGGTCTCTTCGACATCGTGGTGGCGGGCCCTGACGTGGAGCGGGGGAAGCCCCACCCGGACCCCTACCTCACCGCCATGGAGGCCCTGGACGTGGAGCCCGAGCGCGTCCTCGTGGTGGAGAACGCGCCCCTGGGCATCGAGTCCGGGCGGAAGGCCGGCGCCCACGTGGTGGCCGTCACCACCACGCTGGACGCGGAGGACCTGGAGGGCGCCGACGAGGTGCTCGCGAGCCTGGACGATGTCCTGGGGCTCCTGGGGGAGGGGTCCTGATGCCTGGGAAAGCCACCGCCATCGCGCGACCGAACATCGCCCTCGTGAAGTACTGGGGGCGACGGGACGCCGCCCTGAACATCCCCCTCACGAACAGCGTGAGCATGACCCTCGCGGGGCTCACCACGCGCACCACCGTGGAGTTCGCGGCGGACCTGGACGCCGACACCCTCGTGCTCAACGGCGAGGATGCGGGGAAGGAAGCCACCGAGCGCGTGGCCCAGCACATGGACCACATGCGTCGCGCGGCCAGCGTGGAGCAGCACGCGCGGGTGGAGAGCGTGAACAGCTTCCCAGCCAGCGCCGGCCTCGCCAGCAGCGCCAGCGCCTTCGCCGCCCTCACGGTGGCGGCGGCGGACGCCATGGGGTTGGAGCGGACGCCGGAGGAGCTCAGCGCCCTCGCGCGCCTGGGCAGCGGGTCGGCGGCCCGGAGCCTCATGGGGGGCTTCGTGGAGTGGGAGGTGGGCGGGGACCACGAGTCCAGCACCGCGCACCAGCTCGCGGGGGAGGACCACTGGGACCTCCACGACGTGGTGCTCCTGGTGGAGGAGGGGGAGAAGGACGTGGGAAGCAGCCACGGCCACAGCCTGGCCAACACCAGCCCGCTCCTCAAGGGGCGGTTGAAGGCCGTGGACACGATGCTCCCCAAGCTCCGGGAGGGGATCCAGGAGCGCGACCTCACCACCGTGGGGGAGGTGGCGGAGGCCGACGCCCTCGCCATGCACGCCGTGATGATGACGAGCGAACCGAGCCTCCTCTACTGGGCGCCGGAGACGGTGGCGATCCTCCAGGCGGTGCGGAGGTGGCGCCGCGACGGCCTGGAGGCGTACTGCACCATCGACGCCGGCCCCAACGTCCACGTGCTCTGCGAGGGCGCCGACGTGCCCGAGGTGCGGGACCGGGCCGCCAAGGAGCTGGAGCTCTCGGGGGCGCAGGTGGTGGACGCGGGCCCCGGTGCCGGACCGGAGCTCGTGGACGACCACCTCTTCTAGGTTAGGTCCGGTTCCGGGGCTGGAGGCGCCCCGCCACAGCCGCGGCCGCCACCAACGCGAGGGCCACGAGGGGCACGGGGGGCGCGGGGACGCCGTTGCTCCCTGCGTCGTCGGCGCTCTGGGCGCCCGCGGAGCCCGTGGCGTTCACGTCCTCCGTGGTGTTCCCGGAGCTCGGTCCGGCCTTCACCATGACGTCGGTGCGGGCGCTGCTTCCGCCGAGGGCGCCGTTGGGTTGAGCCTCCGCCAGGACCTCCACGGGCTCCACGACGTACTCGGGCGCGGAGGACGCGACGGTGACCGTGAGGTTCGTGGCCTGCGTGCTGCAGTCATCCTCCGCAGCCTCCTGGGGGCCCACGGCGAACTCCAGGGTGGACGGCGAGACGGCAGCCTCCACCCAGGAGGGCGTGCTGTTCACCGTGACCTCCACGGGGGTGGGTTCCGTGGAGAAGGCACCAGGTTGCGTGCAGTACGTGACCTCCAAGGGGACCCTGGCGTGGGATCCGGCCGGGATGGGTCGCTTCGGTTCCTCGGCCACGACCTCGGTCTTGGTGGGGGTGCCGGTGACGGGGGCTTGCGCGGCGGCCAGGGGGGCCGCAGCGACGAGGATGAGCACGAGGAGGACCAGGGCGGTTGGGGGCATGGTGCGCATCATGACGCCACCAGCCTGGGGCGGGCACTTGAAGACTTTCGATACGCTCCTTTAACGACGTGGGCTCACTCGTCGTCCTCGCCCCAGTCCCCCAGCGTCTTCTGCCCGGCGGGCAGCACCTCGCGCACGAGGGGCAGGAGCCGGTCCCAATCCAGCTCACGGTACTCGAACCCGAGCTCGGCCAGGTACCGGCGGGCCTTGTCGCTCACGCTGGGGCAGGCGAGGATGCCGCGGACGTGGCCCTCCCGGGCCTCGCGCTCCTTCTCCACGTAGCGGCGAAGTTGCTCCACCTCCTGGACGCTGGCGTTGCGGCGCTTCACCTCCACCACCACGCGGTTCCCGTCCTCGTCCTCCCCGTAGAGGTCCATGGGGCCGCGGCCGCTGGCGCGCTCCCGCTTCCACGGTGTGAACCCCTCCTCCAGGAGCTCGGGGCGCTCGTGGAGGAGCGCCTGAAGGTCGTCCTCGGTGCCCACGAGCTCCAGGTCCTCGTCGTCCCGCAGCTCGAAGGATGCCACGGCGTGGACCTCGCTGAAGGTCATGCGCACGATCTCCCTCGGGCTCGTGCGGGTGGCCGTGAGGACCAGGCGCTCGCCGTCGTCCTCCTCCGTGAGGCCCGCCTGGAAGCTGCATCCGGGCGGTTGCCAGTTCACGGGCTTGAGCTTCGCGTCGGTGTGCACGAGGAGGGTGCCGTCGGGTTTGAGGAGGATGAGGCGGTCCCCCTGGCTCAGGGTGGATTGGGCGCGGCCCTGGTAGTGGATGCGGCACTCGCCGATGACCTGCACCACCTTCCCACCGAGCTCGCTCCGGAGGAAGTCGCGGGCGGGTTCGGCAGCCAGCTCCCGGAGGATGCGCACCGTCATGGGGACGCGGGATGCGGGGGGACGTTGATGAGGCTTGCGGCGGTCCTGGGCTCCCCTACGCGGGAAGCTCCGCCACCGACAGATCGTAGTCCGGCAACATCTTCACGAGGTGGTCCACGCCGAAGGCCTCGGTG
>CAZDGP010000023.1:0-1853 GCA_964505085.1 uncultured Thermoplasmatales archaeon
CGCCTGCGGCTGCTTACCCCCTGACCGCGGGGGAACCTACCGGTTCGCGGTGTGGATAGCCTTCCCGTGGGCGTTCTCCGCCGCCTCCATGATGGCCTCCGGCAGCGTCGGGTGCGTGTGCACCGTGAGCGCCAGGTCCTCCACGAAGGCCCCCATCTCGATGCCCAGCGCCGGTTCGGCGATGAGGTTCGAGGCCTCGGGCCCCACGATGTGGACGCCCAGGAGCAGGTCGCTCTCGGCGTCGCTCACGATCTTCACGAAGCCCTCCGCCTCGTTGGTGCTCAGGGCGCGACCGCTGGCGGCGAAGGGGAACCGCCCCACCTGCACGTCGTAGCCCTCCTCCTCGGCCTCGGACTCGCTCAGCCCTACG
Organism: uncultured Thermoplasmatales archaeon; assembly: GCA_964505085.1. GTDB lineage: Archaea > Thermoplasmatota > SW-10-69-26 > JACQPN01 > CAZDGP01 > CAZDGP01. The sequence goes on from CAZDGP010000023.1 coordinate 371, forward strand.
GTGGCCACCTCGGGGTCGGTGAAGACGGCCCAGGGGAGCGCCCGCACGTCGTAGGCGGTGTTCTCACCGGCGATGGCGCCGGCGGCCACGAGGCCCTCCTTGCTCGCCTTGTGCGCGAGCATGGGACCCTCCACGATGTCGCCGATGGCGAAGATGTGGTCCTGGTTCGACCGCAGCTGCTCGTCCACGGGGATGAACCCGCGCTCGTCCAGGTCCACCCCAGCCTCCTCCAGGCCGAGGTTCTGGGTGTTGGGGCGACGCCCCACGGCCACGAGCACCTGGTCCGCGGGGATGGACTCCGTCCCCTTCGGCGTCTCCACGCTCACGGTGAGGCCGTCGTCGCTCTCCTCCACGCCGTTGGCCTTGGTCTCCGTGAGGACGGTGACGCCCTTCCCCCGGAGGCTCTTCGCCACCACGCGCACGATCTCGGGGTCCTGCCCGGGGAGGAGCTGGTCCATCATCTCCACCACCGTCACCTCGCTCCCGAGGGTGGCGAGGACGTTCCCGATCTCGAGCCCGATGAAGCCGCCGCCGATGACGACGAAGCGGTCCGGCACCTCCTCCAGGTCCAGCGCCGCCGTGCTGTCCAGCACGGTCTCGCCGTCGAAGGTGAAGCCCGGGATCTCGATGGGGCTGGAGCCCGTGGCCACGATGCACTCCTCGAAGGCCACGGTCTCCGACCCGTCGTCGGTCTCCACCGAGACCTCGTGGGGTCCCGTGAAGGTGGCGGTGCCCGCCAGGTGGTCCACGCCGTTGGCCTTGAAGAGCTGCTTCACGCCGCCGGTGAGCTTCTCCACCACGCCGCGCTTCCACTCCTGCACCTTGGCGAGGTCCACGTCCACGTCCCCCACGCTGATGCCCATCTCCCCGGCGTGGCGGATCCGGTCCACCTGCTTCGCCGCGTGGATGAGGGCCTTCGAGGGGATGCACCCTACGTTGAGGCAGACGCCTCCCAGGTTCCCCTTCTCCACCACGAGGACCTCCTTCCCGAGTTGAGCCGCGCGGATGGCGGCCACGTACCCTCCGGGACCGGCGCCGATGACGAGCACTTCGGTTTCGCGAGCCATGGGACCACTTGGCCGGGGAAGGGGGAGGCGGGGTAAGAACCTTGCCCCCACCCCATGGCCCCCTTGGTTCCCCCGTGAGCCGGCGTGGGCCGCACCGCCGGAGGTCCCCCATGTCCCAACGGACCTTCCCCCATGGGGCCCACTGCGGAAGGGGGCGGAACGTCCCGCCGCCCCCGCCAACCCCTTATATGGGAGGGGAGCGCGCAACGCCATCTTATGGGACCCGCGCGTCATCTCGAGTTCAAGGCGAAGGTTGACACCAGCAGCGAGCACCCTGGCGACCTGGCCTTCGACCGGCCCTCCCCGGAGGAGCTGCTGGACATCGCCTGGAGCCTCGTGGCGGACCTCGAGTCCTGCGGCTTCAGCCTCGACGAGATGCGCACCATCGCCGAGAAGATGGCGCAAGCGGTGGAGAC
>CAZDGP010000023.1:1953-20842 GCA_964505085.1 uncultured Thermoplasmatales archaeon
TGGGGAAGAGCACACGTGCGTCCTCCGGTCCAGCGGGGACGTCACGTGCTGGGGCTCGAACGATGATGGTCAGTCCCGGGACCGCGTGAAGGGTGACGCCTTGGCGGTGGCCGCGGGAGGGTTCTTCACCTGCATCCTCCAGGAGGACGGATCCCCCGCGTGTTGGGGTTACACCCTTGGCGGGTGGAACCTCCAGGACCAGGAGGTCACGGAGGGCGTGGACATCTCGGCGGGCTCGAACCACGTTTGCGCCCTGGAGACCGATGGTAGCGTGGACTGCTGGGGCTTGAACGCCGACGGGCAGGCCCGCGACCACGAGGCCCGGGCAAGCGAGGGGGACACCGCCGCCGTGAGCGGCACCGGGAACGCTGCCGCCCATGACGCAGCCGTGGCCCCCACGGGGGATGCCACCGCGTGGAGGGTGGCCGTGAGCGGCACGGACCACGCCCAAGCAGACTGGGCTGCGGTGAGCGGCACGGGTGATGCCGTCGCCGGGATCGCCGCCGTGAGCGGTACCGGGAACGCCACCGGCTTAACATCCGCGAGCGGCCTGGGCCAGGCCCAGGGCCTCGTACCTCTGAGCGGCGGGAACGACTGCGGCAACGAACGGTGCTTCGCCGTCGAGCCGGACGGGGACGCCAAGGCCCTCTACGTGGCAGCGAGCACGGATGGCGACACCGACAGCGCCGCGGCGGCAAGCGGCTCTGGGGACGCCCACGGGTCCTTCGTCGCCGTCTCCGGCATGGGCGATGCCACCAGCTACCAGGTGGCCGTGAGCGGCACCGGCGACGCCACGCTCCCGGACTACGGCATCGCCGCGGTGAGCGGCACCGGAAGCGCCGAGGCGTGCCCACCCCACCGGGACGGACGGTACATCCAGGTCATCCCCCCGTGCCTTGCCGCAAGCGGGACGGGCCCGGCCGACGGTGAGCTCCTCTCCGCCAGCGCCACGGGTCCGGTAAGCGGCGACGGCGCAGGTGCGAGCGGAGCCGGCGACGCCCACGCGGCCTTCTGGTCCGTGAGCGGCCTGGGCGATGCCTCCGGGTACTGGCTTGGCGCCACCGGCCTCGGGAACGCCACGAGCGACCACGCCGCCGCGAGCGGCACCGGGAACGCCTCCAGTGGTGTCCTCGCCGTGAGCGGGTTCGGGGATGCCGAAGGGTGCGTTGCCGTGAGCGCCACGGGCTCCGCCAGTAGCTCCCTCGCATGCCTGGAGGATCCCACGGCGTTGCTGCCGTGAGGGGTGGGGGGGCTGGCGGGCTACCTGGAGCATCCCGTCGGTGCCTGTGGTGAGGAGGTAGAGCCGTCATCACCGATGGCTATTTGTATCTGTGTATGCATACACAGATGCCATGACGAAGACCATCTCCCTGGCGGACGACGCCTACAAGATGTTGGCGGGAGCCAAGCGCCCGGGGGAGTCCTTCAGCGACGTGGCCCGGCGCCTCGCGAGGCTCGACAGGCAGCGGGAGCTCTTCGACCGCGAGGTGCGAGCTGACCTCAGCGACGAGGAGGCCGAGGCGTGGAAGGCGGAGATCCGCGCGGAGCGCGACCGATCCGACGAACCCCGGGTGGAGTTCTCCTGATCCTCCTGGACAGCGACATCCTCATCGACCTCGTGCGCAAGCGCGAACCCACGGTGGCGTTCCTCGAGGACCTGTGGGAGCAGGACGAGACCCTCGCCACCTCGACCATCAACGTGGGGGAGGTCATGCGCGGAGCCCAACGCAGCCGTGAGGTGCTCCAGGTCACGACCCGCACCCTCGACGCCCTCGAGGAGGTCCCCCTCGGTGCGGAGGAGGCACGGCGCTTCGGCCGGCTCATGCACACCCTCGACCGCGGCGGGAACCGCATCCCCGTGGTGGACGGGATGGTGGCGGCTGTGGCGTTGGAGAACGGAGGGCGGCTCGTAACCCGCAACCTGCAGCACTTCGACCGGGTGCCGGGGCTCGAGCTCTTGGTCCCCGAAGAGGCTTAGCGGGCGAAAGAAGGGGGGAAGGGAGGGACCGAAGCCGGGACCCCTCGTCAGAGCCCGCCGTTCCAGCAGAGGCGGTTCGGGCCGGGGGAACGTGCGAGGGTGGATGGCAAGCAGCCCACCGCCCACCACCCGCCCCCGGCGAACCCGTGGAGGGCAGGGAGGGTCGGGTTCGCCGTACACCCCACCCCACCGCCCGCAACCTCCGCCCCATCTGCACCTGGAAGTGGGCCTATAGTCACCTATAGGGGCCTATAGGTGGGGTGGTGGCTTCCTTCGGGATGATGAAGTGGAGAGACCGGAGGAGGGGGAAGGGAGGGGAGAAGGGGCGTCCAGACGGGACCGACCTGCCTACTGCGTCCCCAAGAGCAACAGGTTAGGGGTTTCCAACAGCTCCTTGATGCGCTGCGCGAACGCCGCACCTTCGTGCCCGTCGATGACGCGGTGGTCGAAGCTCCAGGAGAGGTTCATGACCTCCCGAGGCTCCAGCTCCATCTCGTCGTTGTACCGGGGCTCGGTGCGGATGTTGTGCACGCCCATGATGGCGGTCTCAGGGTGGTTGATCACCGGCGTCGCGCCCAGGCCACCGTCGCGGCCCAGGCTCGTGATGGTGAACGTGGTCCCCGTGAGCTCGTCCCGGCTCGCCTTGCCCTCCCGGGCCTTCTCCGCGAGCTCCTGGATCTCGCCGGCGATCTGGAAGATGCTCTTGTCGTCGGCGTTCCGGACGTTCACCACCATGAGGCCGCGGTCCGTGGCCACGGCCACACCGATGTGGTGGTCGGCCTTGTGCACGAGCTCCATGGCCTCCTCGTCCATGTGGCTGTTGATCTTCGGGAACTCCTTCAGCGCCGCCACCGTCGCCTTCACGAGGAACGGCAGGTACGTGAGCTTCACGCCCTGGCGCTCCGCCACGTCCTTCGCGTCCTTCCGGAGCTTCACGAGCTCCGTGACGTCGATCTCCTCCCAGTACGTGAAGTGCGCCGCGTAGTCCATGGACCGGCGCATGTTCTCGAAGATGGCCTTCCGCAGGCCCCGCACGGGCACGCGCTCGTCCTCCTGAAGCGTCTGCACGCCCGGCGCCTCGAGCTTCTGCGGACCCGCCGCGGGGCGGCCGCCGGACTCGGCGAAGGACCGCACATCCTCCTTCAGGACGCGACCCTTCTCACCGCTTCCGGGCACCTGGTCGATGTCCACCTCCAGGTCCCGCGCGAGCTTCCGCGTGGCCGGCGTCGCCAGGGTGCGGCCGCCGGGCCGCACGAGCTCCTGGGCCTGGCCACCGCCGTTCCCGCCGGCGGGTGCCTTCCCGCGGCGCTTGCGACGGCGCCGACGTCCCCCACCCTCGCTGGGGGGGCTGAAGAGCATCTCCTCATCGTCCTCCCCCCCGTCCTCCACGTCCTCGGGGTCCTCCGCGTCCTCCGCGGGTTCCGCCTCGGACGAGGAGCTTGGGCTCTCCGCCCCGTCACCATCCTCCTGGATGGTGACGAGGACATCGCCCACGTCCACCACGTCACCCTCCTCGTGGTGGATCGTCTGGATGGTGCCCTTCCGCGGGCTCGTGATTTCCACCGTGGCCTTGTCCGTCATCACCTCCAGGATGGGCTCGTCCTCCTCCACCGCGTCACCCTCGCTCACGAGCCAGGTGACGATCTCGCCCTCGTGCACGCCCTCGCCGATATCGGGAAGCTTGAACTCGAACACCATGGGGATCTACCTCCTAGAAGTGCACCACTTCGTCGATGGCATCGTAGATGCGGTCCACGCCCGGCATGTAATCGTACTCCAGCGTGTAGGGGAAGGGCGTGTCGTACCCCGTCACGCGCTTGATGGGGGACTCGAGGCGAAGCACCGCCTTCTCCGCGATGGTGGCGGCGAGCTCCGCACCGAAGCCCGCGGTCTTCGGCGCCTCGTGCACGATGACGGGGCGACCCGTCTTCCGCACGCTCTCGAGCACCGTGTCGGCGTCGAAGGGCACGATGGTGCGCAGGTCGATGACCTCCACGCTCATGCCGTCCTCCTCGGCCTCCTCCGCCGCCTGCAAGGCCTCCTTCATCATGGCGCCGTAGGCGATGACGGTGGCATCGTCACCCTCCTTCACGACCTCGGCCTCCCCCAGGGGGATGGTGTAGTCCTCGTCGGGCACGTCGCCCTTGGCCACGGGGTCGCGGTAGAGCCGCTTGGGCTCCAGGAAGATCACGGGGTCGTCGTTCCGGATGCTGCTCGCCAGGAGCCCCCGGGCGTCGTAGGCGTTCCGCGGGATCACGACCTTCAGGCCCGGCGTGTGCGCGAAGTACGCCTCGCTGGACTGGCTGTGGTAGTGACCGCCGCGGATGCCGCCGCCGTAGGGGCTCCGGATGACCATGGGCGCCGGGTACTGCCCGCCGCTGCGGTACCGGAACTTCGCGAGCTCGCTCACGATCTGGTTGAACCCCGGGTAGATGAAGTCCAGGAACTGGATCTCCGGCACCGGCTTCAGGCCGTAGAGCGCCATGCCCACGGCGGTGCCGATGATGCCGTTCTCGTCCAGGGGCGTGTCCATGACGCGCTCCTCCCCGAACTCGTCGTGGAGGCCGTCCGTTGCCAGGAACACACCTCCCTTCTTCCCCACGTCCTCACCCAGGACGACCACGCGGTCGTCGTTGCGCATCTCCGCCTTGAGGCCGCTGTTCACGGCCTGCACGAGCGTCTGCTCCGGCATCTAGGCATCCTCCTCGTCAGCGTCCACGAACTCCATGAGCTCCTCGTACTGCTCGCGGAGGTGCCAGGGCATCTCCGCGTACACCTCGTTGAAGATGTCCGCGTGGGGCGGTGCGCTTCCCGCGGACTCCGCCGCCTCGATGGCGGCGCTGATCTCCGCATCCACCTCGTCCTGGATCTCCTGGCGGCCCTCCTCGTCCAGGACGCCCTTGTGCTCCAGGTACTCCGCGAAGCGGTTCAGGGGGTCCCGCTGCTGCCACTCCTCGAACTTCGCGTCGGGGACGTACTTCGACGGGTCGTCGCTGCTGGAATGCGGACCCATGCGGAACGTCACCGCCTCGATGAGGGTGGGGCCCTCACCGGCTCGGGCCTTCTCCACGGCCTCCCGGGCCACGTGGTAGCAGGCGAGGACGTCGTTCCCATCCACCAGGACACCCTCGAAGCCGTAGGCCTCGGCCTTCATCGCGAAGCTGTCGGAGGCCGTCTGCTTCTCGTTGGGGACGCTGATGGCGTACCCGTTGTTCTGGCAGAGGAAGACGGTGGGCGTGTTCCACACGCCCGCGAAGTTCAACCCGCTGTGGAAGTCCCCCTCGCTGGTGGAGCCGTCGCCGAAGCTCACCATGGACACCGCCTCGTCCCCCAGGAGCTTCGCCGCGTACGCCGCGCCGGTGGCCTGGGGGATGTGGGTGCTGAGGGGGCTGCTGATGCTCACGTAGTTGAGGTCCGCGTAACTGTAGTGGTTGGGCATCTGCCGGCCCTTGATGGGGTCCTCGGCGTTCCCGTACATCTGGTGGAACATGGACTCGATGCTCGCCCCTCGGAGGAGCGCCACGCCCGGGTCCCGGTAGTGGGGGAAGTACCAGTCGCGGTCCTCCAGGGCGTGGCCGGCCCCGATGTGGATGGCCTCCTGGCCCAGGGACCCGATGAAGAAGTTGATGCGTCCCTGACGCTGCAGCTTCATGCCACGCTCGTTCATGCGGCGCACCTGCACCATGGTGCGGTACAACCGCAGAAGCTCCTTGTCCGGGAGGGCGGGATCCCGCTTCTTCACGGGGGTCCCGTCCTTCTTGATCACCTTGATGGGTCGTTTGGCCACGGGGTCACCTCCCCTGATCGGGGGTGGATGTGTTGGAGGGTGAAGGGGAACCGTTGGGATCGATGGACCCGCCGTCCCGCGTGGAGCGGGGGTCCCGCCGCCCCTCCCGGAGGATGCCCTCCAGGAACTGCTCGGCGGCCTTGTAGCTGGAGCGCACGAAGGGACCGCTGGCCACGTAGAGGAAGCCCATGTCCATGCCGGCCTCGCGGTACATCTCGAAGGTGTCCGGGTGCACGTACTCCGACACCTCGATGTGGCCCTCGCTGGGACGCAGGTACTGCCCCAGCGTGAGCACGTCCACGCCGGCATCCCGCAGGTCCCGCATGGTCTCCAGGACCTCCTCCTCGGTCTCGCCGAAGCCCACGATGATGCTGGACTTCGTGTACCGCGTGGGGTCCGCCTCCTTCACGTACCGGAGCACGTCCAGCGTGCTGTCGTACCCCGCGCGGGGGTCGCGGACGTCGTGGGTGAGGCGGCGCACGGTCTCGATGTTCTGGGCGATGACGTCCGGTTGGGCGTCGATGACCACGTCGAGGAGGTCCTCCCGCCCCTGGAAGTCCGGGATGAGCACCTCGACGAAGGTCCCGGGACGCCGCTCCTTCACGGCCTCGATGGTGCGGGCGAAGTGCCCTGCGCCCTGGTCCTCAAGGTCGTCGCGGTCCACGCTCGTGATGACCACGTAGTCGAGGTCCATCTCCTCCACGGCCTTCGCCACGTGATGGGGCTCGAAGGGGTCCACGGGCTCCCCCGTCTGCCATGTGTCCACGGCGCAGAACCGGCAACCGCGGGTGCAGGTATCACCCAGCACCATGAAGGTGGCGGTGCCGCCGCTCCAGCACTCGCTGATGTTGGGGCAGCGCGCCTCCTCGCAGACCGTGTGAAGGTTCAGGCCCCGCATCCGCTCCTTGATCTCCTGGTACGTATCGCCGGAGGGGGGGCGGACCTTGAGCCAATCGGGATGCTTGGATGCCACGGGGGAACCTCGAAGGGGGGGGAGCGCGATGGTCGAAAGGGGGCGGTGCCGCTCCATGCCACGCCCCCACCCAGCGCGCGCGGGGCGCACCGGGACGCTAGCGGCAACCTGCTGCCCATCCTTAAGGGTTTCGTGGACCTTCGGCGACCCCTGGGTTCCGGGGTTGCACGGAACCGTGCACCGGAAGCCCCAAGCGTCCCCGGGCCCTTCACCCTCCCATGGACGAAGGAACACAGCGCATCCTCCGGTGGGTGTACACGGGGGTCCTGCTCGTGGCTGCCGTGGGCTTCGCCTGGCGGGGAGCCGCCCCCCAGCTCCCGGCGTCCGTGGCCGAGACCGCTCTCTTCCGCGCCGTGAGCTGGCTCGGGTTCGTCGTGAGCTTCAGCATGGCAGGCCTGCCCTGGGTCCTCCGCGAGGGGTAGGGTGCCCTCCAGAGGTTCCGCGGGCATGGTGGTGCTCTACTACGACGGGGACTGCGGTACGTGCCGGCGCTTCCGGGACCTCGTGCTCCGCCTCGACACCCAGCGCCGCGTCGCCACCATGAGCCTCCAGGCCGCCCACGAGCACGGGCGCTTGAAGGCCCTGGACCGTGACCGTTTCTGGAGCCAGTTCCACCTCGAGCTCCCGGGGGGCGAGGTGGTGAGCGGCGCCGACGCCATCCAACCGCTCCTGGACCGCCTCCCCCTGGCGCGGCCCGCGGCCTGGGGTCTCCGCACCCTCCCCGGCGCACGTGCTGTGGCGCGGTGGTTGTACGAGCGGGCGCTGGAGCGCCACGGGGGCCCCGCCCAGCCCCGGGAGGACGCCGGTGCTCCCTGACGGCCCACCGCAGCACCGCCCCTCCCTCCGTGCGAACGCCTCCCTCACGGCCACGGGAAAGTATTTGTAACCGCACCTTCGTCCCCCCGCTAACCTGACCCCCCCTCCGTGGTACCATGACCCGAGAACACATCGTCGTCATCGGAGACGGGATCGCCGGCGCCACCGCCGCAGGTCACCTGCGGAAGGAATCCGAGGAGGTGGACATCACCGTCCTCACGGACGAGGGCGAACCCCTCTACAACCGGGTGCAGATCAAGGACTACGCCAAGGCCTCCGTGGACGAGGACCGGGTCCGCATCCACGACCTCGGGTGGTACGAGGAGCGGGATATCGACCTCAGGCTCTACTCGCCCGTGAAGCGGGTGGACGACGAGAACAGCACCGTCATCACGGAGGAGGGGGAGCGCCTCGAGTACGACAAGCTCCTCATCGCCACCGGCGGCACCCCCCGGAAGTACCCTGCGCCCAACAGCCAGGCTGACGGCATCCACACCTTCTGGACGTTCAAGGACGCCCGGGAGATCCGGGAGGCGGCCGAGGAGGCCGACTCCGGCATCGTCATCGGAGCCGGGCTCCTGGGCATCGACCTCGCCGTCATCATGGGCGCCCACGATGTGGACACCAAGTACGTCATGCGCGGCAACCGCTGGTGGCGCGAGGGCCTGAACAAGGAGGGGAGCGAGATCGTGGAGCGCGCCCTCTCGGACATGGGCGTGGAGTGCACCTTCCACGAGACCGTGACGGCGTTCGACGTGAACGACGACAACCACGTCACCGCCTGCACCACGGACGCGGGCAACCACTACGACGCCGACCTCGTGGGCGTCGCCATCGGCCTCAACTACAACATGCGGCTCCTGAGCGGCAGCGGCCTCACGAAGGGTGAGGGCATCCTCTGCAACGAGTACCTGCAGACGAGCGTCCCCAACATCTTCGCCGCCGGCGACATCTGCCAGTACTACGACGTGCTCCTGAACCGCGTGAACATCAACGGCTCCTGGGCGAGCGCCAAGACCCAGGGCAAGATCGCGGCGACGAACATGCTCGCCTCGAGCGAGGAGGAGATGACGCCCTTCGAGCACGTGGACTTCTACAGCATCAACCACTTCGACTTCCCCGTCATGAGCGTGGGCACGGTGCTGGGTGACCAGATGGTGGAGGGCCTCCCTGAGGACGACACGTACTACCGCTTCATCTTCAAGGGCGACCGCCTCGTGGGCGCCGTCTTCGTGGGTGACGCGAAGCCCCTGCCCTTCGTGAAGAAGGCGGTGGCGAACCGCGCCGACGTGAGCGGCATCAAGAAGGACCTGGTGGAGCCCGGCTTCGACTACAAGGAGCTTCTGAAGCTCTAACCGGCGCCGATCGCTCCCGTACCCCAACCGCCTTCTTCCTGACCCTCGGGTCCGCCGGGTCCTCCAGCACCACGTCCCCACGAGCGTCCGCGCTCCCCCTGGGCCTGGACAACGTGTAGCCCCCTCCACGGCAAGCCCTTAAGCCCGGGAGCCCGTTCCAGGGGTGGATGCACGCACGCTGGACCCCCGGGAGGTGGCAGGACTGCACCTAGTCTGGCACCGGCGGGACCTTCGCCTTCACGACCACCCCGGCCTCCTTCAGGCCGTGGAGGACGGACCCACCCTGGGCGTCACCGTGCTGGGATCGAGCTTCGAGGAGATGCCGCCCAGGCGCCAAGCCTGGTACGCGCGCAACCTCGGGTTCCTCCGCACCGCCTACCGCGACCGCGGAAGCGACCTCCTGGTGCGCCGGGGGGACCCCACGAAGGTCCTTCCCCAGCTCGTGGAGGAGCTGGGGGGCCTCAGCGTCCACGTCACCCGCGACAGCGACCCCCACCTGCGGGACGAGCGGGAGGCCGTGAGCGCCCACCTGCCCGTGATCCTCTACGACCACCCGGGGAACCACGTCCAACCCCCAGGGACCCTCCGGAACCAGGACGGCGAGGGGTACCGCAACTTCACACCCTACAGCCGCCGCTGGCTCGAGCGCAAGCTCCCCCGAAGCCACCCCGCCCCCGACGAGGTGCCCGCCACCGAACACGGCGCGGACCCCGGACCCATCCCGGAGGTGGAGACGGACCTGGACCTCCCGGACCCCGGCGAGAACGCCGCCCGCGTCCAACTCGACCGCTTCCTCGACGAGGACGTGCTCTCGTACCACGAGGCCCGGGAGCGCTTCCACGGCGAGGGCACGAGCCACCTGGGGCCCTACCTGGCGCTGGGCGTGGTGAGCCCTCGCCTCTGCGTGGAGCGCGCCCTCCTCGTGGGCGGTGCCGGCGCCCGAGCCTGGGTGGACCAGCTCATCCGTCGGGACTTCCACCACGACCTCCTCCACCGGGAACCCCGCATCGTCCAGGACCCCCTGGCCCGACGCTGGAAGGGCTTCCCCTGGCGCGCCGACCCCCAGGAGCTCGACGCGTGGCGCATGGGCGAGACCGGCATCCCCCTCGTGGACGCCGCCCTCCGGGAGCTCCGGGAGACCGGATGGACGAGCGGACCCGCCCGCCGCGTTGCCGCCACCGTCCTCACCCGGCACCTCCTCCACCCCTGGACCGAGGGCGCCGACGCCTTCCGGGCCCTCGCCCTGGACCACGAGCTCGCGCTCAACGTGGGCGGGTGGCAGACCGCCGCCTGCCTGGGCATCGACGAACCCACCCTCACCGACGTCCCCGACCCCACCACGCCCGCCACCTGGACCGACGCTGATGCCGCGTGGCTCGAGCGGTGGGTCCCCGAGAGCGAGGGCGACCCCACGAAGCTCCAGGACCCCCTCGTGGCACCCGACGCGGGTCGGGACCGGTACGTGGCCGAGCTGGAGGAAGCGGGGTTGGCCTGAGGGAGCCTCGTCACCGTCACCCAAGGAGGTGACACCGGAACCCTTAACCCCCGTTCGGGGCCTCGCGGCGCAACGACCGGGAGGCACACCCCCCATCACCCTCCTCATGGGAGGTCCGCTGGGGGTGCCCGGAGGCTCACCATGTCCTACGAAGGACCATCCCTATCCTCGCGAGCACGCTCCACGAACGTCATCCTGCCGCGGCTCCTCACCGTGGCGCTCTCCCTCATCCTCATGGCGCCCATGGCCCTCGCCGCCGTGGGCGGACCCGCCCCCGGCCCCCTCGCCGGGGCGGCGAACCAGGATGAGCTCACCGCTCAGGACCGCTACAGCATCGCGGAGCGGAACGCCTGGGTGCCGGCGTGGCTTGCGTCCATGGACCACGACGGTGACCTCGTGGACGACCGGGCGGAGGGGATCGCCCTGGAGCACGTCCAGGCGGGAGCACCCCAGGAGGGCGTGGGGCTCCTCGTGAGCTTCGACCACTGGCCCACCGACACCGACCGTGACGCGCTTCGCGGCCTTGACGCCGAGGTCGTGTACACGTTCCACCGGATCCCCACCGTGGAGGTGCAGGCGCCCGCGAGCTCCGTGGAGGCCACCGGCGACCTCCCCGGCGTCGTGGCCGTGGAGTGGAACGAGCCCCTGGAGCCCGCCCTCGACGTGGGCCCCATCGCGTTGCAGGCTCGGGAGCACCCCGGCACCGGCGACGACGCCCTCTACAACGGCCGCACCGCCGAGTCCCTCGGGTACACCGGGGAGGGCATGGTCATCGCTGTCCTCGACACCGGCGTCCGGGACAGCCACGCGGCTCTCGAGGGCAAGTGGGTCACCGGCGCCGTCACCACCAGCGGCACCACCGAGTGCGTGAACCCCGAGGACGATGACGGTCACGGCACCCACGTGGCCGGCATCGCCATGGGGAACGAGGAGGGCAGCGACTTCAAGGGCGCCGCGAGGGACGCGGAGCTCGTGGAGGTCAAGATCAGCGCCGGGCCCGGGAGCCTCGGCGGGAGCAACCGCGGCTTCGAGTGGGTGGCCGACTACAACGACGCCATCGACAACGGGTCGCCCAAGTGCGGCGTGGACGCCGCCGACCGCATCGACGTCGCCACGCTGAGCTTCGGAAGCGCCGGCGCCGGCGGCGAGAACGCCGGAAGCGCCGAGACCCTCATCCGGGACCTCACGCGCCAGGGCGTCGTCGTCACCATCGCCGTGGGCAACTGCGGACCCAGCCCCAGCGCCACCTGCGACCGCGGGTACGATGAGAACGGCATCAGCAGCCCCGGGAACGCCGCTGGATCCATCGGCGTCGCCAACGTCCGCGACCAGGACACCGCGGACCGCGCCGATGACGACATCGCACCCAGCAGCAGCCGCGGACCCAACGAGGGCGTGGACCCCAAGAACCTCACGGACCGCTTCCGCAAGCCCGAGCTCGGCGCACCCGGCACGGACATCATGAGCGCCAACAGCCTGCCGGAGCCCTTCGTGCAGTACTACGAGCTGTCGGGTACCAGCATGTCCACGCCCATGCTCGCTGGCGTCGCCGCCCTCATCCTGGAGGCTGGGGAGGACGCCCGGGCCGACACCGGGGGCGAGAACGTCCTCGCACCCACCGGCACGGGGTACATGGGCGACGGGTCCTACGCTCCGGGGGAGCACCTGGTGCGCGAGGCCCTCGTGCTGAGCGCCGACTACAAGACCGCCGGCGTGAGCTCCGCCATGCTCGAGAAGTGGGAGGGCCCCGGTATGGCCGACGAAACCTGGAACAACGCCCACGGGTACGGTGAGGCCAACGCGTTCAGCGCGATCTGCTGGTCCTGGCGTAACGTCCTCGACCCCGCGGGTGCCCAACCCAGCGACAACGTCTCCGCAGCCTGCGGCCTGGAGGACAAGCCCCTGAGCGTCGCCACCGGCGACCCCGCATGGACCGAGGTCGGGGAGGACGCGAGCCTCTCCGCCACCGCGGAGGGCGGGGCCTTCCCCCATGCCCTCCAGTGGTCCGTGACGGAGGCGCCCTCCGGCGCCAACGTCACCCTCGAGGGTGCCACCTCCGACGAGGTGGCCTTCACCACGGACACCCCCGGCGCGTACCTCCTGGAGGTCACCGTCACCGATGCCACCGGGACCACCGCGAGCGACACCGTACCCGTCACCGCCTACGAACCCGGCCCCACCGGGGAACGCATCCTCTCCACCAGCATCTTCGAGGACGACGCAGGTAACTGCGTGCAGGAGGGCTGGAGATCCGTCCAGATCGTGGGGTACAGCGCAGGACCCAGCGGCTCCACCACCGCATGGCACCTGGAGGACTACCGAGCTGACACCGCGCCCTGCGCATGGTACCACGGCACCCTCGCGGGCACCTACGAGGACAACCAGAACACGTACATCCTGAGCCCCGGAGGCAGCGGGTGCTACGACCTGGACGCCGGGTACACCGACGCCCGCTTCAGCTTCCAGACCGCCGGCAGCCTCGAGGCGGACTTCGACTACCTCCACGTGGAGGTGAGCGATTGCGACGCCGACTCCTGGACGACGCTCCGGAGCTTCACCGGCGCCCACGGCGACTGGACCACGGACCCCGCCACGTACGAGGAGCTCACCGTGGACCTCGGGGACCTCATCGGCGACGGGGCCTTCCAGCTCCGCCTACGCGTCCGCACCGACGCCATCGTGAACGAGGAGGGGTACCGCGTGGACAGCTTCGAGCTGTCCGCGAGCGAGCCCGAGGACAACACCGCGCCCGTGGCCTCCTTCGCCACGAGCTGCGACCACCTCACGTGCACCTTCGACGCTACCGCCAGCCACGACCCCGACGGCACGCTGCTCAGCCACGTGTGGCAACTGGGCGATGGCACGGAACGCCTGGGTGAGACCATCACGCACACCTTCGCGGAGGGCGGCAACTACACCGTGACCTTCACCGTGACCGACGACGAGGGCGCGCGGAACGCCGCCACCGAGGACGTGGGCGTGCGAGGTCCCCTTGACCTCGAGGCGCTGGACCCCCGAACCGTGACGCCCGGAACCACCACCGTGGACCTGCTGGGGAGCAACTTCCTTCCCGGGGCCGCCGTGGACCTCGCCAACGGACCCGGTTCCGAACCGGAGGTCACGGTGCTCGATGTGGACCCCGACGGCACGTGGCTCCGTGTGAACGTCACCGTCTCGGAGGGCGGCCCCAAGGACACGACGTCCTGGGACGTTACCGTGGTGAACCCCGACGGGGAGTCGGACACGCTCCTCGATGGGCTCTACGTGTACCGGGCGGAGAACGACCAGGACTGATGGCCAGGTGATCTCGGGGGCCCCCGAGGCCCCCACCCTCTTCTCCCCTGTCTCTCCTCATCTTCATCCCCAGGGAACCACCAGAGGGTGCTCTACGTCCCGTCGCAGTCCATGACGAGGCAGAGGGTCCAGGGTTTGCGGCCCTTCCGGAGGATGCGCACCACGGGCGTCTCGCACTCGGGGCAGGTGCGGTCCGTGGTGTCGAGGCCGCCCTTCTGCGGTAGGCTGTAGCTGTTCTCGCAGGTGGGGTACGCGCTGCACCCGGCGAAGCGCTTGCCCCGGCGGCTCGTCCGCACCACGAGGTCCTCGCTGCACTCGGGGCACGGACCCAACGCGTCGGCCTTCTCCTTGCCCTGCCGGAGGACGCGCCGGAGCCCCTGCCGGTGCTCCTCGAGGTCCTTGAGGATGCGGCTGAGCCCCGCCCGCGACCTGCGGACGACGTCCGCCTGCACCTCCTCGCCCTGGGCGATGCCCTCCATGGCCTCCTCCAGCTCCGCCGTCATCTCGGGGTCCACGATGGGTTCCGCGTGCTCCTGCAGCGCGTCCACCACGGCGCACCCGAGCTCCGTGGGGCGGGGCGGGTTGCCCTTCACGTAGTCCCGCGTGTAGAGGGTGTCGATGATGTTGGGGCGGGTGCTCTTCGTGCCCAACCCCCGCTTCTCCATCTCCTTCACGAGGCTGCCCTGCCCGTAGCGTTTGGGTGGTTGCGTCTCCTTGTCCCGCCGCTCCACCTCCTCCACCGTCACGCGGTCACCCTCCTCCATGGGCGGCAGGAGGGTCTCGTCGTCGCGCACGTGGGGGTAGACCTCCCGGTACCCGGGGGAGACCACACGCTTCCCCTTCGCGCGGAAGGGCGCACCGTTCAGGTCCACGCCAACCTTCAGGTGCTCCACGCGAGCGGGGTCGCAGAGGGTGGCGAGGAAGCGCCGGGCGATGAAGGCGTAGAGCTTCCACCGCCGCCCCCTAAGCTCCCCGCGGGATGCACCCTGCGTGGGGTGGATGGGCGGGTGGTCCGTCGTGCGTTTCTTGCCTCGCGTGGGGCGCCAGTTCGTCTGCTCCAGGGTCCTGCGCGCGTCCTTGCCCAGGGGGCCGTCCAGGAGCTTCGTCACCAGGGGCTTCAAGCGGAGGCTCTTGGGGTAGACGGTGTTGTCGGTGCGGGGGTAGCTGATGTACCCCTGCGTGTAGAGGTCCTCAGCGGTGCTCAGCGCCTGCTTCGCGGTGAACCCCATGTTGGTGGCCGCCGCCACGAGAGCCGTGGTGTTCAGGGGCGGGGGTGGGTGGTCGTTGCGCACACGCCGGTCCACGCTCGAGACCACGCCCTCGTCGGCGCCCCGAGCCTGCGCGAGGACGCGGTCCGCCTCGGCGCGGTCCCAGAAGCGTTCCTTCTTGTCGCCCTCGGTGCTCCAGGCTAGGAACCCCTTCCCGTCCGCCTGGAGGTTCGCCACCACCTCCCAGTACGGCGTGGGGTCGAAGCCCTCGATCTCCCGCTCCCGCTCCACCAGGAGCGCCAGGGTCGGGGATTGGACGCGGCCCACGCTCAGGACCCCGTCCTCCCCCCGGTTCCGCCCGTTCATGGTGAGGAACCGCGTGAGGCTCGCACCCCACGCGAGGTCCAGGAGCTGCCGCGTCTCGGCGCTTGCCGCCAGGTCCTCATCCACCTCCTGGAGCTCCCGGAAGGCAGCCTGCACCTCCTCGTCGGTGAGGGCGCTGAAGCGAGCCCTCTGCACGGTGGCGGAGGGGTTGCGGGAGGTCACGAGGTCGAGGGCCTCCACGCCGATGAGCTCCCCCTCGCGGTCGTAGTCCGTGGCCACCACCACGCGGTCCGCGTCCGGCGCCAGCGTCCGGAGCGCGTCGGCGATCTTCCGTCCGTGGCGCGTGATCTTGCGCTTGGGCTCGGCCCACACGAGGTCCCGGGGCTTGATGCTGCGCCAGTTGTTCAGGCTCTTGGGGTAGTCCACCTCCAGGATGTGGCCCCGGAGCCCGATCACGGTGATGTGGGCCCCCTGGAAGCGCGCCTCGTACGTGGTGACGCCCCGGACCTTCCGCTGGGAGGGGGTGCCGCCGTCCAGTGCCTGGGCGATGCGCTTGGCGGCGATATCCTTCTCGGCGATGGCCAGGACGCGCATGGGGTCAGGCGCATCAACCACGAGCCAAGGTAAAGGTCTTCCTCGGAGGGGGCACCGAAACCTCCGCCCAGGAAGTTCGTCGCACGTCGATTGCCCGTACCGAAGGTTCATGAACCCCGGGGCACCACGTGGGGGGTGGTGGAACCGCGTGGCGAAGATACAACAGCGGGAGCGCATGCTCCTCAACCTTGACACGGAGAACCTCCTCCCCAGCGACCCCCTCATGGAACCGCTCCTTGAGGCCGAGGACGACGTGCACGACGAGCAGAGCCGCGGCGAGGACCCTGCAGGGCAACTTGAGAGCCTCAACAGCCTGGAGCGCAACCCCAGCCTCCCCTGGGACCTCGACCAGTGGTAGCGGCGCAGCGCAAGGTACTTGACCACGGGGCGGGTTGACGCCCCCGGACCCCATGGCGCTCCTGCTCGACCACGACACGTTCCTCGAGCACGATCCAGGCACCCACGTGGAGAACCCGGACCGTCTGCGGGCCATCCGGCGCGTGCTGGACGAGACGGGGCTCCTCGACGCCGTGGACACCCTGGAGCCCCAGCCGGCATCCTCAGATCAACTCACCGCCGTCCACACCCCCGAGCATGTGGACTACGTGCGGGGGCTCAGCGAGGACGGTGGAGGGCGCGTGGACGGTGACACGGTGGCGAGCTCGGCCACGTACGACGCCGCGCGCCTGGGAAGCGGCGCCGCCGTGCAGGCAGCCTCCAGCGCCATCTCCGGAGAGCCGGCCTTCAGCATCGCCCGACCCCCCGGCCACCACGCCACGCCGGACACCGCCATGGGGTTCTGCTTCTTCAACCACGTGGCCGTGGCCGCCCAGTGGGCGCTGGACGAGGGCGGGTGCGAGCGCGTGGCCGTCTTCGACCACGACGTGCACCACGGGAACGGCACCCAGGACATCTTCTACGAGCGCGAGGACGTGCTCTACGTGAGCATCCACCAGTCCCCCCTTTTCCCCGGCACCGGGTACCTGGAGGAGACGGGCTCCGGCCCCGGCGAGGGCTACACGGTGAACCTCCCCGTGTGGGCGAACACGGGGGAGGCGGGGATGCGGGACCTCCTGGACCAGGTGGCGCTCCCGGTGCTGGACCGGTACGACGCCGACCTCCTCCTCGTGAGCGCGGGGTACGACAGCCACCACCGCGACCCCCTGGGGAACCTCCACCTGAGCAGCGCCTTCTACCCCGCCCTCATGCGGGACCTCCTAGCCCTCGACGTGCCCATCGCCTGCATCCTGGAGGGCGGGTACGACCCCCAGGGCCTCGCCCGGGGTGTTGCCGGTGCCCTGGCGCTGCTGGCGGGTGAGAAGGTGCCCCGTTGGGACGAGATCGTGCCGGAGGGGGAGTCCGTGGAGCACCAGCTCCCGCGGTTCCGCGAAGCCCACGGCCTGTAGAGGTCGCCTAGCTGTCGCTGCGTGCGGGGAGGGGTTGTAAGAAGGAAGGAGGGGGGAAGAAGAGGGCTGGTGGGAGGCTGGCAACCTACTTAGCTGTCGCCGGCCTCGTCGGGCTTGCCAGCGTCGTCAGGTCGCCCCTCGTCCTCCGGGGGGCCCGCGTCGTCGGGTCGCTCGTCGTAGCCGGTGGTGTTCCCGTTCTCACCGCGCTCGTCCGCCCGGTCGTTCGCGTTCTCGCTGGGGTGGGGCACCGTGTCGCAGTACTCGGTCACGGACTGGTTCCCGCTGTCGGCCTCATCCTGGAGCCACACGAAGGGCGGCGCGTGGCTGGCGTTGCCGTTGGAGCGGCCCTCCTCGCTGGCCCCGTACGCCGTGCAGAGGCCGTGGGCCGCGTCCGCCCAGTTCATCTTGTCGTTGTCGGTCTCCCCCGTGGGCTGGGCGAGGGCGAACCCCGCGGGGACCAGGAGGGCAGCTGTGAGCAGCACGAGGAACTTGCGTTTCATGTCGAGCACCACATCCTCCCTGGGCGGTACCCTATGTAAAGGGTTCTGGGACGCTCCTCGAAGGGTCCCTGGGACGGTCGTCGAAGGGTCCGCTCTAACGGGTGTAGAGGGAGTGCTCACGTAGGGACCCCCTCCTCGAGGGGGCTTGCGGCGCTTCCGGGGGGGCCCTGGGGGATGGAGGTTGGGTGGGTGCCTTGGGGCTTCCACGGGTTCAGGGCGGGGATGCCACCTGCACCGTCACGGTGTGGTTCAGGGCGTCGCCACGGGAGAAGAGGTCCACGTGGAGGAACCCGTCGGTCCCCAGCGTGGCGTTCCCCTGCAGGGGGCGACACAACTCGTCGCTGTAGAAGCGCTCATCCTGGTTGCTGTCGGTGGCGCTGCCACCGCCCACGAGGAGCAACAGGTGGCCGCACTGGTCCGTGGACACCTCCACGTGAACGGTGTCGCCCTCGCTGCCAGCCACGGTGAAGGAGTCCACGGTGTCGAAGCCGTCGAGGCAGCCCGTGTGGGAGCCGGCGGTGATGGCCACCGGGTCCTCGAACTCGGCGTCGCCACCGCTCCCTGCGTCGTCCTGCTGGAGGGCGCAGTGGTCCACGAGGTCCGGCCCGCGCTCCACGAGGAGATCGTGATGGCCGCCCCGGGTCCCGTCGTTCACCTCGAGGAGCATCGCCTCCGCGTCACCTCCCTGCTGCAGCATCGCCACCTCGGTGCCGCACTCGGCGTGGGAGGACGCATCGGAGGGCGCGGTGGAGGAGCTGCTCCGGTAGAGGGCGAGCTTCGCGTGGCCGCAGTCCACGTCCGTGAGCGTCACGCGCACCCGGTCGTCGGGCGAGACGGGGAGGCGGTACCAGTCCGCCCCGTCGACGCCGTCCACGCACCCGTCGTAGGTGCCGGGGCCTATGGTGAGGGCGTTCTCCCGCCCGTTCGGCGCGTCACCGCCGCTGCCGGCGTCGTCCTGCTCCAGCGGGCAGTGGGGTGCGAGGGTGCCGGCCACGGGGGCGTCACGTAGGTCCACGGGGTCGTTCGTGTCGTGAGCCGCCCCCAGAGGGAGCATGGCGGCGGCGAGGACCAGGGCGGCGAGGACGGTGACGTGGCGTTGCATGGGCGGAGCCTCCGGGAACACGATGGCGTGGGGGAGCTTGAACCTTCCTCGGGAGAG
>CAZDGP010000023.1:20942-25720 GCA_964505085.1 uncultured Thermoplasmatales archaeon
TTACGCCGCGTCCTGCTCCTCGAAGAGCTGCTCCGCCAGGTCCCACGCGGTGCGGAGGTGCGGGATGAAGATGCTGCCGCCGACGACGAGGGCGACGTTCAACGCATCCATGACCTCCTCTGGGGTGGCGTCGAACTCCGTCACGAGCTGGTCCAGGTGGTAGGCGATGCAGTCGTCGCACCGGAGCACGCAACTGGCGACGAGGCCGCACCACTCCTTCGTGCGACCGTCGAGGGCGCCGTCGTCGTAGGCTCGCGTGTCGAGGTTGAAGAAGCGCTTCACCCCGAGGTGGTCCTGGTCCAGGATCGCCTCGTTCGCCTCCTCCCGCGCCTCGCGGAACGCCTGGAGGTCCATGCCGTGGCTGCCGTGACCGCTCATGGGGTCCGCAGGGGGGTGGGGGGGTTTGGGTGTTGTGGTGGGTTGGGGGTGGAGGTTGGGCCTGCATGGATCGCGGGGCTGCGACTCTCCCCTTCCATCTCGTCACTCGGAACATCCCCGCCGCCCGCCCCCAGCGGGCACGCTGAGACGGTTCGCGAACGTGCCCGCTGTACACCCCCCCACCGCCCGCAGCCACCACCCCACCGAGCTCAAGAGGAGAGGGGCCTATAGGTGACTATAGGTCATCGGCTTCTGAAGGGGTCTCCTCGAGGATGTGCTTCGCGTTCGCCACCGTGTCGCGCAACTGGCGCTCCATGAGGCGTCGGCCGAAGAGACGCTCCAGCACCCACCCCACGGGACGCACCACGGGCAGGAGCCGGAACTCCGTGCGGTGGGTGAGCACGGCGCCGCCATCCCCGTCGGGTACCACCTCCATGGTGAGCTCCGCCGCCAGCTCCCGGCCCGCGCACTCGTGCACCTGACGCATCCCCTCGGCGTCGAAGACGGTGACGTGCCACGTGGTCTCCCCCGCCTTCGGACCCACCTTCGAGCGCTCCGTGTACACCGTGCCCTCCCGAACGGGGTTCTCCGTCGTCTCCACCAGCGCCTCCATCACCGTCACCCACTCCGGCGCGCGCTCGATGTCGCTCACGAGACCCCACACCGCCTCCGGGGCGGCGTCGATGCGCTCCCGGACCTCCACGATGGGCATTCAGGACCCCTCCTCCACCACGAAGTGTCCGGCCATCTCGGGCTGGTGGGGTTCGCACCACACCGGCACCTCACCGGCGGTGTCGAAGCTCGTGAGGAAACGCACCGTCTCCCCGCCGAGGACCTCGTGGTTGTACGTGACGCTGTCGCGGGTGTACGTGAAGGTGTGGAACGCCTCGTCCTCGTTCACGACCACGACCTCCACGAGCTCCCCCGCGGTCACGGGGATGGTCTCGGGCACGAAGCGGTCGTCCCGAAGCTCCACGGTGATGGTGCGGTCCGGGACCACGTCGTACCCGGCCGCGTCCGACCCCAGCTCCGTGGCGCGGTCCGCCGCCATGGCGCCGGCGGCGACGGCGCCCACCGCTACCATGGCCAGCGCGAAGGCTACACGACCCTGCCACGTTCCCAACCCCTCAGCGACTCGGGGGTGGGGTTGGTCCGCCCGTGCACGCAGGAACCCCGCCACCCCCGCCGGCAACGCGAGGAGCAACGCCGTGGCCAGGAGGACGTTGGCCGGGAACTCCCTGCTGAGGAGAGGGTTCGAGAGCTGTGTGAGGCCGAACTGGGCGAGGATCGCCACCGGCAGGAGCGAGACCGCCACGCCCGCTGCGAGGAACGTCCAAGGCGCACCCCAACGGAGGAGGACGGCGGTGAACGTCACGGCGATGAGGAGCACCACGGGGATCGGCATCATGATGTAGAACGCGGGATCGCCGCCTCCTACCACGGCGGGGGCGACGAGCACGAGGCCGAGAGCCACGAGGATGAGGAGCCGTTCGAGGGGCCAGGCGCGGACCGCCCCCAGCCGAGAGCCGTCTGGAGCAGCGTCTTCCGTGGGTTCGCTTGCGGTCATGGGGGTATCACGGGGAGCGCACCCTGGCTGGCGGGATAAGTAAGTGGTGTCCACCCCGTGTACGGAACCGGAACCACCGCGGGCGTCCTAGGGGGTCCCTGGGCTCCCCGCATCGTCCCGGGACCGGGTGGCGGCGTCCGCCAGCTCCGCCGAGCCGGCGTCGCCAGCGAGGGTCATGTCGAAGATGGGTTGGTCGGGCAGGTGGCAGGCGGTGCTTCCCTTCACGAGGAGCGCACGCGCCTCCGCTACGCCGTCGAGCCGTTGCGCCCGGAGCACGAGGTCCTCCACACCCTCGCTCGTCTCCGATGCGAGGTAGAGGTACGGCGTCGACGCGGTGGGGAAGCTCCGGTAGAAGGCCTCGGGGAACGCGTTGGCCAAGCGGGTGAGGACCGGGGGCTCTCCCGGTTCCTCGGGTTCGATGGCGAGGATGAAGGGGATGAAGCCCCGGATCCGCTCGGGCCGGATGTCCGGCGCCACCATGAACGCACGTGCCTTGGCCAGGGCCTTGAGCCGCGCGCGGACCGTGCGAGGCGTGACACCGGCCTCCGCCGCCACATCCGAGACGCTGCGGAAGGCATCGTGGCTCATGGCGCCCATGATCCGCATGTCGAGCTCTCGCACCACGCTGGCGTCGGCGTCCCACGCGAAGCGCTCGTTGAGCTCCCACCCTTCCGCCCCCGCCTCCCGGGCCACATGCGCCGCCACCTCCTCGGCGTCGGCGCCGGCGGGAGCGATCATGGACACCCAGGCCTCGTCCCCCACGAAGGTGAGGGAGTCCCGGGTGCCAGGGAGATCGTGCACGCGCTCCATGGCCTCCACCTTCCCCAGGGTATCGCTGAAGAAGAGCCGGCAGGAGAACCCCTGCACGCCGGCGAGGCTCGGCTCCGGCACGAGGTGCAACGTGGAGAACACCCCCAGCTCCCGCATGGCCTCGAGGCGCCGCTTCACCGTGTTCCCGTGGACGTCGAGCTCCCGGGCCACGTCCCACGGGCTCAACATGGTGCGCGTGGCGTCCACGGGGTCCGCGGGCTTCCAGGTGAGGAGGCGGAGGATCCGAAGGTCGAGAGCGTCCACGGGCCTCGAGATGGAGGTGGTCCACCTTCAAGGTGATGGTCGTGGAGGGGGTGCTCCGGAGCCTCCGCTGGTGCCCTGGAGCCTTGAGAAGAAGATCCATCGCCGACGCCCCGCGAGGCGCGCCGGCGTGGTGGGTTACGCGGGCGACCCGAGCCCACCTGAGGCCCCCGTCACCGGGAACCCCGGGGTGTCGGCCTCGGGTCAGGGCGGAACGCTCAGACGGCCCCTTCGAGG
The DNA here is from genome assembly GCA_964505085.1 of uncultured Thermoplasmatales archaeon. Classification (GTDB taxonomy): domain Archaea; phylum Thermoplasmatota; class SW-10-69-26; order JACQPN01; family CAZDGP01; genus CAZDGP01. The sequence goes on from CAZDGP010000023.1 coordinate 24,196, forward strand.
ACCATCGCGTTCACGAGACCCGACTCCGAGGGAGCCGCCCCAAGACCGACGCTTGTGCTTGTTCTATCTATATGTACCACCTCTGCCCGTCCCAGAGCCCCTCCCGGGGATGGGGCACGTGCTGCTCCGGACTCGGGCCGCACGCACAGAACGGGCAACACGAGGATGGGCCTCGCCCCACATCAAGCTTGCGAAGAAGTGCCACGCCCAGGGGGTCTGGAAGCACCCCCGCAACCGGGCGCAGGCCCCTCCGCGAACCCGTGTGTCCCCAGGTGCGAACCGGACACCTGCCCCTCGCGACCACGCGGACCACCGGCCCGCGGTCCCCGGGCCCCTGGAGGTCCCAGGCACCTCCCGCACAGACGGAAGGCTTGAAGACCCAGGAGCACCAAGGGAGGCCAGTATGGTCGAGCACGTGAAGGTGCAGGAGCTCAAGAACGGGGCCGACGGGTGGAAGTTCCTCGTCACCGTGAAGAGCGGGAACGGGACCGAGACCCGGCACAAGGTCCACCTGAGCTACGGGGACCGGGAGCGCCTTGCGCCCGACGCCGACCCCGACGAGATCGTGGAGGAGAGCTTCCGCTTCCTCCTGGACCGGGAACCCAAGGAGTCCATCCTCGAGAGCTTCGACCTCCCCGTCATCAGCCGGTACTTCCCCGAGTACGACGAGGAGATCAGCGAGCTCGTCTGAACGCCTCTCCCTCCGGCCTGCTGCGGTGCATCCTAATCCTCCGCCACCGGCAGGTGGTCGCAGCAGCAGAACGCCCGGTCCGCGCACGTCTCCACGCGGGCACCATCCTCCACCACGCAGTCGCAATCGGCACAGCCCATGCGCATGGACGTACCATCGTGCTCCCCTACCCTATAGGCCTTGCCACGTCCGCCACGCCAGCGTACCGTCGCTTCCACCCCGATCACCCTCCCCAACCCCCCCGGCGCGCTCCCGCGCCCGCCACCCCCCAATCCATGGATGTGACTTACAACCTCACATACTTCGAAAGATGGGTGACAAACTATATCACGGGGGGACCGCATCGGGAGGGCCCACGCCGGTCAGTCGGCGTTGGCTCCCAGGCGGTGCACCCATGACGAAGGTCGAAGGCGTCACCATCCAAGGCCCCATGCGAGACCGCTACGACGAGATCCTCACCCCCGAGGCGCTTGCTTTCCTCGCCACCCTCCACCGAACCTTCGAGCCCCGGCGCCAGGAGCTCCTCCGGGAGCGGGCGGCGCGGCGCGAGCGCATCCGCGACGGCGAGCTCCCCACCTACCCCGAGGACACGCGGGACATCCGCCAGGGCGACTGGACCGTGGAGCCCGTCCCCGAGGCTCTCCAGGAGCGCAAGGTGGAGATCACCGGGCCCACCGGCCGCAAGATGGTCATCAACGCCCTCAACAGCGGCGCGGACACCTTCATGGCGGACCTCGAGGACGCCAACAGCCCCACCTGGGACAACATGGTGCAGGGCCAGGTGAACCTCAAGGACGCTGTGCGCCGCGACATCACGTTCACCAAGGACGACGG
>CAZDGP010000024.1:0-24999 GCA_964505085.1 uncultured Thermoplasmatales archaeon
CCACGTGGGCGTAGCTGTTCATGTACGAGTACGGGTAGGTGGCGAAGAACTTCTCCCGCTCGGGCTCCACGTTGGGCTCGTGCGCGCCCTGGCTGAGCCAGCGTTCCCGCCACGTCTTCTCGATCCGCGTGAACTCCTCCGACATGACAGCACCATCCCCCCAGGGGCGGGGGTGGAGCGGGTATCAGGCTTCCCTTACAAGAAACCTTCCTCAAGGTGGTGGACGGGGCTGTGGCACCCCCAACCGCGGGGTCCTCGAGATGGGAACGTCAACCTTATGTGCGGGGTTCCCCCTGGCTCGGGCATGGACTTCGAGCTCACGGTGCGGCGGACCGATCCTCCCACGGAGGTCGAGGACCCCCACATCGTGGCGTTGACGCTCCTCGAGGACATCGGGTACCTCCCCAAGGGTTACGATCCGAAGACCGGGAGCGGGGCGTTGGAGGACTCGGTGCCCTACCGGCTCTTCATGGGGTGCTTCCTTCGCCGGCCCGACAAGGGCTGGGGCATCGACGAGCTCATGACGGTGCTCGACACGAGCCGCCCCACCATCTACCGCCACCTGAACAAGCTCAAGGCGCTCAACATCCTGGAGGAGTCCGAGGTGCGGCCCGGCGGGAAGGGCCAAGCCCGGAAGGAGTACAAGCTCCGGTACGGCGACCTGAGCAAGGCGTGGAACTTCGTGGAGGCCAACGTGGAGTCCGCGCTGACGGAGTACCGCAGGACCGTGGACCACCTCCACGCTCTCCTGCAGGAGGAGCCCTACCATGACCGATGAGGATCTGCAGCTGGTGCCCGGGAGCACGTACCGCGTCCAGTCCGTCGGCCACAACGATGCTCTCGTGGAGTCCCAGGGGGAGTTCAAGGGGTTCCTGAGCTTGAGCGGCGGCCACGGGCTCGTGCTGGAGCTCGCTGACGACCACGGGGACCTGGCGGGGAAGGAACGTGTCATCCCCGTCCATATGCTCCTCACCATCGACATCCTCGAGGCGGCGGAACCCGAGGAGGACGAGGAGGAGGAGTCCCACATCCACTACAGCTGATCGGGCATCTCCTGGGGCATCTTGGGGATCGAGTCGTGATCATCGCTGCCCCGTCGGGGCCGCGTGAACACCGGAGGGTGCCGAATCGGCTCACGCTACCTTCGTCCGGTCCCCCTTCCTTCGTTAGCCGTCGACGGCCTCTTCCTTCGCCCGCTTCCACGCCACCACCTGCTCGAGGAACGCCTGGTGCAGGCGCGTATCCGGCGTAAGCTCGGGGTGGAAGGCGAGAGCCCACACGTTCCCCTGGCGGGCGGCCACCACGAGGTCCCGCCCCGGCTCCTCCGCGCCCGTGGCCCGGGCCACGGTGTCGGCGGGGAGCCGCGCCAGCACCTCCGCGTCGCCCCACGTGCGCGTCACGGCGGGGGCGCGGATGAAGACCGCAGGCACGGGACCGTCCATCCCCTGTACGTGCAGGTTCACCTGGAAGGACTCCCGCTGGCGCCCGAAGGCGTTGCGGTCGGCGGCCACGTCCATGAGGCCCAGGAGCTCCGTGTCGGTCCCCTCCACCTGGTCGTCCCCGTCCTTCGCCAGGAGGATGAGACCGGCGCAGGTGCCCATGATGGGAAGCTCCTCCTCCCGAGCTCGCTGGGTGAGGACGTCCCGGAGCCCGAAGCGCGTGAGGAGCTTGCTGATGGTGGTGGATTCGCCGCCGGGGAGCACCACGGCGTCCACCTCCTCGAGGTCTGCGGCGTCGCGCAGGTGCACGACCTCCCCCTCGTGCCCCATCTCGTGGAGGGCCCGCTGGACCGCGTCGGCGTGCTCGCTCACGTCTCCCTGCAGGGCGACGACGCCCACGCGGAGGAACATGGGCTCCGCGAACCGCGCCCCGGGGGATAGGGTTTACGGCGGAGCACCTTCCCGTCCGGTGCATCCTATGGGACTTCTGGGAGGGGTCCAGGGGGGCCGTTCGCCAAAAACTACTTCCGGCGCCTGGTCGTCTTGCTCTTGGTGACCCCTGCGGTGGATACCCGATTGTGCAGCGGTTGCGCGACGCGCAAGAGCATCCGGGGCGTGTGGTACCTTCTGCCCTCGAGCGGGGTCGACGGGAGCCCGTTCCTCTGCGAAGCGTGCTTCAGCACCACCCACGATGTCGCCACCGGACCGACGCCACCCTCCATGGACGACCTCGGCCACCCCGCGAGCCCGTGACGTGGAGTCCCATGGCCCTCCTGACCCCCGCCGACGTCCTCGGTAGCGTGGGCCTCATCCTCTTGCTTGGCGCCTTCGCCGCGAACGTGGCGGGTCGCCTCGAGGCCGACACGCTCCTCTACGAGGTGCTGAACCTTCTGGGAAGCAGCATCCTCGGGGTGTACAGCATCCTCATCGAGGCGTGGGTCTTCCTCCCCCTGGAGATCGCGTGGGCTGGAGTGGCAGCCTGGAGCCTGGGGAAGCGGTTCCGTCGAGGTTGACGAGAAGGAAGGATGGGGAGAGGAGCGGAGGAGGGACGCGACGCGGTTCCTTTCGGAGCCCGCTTCGCGCGTTCTTCACCAACCGCGCTCCTGGAGCCGTTCCTCGGGCTCCAGGTCCTCCATGTTGATGCCGCTCATGGCGCGACCGATGCCCTTGCTGATCTCCGCGATCTCCTCAGGGTCGTCCCAGTGCGTGGTGGCCTCCACGATGGCCTCCGCCCGGACCTCGGGGTTGTCGCTCTTGAAGATGCCGCTGCCCACGAAGACACCGTCGTTCCCCAGCTGCATCATGAGGGCGGCGTCGGCGGGGGTGGCGATGCCGCCGGCGGCGAAGTCCACCACGGGAAGCCGCTGGCGCTCCCGCACATCCAGGAGGACGTTGAGGAGACCGTCCACCACGTCGCCGTACGTGGTGTCGTCCCCGAGCACCACGTCGTCGGTGACGGGTTCGGGGTCCACACCCTGGTCCGTCTGCACCTCACCCAGGAGCCCGGCGTAGGTGCGGGCGTAGGTGCTGGCGACGCTCTGGAGCTCGCTCTTGTCCATGGCCTGGAGGCGCTGGATGCCGAGGCGCACCTGGCGTCGGTGGCGCACGGCCTCCACGATGTTCCCGGTGCCCGCTTCTCCCTTCGTGCGGATCATGGCGGCACCCTCCCACACGCGGCGCACCGCCTCGCCGAGGCTCCGGCACCCGCAGACGAAGGGCACGGTGAAGTCGTGCTTGAAGGTGTGGTAGTAGGGGTCTGCGGGGGTGAGGACCTCCGACTCGTCGATCATGTCCACGCCCAGCGTCTCCAGCACCTGCGCTTCCACGAGGTGCCCGATGCGGGCCTTGGCCATGACGGGGATGGTGACGGTGTCGATGATCTCCTCGATGACCTCGGGGTCGCTCATCCGGGCGACACCTCCCGTGGACCGGATGTCGGCGGGGACGCGCTCCAGCGCCATGACGGCCACGGCGCCTGCGTCCTCCGCGATCTCCGCTTGATGCGGGTTCGTCACGTCCATGACGACACCGCCTTTCTGCATGCGGGCGAAGCCTCGCTTCACGAGCTCGGTGCCGTGTTGGAGGTCCTCGAGGTCGATGGGTTCCGGCATGAGGGTCACCGGGGGGCTCAACGGGGTGCGAGGCTAAAAAGGCTTCCCGCCCGTAAGGTGAAGAGGTTGGTCTCCCTTCCCGGTGCATGGACCTGGCTGGGTTGCAGGAGCGCCTGGAGGCGCGGTACGGCGAGGGTGACGAGGAGATGGGGCTCCGGTTCCTCGCCCTCGTCCTCGTGGAGGAGGTGGGGGAGCTCGCGGAGGCGGTGCGCCGCAACCGCCTGGAGGCGGCGGGGAGCGAGTGCGTGGACGTGGCCTTCATGGCGTTGAGCCTCGCGAACCGCTTGGACGTGGACCTGGACGCCGCCATCCGGGAGAGGTACCTGGACCGCCCCCTGGAGGACGTGACGGGGAGCTGGACCGACGTCACGTGGCGGGGGGACCCCGAGGAGGAGGGGTAGGTGACGATCCTCCAGGGACTCCACCCCGCCATCCGCACCGCTGGGGCCCTGGGCGTCCTCGTCCTCCCCCTGGTGGGGTTGTGGTGGGGACACCGTCACCACAAGGGCGTGGCCCTCGCGAGCTACGGGGGGCTCTTCCTCGGCCCGGCCCTGGCGTTGTACCTTTGGGATGCGTTGGTGCGGTGGCGCCTGGTGCTGGCGTTGGACGGGGTGCTTCTCGTCTCCACGGTGGTGTTCGCGGTGGTGCGGCACCGCGTGGAGGACCTCCCGCCTCTGGAGCGTCCGTGGTACGGGTGGGCGCTTCCCGTGAACGCCCTCATGGGTGCGCCGCTCCTCCTCGTCACGTTGGAGGCCCTGGGGTTGTACAACACGCCCCGGGCTCTGGCTGTCTTGGCGGTGTACGCCTTCGTGCTCTTCGCCTGGAGCGCCCTGGACCGCTTGCCGAGCGTCACGGCGGTGGCGGCGTTCCTCGCGCTGGTGGAGGCCACCGCCTTCGGGTGGACCCGGGGCGGCGCCCTCGTGGCCCTGGGGGTGTTCCTGGGGGTGTCGGCGGTGCTGGCGGGGGCGGGCGTCGTGTCCCTGCGTTCCTCGGGCTGAGGCGTCAGGACGTGGCGCCCATCGTGAGCTCCACGTCCCACCCGGCCTTCGTGAGCTCCCTCAGGATGAACTCCATGACGGGGCCCTCGTCCGTGGTGGGGGGTGTTGCACCGAAGCCGTAGTGGCTGATGATGCCCAGGGCCTTCCCGGTCTCCAGGTGGATGAGGGGGCTGCCGCTGTCGCCGTTCACGGCGGGCATGTCCGCGCTGTAGAAGCGATCGTCCATGCTCACGAGGACGCCGGACCGGTTCCGGGTCTCCCCTCGCTCGCCGAAGCCCACGCCGTACCCGCTGAGCGCCACGTCGTCCCCCCGCGCCGCGTCCTCGTCCGTGATCCATCCCGTGGGCCCGCTCCACCCGATGATGGTGGGGTGGGTGCGGTTCACGATCTCCGCGTCGAGGCGCACGAGGCTGAAGTCCACCGCGGCGTCGGCCACGGAGGCGTTGTCGCTGTCGTACACCACCGTCCCCACCTCGGGGCCGTCGCTCCCGAGGGTCACGCGCTCCCCCACCTGGGTGCAGTGGGCGGCGGTGCCGATGTACGCGGTGCCGTTGGGCGCGGTGAAGACCCAGTTGAAGGTGCAGTACCCGCCGAGGCTCGCGCCGGGGCGGAGGGGAGCCTCCTCGGGGCTCGCTGCGAAGGAGGGGCTCGTGGGGGCGGTCCCCGCGTCGCGGTCGTCGTCCCCGACGGGTCCGCCGGCGGTGCCGGCGTCGGGGTTCGCGCCGAGGCAACCGCTGGCCACGAGGCTCAGCATGAGGAGGAGGGGGAGGAGGGGCCTGTGCATGGCGTGGGAGTCCTCGTCCATGCCCTTAACGGTTCCTCATCGAACCGTCTGGACGCCCACCACGACCTCGTGGCCCTCCACGTCCCACGCCTTCACGTGGTCCCCCTGGGGATCGTCCACGACCTCCAGGGCGTCGCTTCGGGTCTCCGCAGCCACCTCGGTGAGCCACCCCTCCACCTTCCCCGCGATCTCCTCCGGGAGCGCGAGCTCGGTGCGGATGCGGGCGTCCACGTCGAGGTCCATCTCCTTCCGCATCTCCTGGATGCGCCGCACGAGCTCGCGGGCGTACCCCTCGGATTCGATCTCGGGGGTGACCTCGGTGTCCACGTAGACGCTGCCGCCGTCGAAGTCCTCACCGAGCACGTGGTCGGGCAGGGTCGTGTGGAACGTCACCATCTCCGGCGTCACCTCGAAGGTGCCGGCCGCGGTCTCCACCTCCCAGGCGCCGTCCTCCTCCAGGGTGGATCGCAGGGTCTCGCCGTCGGCATCGCGGATGGCGTCCATCACCGCTGGCGCGTCCCCCTTGAAGGTGGGGCCCACCTTCGAGCGCACGGGGTCGGCCTGGAGCTGGAGGTCCGTCCACTCGTCGCCGGCGAAGCGCACGGCCTTGGCGTTGGCCTGGTCCTTCATGACCTCCGGGAGGTGCGCCACCGCGTCCTCCACGTTGGCGCCTCCCGAGACCACGATCTCCCGCACGGGCCACCGGAGCTTCATGCCGCCCTGTTGCCGGGCGTTGCTGGCGGCCTCCACGATGCGTCGGGCCACGGCCATGCGGTCCTCGAGGTCCGTGTCCTGCGTCCAGGCAGCAGGGTCGGGCCAGTCCTCCATGTGCACGGTGGGGTGCTCGCCACCGAGGTCCCGGTAGATGGCCTCCGCCAGGTGGGGCGTGAAGGGGGCGAGGAGGCGTGCGGTGGCGTGGAGCACGTTGTGGAGCGTGAGGTAGGCCGCCTGCTTCGTTGGGTCGTCGGCCTCCACCCAGGTGCGGTCCCGGATGAGGCGAACGTACCACCGGCTCACGTCCTCCAGCATGAACTCCTCCAGGCTGCGGGTGGCGCGGTGGAGGTGGTCTGTCTCGAGGTACGTGGTGACGTCGGTGGTGACGGTGGCGAGGCGGGAGAGGATCCACGCGTCCTCCGGGCGCAGCGCGTTCTCGACGTCCTCGAGGGTCACCGCTTGGGGGTCGAAGCCGTCGAGGCTCATGTACGTGGTGGCGAAGACGTGGACGTTCCAGAGGATGTTGAGGCTGCGTTCGGCGCTCTCCACGCCCTCCCACCCGAAGCTCACGTCGTCCCAGGGTGCGTGCTGGAGGAGGTAGAACCTGAAGGGGTCCACGCCGTGGCGCTGGATGACCTCGGAGGGTTGCACGATGTTCCCGAGGCTCTTGCTCATGGGGCGGCCGTCCTCGTCGTGGATGAACCCGTGCATGAGGACGGACTCGTAGGGGACGCGGTCCATGCTGGTGACGCCGGCGGCGAGCTGGCTGTAGAACCATCCGCGGGTCTGGTCGAGGCCCTCCACGATCCAGTCGCAGGGGAACCACCGGTCGAAGCTTTCCTCGGTGCCGGGGTACCCCAGTTGGGCCCAGCTGGCGACGGCGCTGTCGAACCAGACGTCGAGCACGTCCTCCACGCGGTGCATGGTGTCGCCGCAGTCGGGGCACGTGAGCTCCACGTCGTCGATCCAGGGGCGGTGCAGGTCCGGCAGGGGGTCGTTGGTGGTGCGGAGCTCGTCGAGCTCGCTGCGGCTACCCACGACCTGCGTGTGCCCGGCCTCGTCCCGCCAGATGGGGACGGGGATGCCCCAGTACCGTTGGCGGCTGATGCACCAGTCCCGGGCGCCCTCCACCCAGTCCCGTTGGCGGGCGCTCCCGGCCCACTCGGGTGTCCAGGTGACGCGGTCCACCTCGCTCACCATGGTGTCCTTCACGTCGGTGATGCGGATGAACCACTGGTTCGTGGTGCGGAAGAGGATGGGGGTCTTGCATCGCCAGCAGTGCCCGTAGCGGTGGGTGAGGGTGCCGTGGTGGAGGAGCAGGTCCTTCCCCTGGAGGTCCTGGAGGATGCGGTCGTTCGCCTCCTTGACGTGGAGGCCCGCGTAGGCTCCCGCCTCGTCGGTGTAGCGGCCGTCGGTGCCCACGGGGCTGAAGGGGGGGATGCCGTGCTCCACACCGAGGTCGAAGTCCTCGGCTCCGTGGCCGGTGGCGGTGTGCACGAGGCCGGTGTACTCCGCGGTGACGTGCTCCCCCAGGAGCACGGTGTAGGAGGCGTCGCTGGCGGGGTCCCGGTGGTAGGGCACCTCGTCGAGGAAGGGGTGCTCGTAGGGGATGCCTTCGAGGTCCTCCCCGGTCATGTGCTCCACCACGGTGTGGTGCTCCGCGTGGGCGAGGCCCGCCACATCCTCGGCGCGGTCCTCGGCTACGATGAGGTGCTCCTCGTTCCCCTGGGCGTCCTGCACCCAGAGCTTCACGTAGCGGAGGTCCGGGTGGACGGCCACGGCGTTGTTCGCTGGGAGGGTCCAGGGGGTGGTGGTCCAGATGACGAGGTAGGTGGGGGCGTCGTCCTCATCGTCGTTCCCCGTCACGGGGAGCTTGACGAAGATGCTGGGGTCCTCCTCGTTCCAGTACTCGAGCTCGGCCTCGGCCAGGGCGGTCTCGCAGCGCGGGCACCAGTTGATGCCCCGCTCCGCCTGGTAGAGGAGGTCGCGCTCGTGGGCGCGCTTCACGGTCCACCAGGCGCCCTCCATGTACGTGTCGGTGATGGTCATGTAGGGGTCGTCCCAGTCGAACCACACGCCGAGTTCGCGGAACTCCTCCGTCATGGTGTCCTTGAACCGTTGGGCGAAGCTGCGGCACTCCTCCACGAAGGACCCGATGCCCAGCTCCTCGATGTCGCCCTTGTCCTCGATGCCGAGCTCCTGCTCCACCTTCACCTCGATGGGGAGCCCGTGCATGTCGTACCCGGGTTGGTCCCGGACGTGGAACCCGCGCATGGTCTGGAACCGCACCTTGAGGTCCTTGAGGATCTTGTTCCACGCGGTCCCCAGGTGGATGTGGCCGCTGGCGTAGGGGGGACCGTCGATGAAGTACCAGGGGTCCCCGCCGGCGCGGTGCTTGCGGGTGCGGCGGTACGCGTCCGTGCGCTCCCACCGCTCCTGGACGCGCGCCTCGAGGTCCTGGGGCTCGTAGTCCTTGTCGGCCTGGGTCACCATGGGGAACGGGCTCCGGGGCGGGAACCGCGGGGATGGCCTAAGAAGGTTCCGCCCCACGGAAGGTTCTTTACGGGAGCCGCCGATGGGTGGGCGTTCCCATGTCCGCTGACATGCTCTGGGTCGAGAAGTACCGCCCCGAGACCCTTGACGAGGTGGTGGGTCAGGAGGAGGTCACGAGCCGCCTCCAGGCCTACGTCTCCACCGGGAGCCTCCCGCACCTGCTCTTCGCGGGTCCCCCGGGCACGGGGAAGACCACGAGCGCCATCGCCATCGCCAAGGAGCTCTTCGGAGAGGGGTGGCAGCAGAACTTCCAGGAGCTCAACGCCAGCGACGAGCGGGGCATCGACGTGGTGCGCACGAAGATCAAGGACTTCGCCCGCACCGCGCCCATGGGGGATGCGGACTTCAAGATCATCTTCCTGGACGAGGCCGACGCCCTCACGAGCGACGCGCAGTCGGCCCTCCGCCGCACCATGGAGCGGTACAGCAACACGTGCCGCTTCATCCTCTCGTGCAACTACTCGAGCAAGATCATCGATCCCATCCAGTCCCGGTGCGCGGTGTTCCGGTACCGGAGCCTCACCTTCGAGGATATCAAGCGGTACGTGCGCCGCATCGCGAAGACCGAGGACCTGGAGGTGACGCAGGAGGCGCTGGAGGCCATCGTGTACGTGAGCGGCGGGGACATGCGCAAGGCCGTGAACGCGCTGCAGGTGGCGGCGAGCACGGGGGAGCGCATCGACGAGGAGACCATCTACAAGACCACGGCCACGGCTCGGCCGGAGGACGTGGAGGCCATGCTGGAGACGGCGCTCGGGGGGAACTTCATGAAGGCTCGGGAGAAGCTGGACCAGCTCCTCATCGAGTACGGTCTCTCGGGGGAGGACGTGGTGAAGCAGGTGCACCGCGCCGTCTACGACCTGGCGGTGCCGGACGACGTGAAGGTGCGCCTCGTGGACCGCATCGGGGACGCGGATTACCGCCTGGTGGAGGGGGCGAACGAGCACATCCAGATCGAGGCCCTGCTAGCGCACTTCCAGCTCGTGGGGAAGTCCCTCGGTAACTAGCGGTGTTGAGCCTGGGGAGGCCGCCGAGCATCGCGTAGGCTCCCAGCTGTGGCTGGGGAGTGGGGGGTGGCGGGAGAAGAGCCCATCTGGGGGGCGGACCCGGGGGTTGGCGTGAGGAAGGATGGGGGGAGGGTGGATGGGTGGTGTTCGGTTCAGGGCGCGGCGGCCTGCACCTTGGCGCGGGCGAGCGCCAGGGGCGGGGCGGAGGTGCGGGCGTGCACCCCGGCGCCGGCGGCGGCCGCCTCGGTGGGGTCGGTGCGGGCCACGTGGTACTCGGTGTCGCCGCAGTCGGGGCACGCGTAGGTCTCGCCCACGTGGGCTCCGCTCCACTTGTGCTTGCGGTCGACGTCGGTTCCGCAGACGGGGCAGGCGCCGCGTAGGTTAGCGATTCCTCCAACGATCATCTTCTTGACCTCGAACCCCACGAGGGTCCCGTGGGGTATGACGCTCTCCCCCGGACCTCCCCGAAAGTACCCGCGGTGTTGAGGGCCCTGGCTTCCTCGCCACCGCCGAAACTTCCCCGGGCCCGTCCCCTGGAGTCGGACCCACCAAGCCCAGGGCGACCTATAGGTGCCTATAGGTCTGGTGGATGGGTTGGCGTGATCCATGCCAGGTGCGTAGAAAGGGGGTCTGTTCGGACCGTGCCCCGTCACCGCGCCTGGAGGATCTGCAGGAGCTTCGTCTCGAGCTCCCGCGCGGGCACGTCGGGGAGGCTGATGACGGTGGTGGTGCCCTGGATGCCCTTGCCGGAGCGCTTCGTGTCGATGAAGCCTCCGGCCTCCAGGTCCTGGAGGTAGGTCCAGAACTGCGTGTGGGCCCGGGGGCGCTCGTCGAACTCCTCACACACGAGCGCGTAACGCTCCTCCACCTCCCCCGTGATGGCGTAGGCGCCGCCGGCCTTGAGCACGCGGGCCACCGCCAGGAGCGTGAGCTGGCGTTGCGTATCCAGGTCCAGGAGCTTCGTCTCCGTCACGTGGGGATGGACCTCGGCCTTCGCCGCGCGCACGTGCTCCGCCTCCACGACATCGCTCCGCTCGGAGTCGGCGGCGGCCCCGGCCTTGTGGAGGATCTCGATGGCGAACCGGGCATCGCCCTCCGGAGCGCTGATGTCCGCCACGAGCTCCTGAAGCTCCTCCAGGAACGTCCCCGGGTGGAAGGCCAGCTCCACACGCTGCGTCACGATGTCCCGCAGGGCATCCCGGTCGTAGCGGTCGAGCTTCACCGCGTTGGTGCGGCGGAAGGTGCTGGCGGCGGCCTCGTCCAGGAGACGCCGTGCGTCCTGCTGGCTCACGAGGAGGACGCAGACGCTGTGGTCCAGGTGCGGTTGCTCCTCGGCGAAGCGCGTGAGGTGGTAGACGAGGTCGCTGCCGCTCTTCTTCAGGAGCGCGTCGGCCTCGTCCAGGATCACGATGAGGTGGGCTTCCTTCCGCTCCAGGCGCTTGCCCAGGGTCTCGAGCTTCTCGCTGATGCTGAAGCCCCGGTCGGGGAAGTTCGGGTCGAAGTGCTGGAGCACCTGCAGGAGCGCCGCATCCTCCGTGTTCCGTCGGCGGCAGTTCACGTGGACGAACTCGAGGTTCACGTCCCGGTCCTTCCCCGTGCGCTGCAGGTCCCGGCAGAAGCGCTTGCTAAGGGCGGTCTTCCCGCTGCCCACAGGTCCCTGGAGGAGCCCGTGCTGGCTCGTGCCGGAGGTGAGGAGGGGCTTGAAGATGCGGGCGAGGTCCCGGTACGCGTCGTCCCGATGCGGGAGGTCGTCCGGCACGTAGGAGAAGTCCAGCTTCCCCTCGTCCCGGAAGACGCTGGGACCCCCCACCTCCTCCTCGATGATGTCACGCATCTGAAGGGGGAACACCGGCGGATGGGAAAAGCTTTGGCCCAACCGCTCGAACGGGGGGTCGCGTTGGGGCCCCGCGTTACGTGCCGGGGAGCCCCAGGTGGAAGGTGGAGCCCTCGCCCGGCGTGCTCTCCACCCAGAGTTCGCCCCCGTGACGCTCCGCGATACGGCGACAGATGGGGAGACCCAGCCCCGTTCCACCCTTGTCGGGACCCTGGGAGCCCCGCTGGAACATCTCGAAGATGGCCTCCTGCTCCTCCTCCGGGATCCCCAGGCCGTTGTCCGTGACCTGGATGTCCCACGCGCCCTCCACCATGCGCGCATCCACGCGGATGCGTGGGGCCCGGTCCTCGTGGCGGTACCGGAGCGCGTTGGAGACGAGGTTCTGCATGAGCTGCTTCAGGAGCGCGGGGTCCCCATCCACCGTGGGCAGGTCCTCCCACGCGATGCGGGCGTCCGCGTCCTCGATGGCGGCATCCAGGTCCGCCCTCACCGCCTCCATGACGGTCTCGAGGTCCACGGGCTCGCGGGCGAGCTCGTCGGCGTCCACGCGGGTGAGCTGGCGCACGCCCCTCACGAGGTCCGCCATGCGCTGGGCGCTTCCCCTCGCCTCGTCGAGGAGGTCGTGGGCCTCGGGGTCGAGGTCGTCACCGTACCTCCGCTGCAGCACCTTGAGGAACCCGTCCACGGACCGCAGGGGCTCACGGAGGTCGTGGCTCACCACCGACGCGAAGCGGTCCAGGAGCGCGTTGCTCTCCTCCAATTCCTGCCGACGGGCTTCGCGGGCGCGCTCCGCAAGGGTCCGCTGCGTGATGTTCTCGTGGGCCACCGAGACGTATGTCTCGCCCCCATGCTGGAACCGGCGGGCCTTGAAGGTGAACCACCGCTCCTCCGTGGGGCCGTGGCAGGGGTACGTGAACTCCACGGCATCCTCCTCCCCATCGAGCACAGCCTGCAACCCAGCGTGGATGTCCGACGCTTCCTCCGTGGTCTTGGCCGCGTCCAGGTAGTTCGTCCCGATGCCGAAGCGAGGGTCCTCCAACCCGTTCTCCTCCCCGAAGGCACGCCAGGAGGCGTTCACCGCCAGGATCGTACCGCGGGCATCCAGAACCGCCAGGTGGGGATCGAGGCTGTCGATGAACCCCAGAAGGAACTCCAGAGGGTCTCCTGGGTCAACGGTGGCCGCTTCCCAGTGACGGTGGTCCGTGGCGTCGGGGATCCGGCGTGCGCGCGTGCTCATCCCGAGGGGGTTCTGCACCCATCGTACATGAACCCGAGGGGTACCTACCCGATGCGCTCGAGGCCCTCGGGGTAACGGCGCCGCGCGAGGTCCGCGTAGGCGTCCTTGTAGTGGCCCCACTCCTCCTTGTGCCGCGGCTCCACCTCGCCGATGACCTTGGCGGGGACGCCCACGGCGATGCGCTCGTCGGGGACCTCCCCCCGGACGACGGCGCCCTCGCCTACGATGGCCCACTCGCCGATGGTGCTGTAGTCCCCCACGGTGGCGTTGAGACCGATGACGGCGTGGTCCTTCACCGTGCAGTTATGGAGAACGCACCCGTGCCCCAACTGGACGCGGTCCCCCACCACGGTCTCGCCTCCGTCCCGGGCGTGGATCACGACGTTCTCCTGCACGCTCGTCTCGTCCCCGATGCGCACGCGCCCGTAGTCGCCGCGGATGCGGGCGCCGACGCCCACGAAGCACCCGCTCCCGATGACCACGTCCCCGATGACGTCGGCGGTCTCCGGGACGAAGGCGTCGTCGGCCACGTCGGGGCGCTTGCCCTCGAAGGCCCAGAGCGCCACCTAGGACACCTCGTGCCCCATGAAGGCGGGGCCGAAGACGACGCCGATCCCGAAGAGGCTGGTGGCGAAGAGGATCGCGTAGAGGTTGAAGCTGCCAAGCGCCAGGAGGGAGAGCAGGATGATGGCGGGCAGCGCGATGAAGATGAGGAGGTATGCGAGGATGCCGGTCTTCTCCATGGTGTCGACCCCGTGGGAGGGGGGAAGGGGGAGGCGGGGTTAATCGTTTTCGGTTGCCGCGGTGGCCACGTTCTCGAGCTCGTAGCGCAGGACCCAGTCGCCACCGTCCTCCTCCCGGAGGGCCATGCCACCCAGGGGCCCGATCTCGTCGGTGCTCGCCACGTGGGTGCCCGCGCAGGGGCAGAGGTCCACGTCCGCCACCTCCACCAACCGCAGGCGGCGGACGCTCTGGGGGAGACGGTGGAGGTTCACGCGGTCCCCGTCCACGCGGGCCTCCGCCTCGTCCCGCGGTACCTCCGTGACGCGCACGGGGTGGGGGGATGTGAGGACGGCGTCCACGGCATCCCGCAGGTCGTCGAGCTCCCCGGGACGCAGCGCCTCGTCGAGGATGACGGTGGCGTGGTCGGGGGCCAGGCTCGCACCCTCGGTGCCCACGTCGAAGAGGCGGTGCGCCTCGGCGCTCACCACGTGCTGGCTCGTGTGGAAGCGCATGAGGCGGTAGCGGCGCTCCCACTCCACCTCACCCTCCACGGGGGTTCCGGCCTCGGGGAGGTCCCCGTCCACCCGGTGCTTCACCACGCCGCGCTTGCTCACGTGCTCCACCCGCGCTTCCCCGCCGTCCCACCGGAGGGTGCCGCGGTCGCTCGGTTGCCCGCCGCCCTCCGCGTAGAAGGCCGTGCGGTCCAGGAGCAACCAGTCGCGGCGAGCTTTCGTGACCTCCGCGTCGAAGCGGCGCACGTAGTTGGGGTTCACCCCCGTGTCCTCCTGGGGGCGCATCCAGAGGAGGTCCGTCATGGTGGCGGGTTAGGGTCGTCGTGGGGGATGAAGCTTCGGGGGACCTATAGGTGGCTATAGGTCACTATAGGTCGGTTGGGTTGAGTCTCGGTTCGGGGCGTCTGAAGGCTCCTCGCTGGACTCGCACCTGCGCTGCAGGTTCTCGACTCACCTCATAAGAACTCGAAGGTTCCTCCAGAACCTTCGAGACGCTCCCGAGAAGGGAGAGACGGGGGTAGACGCTTCTCGGGGCGTTTGAAGACCGGTCGCTCGGCGACCGGTCTTCAAATATATCCATACCGATGCAGCTGCACGAGGACGATAGCGGCCACGGCCAGGAGGATCACGCCGGCCACGATGAGGTTGAAACGGTGCTTCTCGATGGTGCCCACGAGGGTGGACTCCGTCGTGAAGCTCGACACGTGCCCCTCCTCCAGACGGGAGTCGTCCCCGTAGAGGACGTTGAGACCCACCTCGTAGCGGCCCTTCTCCCCGGGCTCGAAGGCGGCGCTGAAGGTGCCATCACCGGCCTCCTCGTCGAGGCCGCGACCATCGTCCCGCAGCGTCAAGGTGGCGACCAGGCGTCGGTCCCCGTCCTCCACGATGTAGACGTTGGCCTCCGCCGACTTCACCGGCCGGTAGAGCGTGACGCGCACGGGCACCTCCTCCCCCACGTCCAGGCGACCCTTCGGGAGGTCCAGCTGCGCCACGCCCAGCTCCGTGTTCGACACGTCCACACGGACGGTGTCGTTCACCGTGTCCGTGCCATCGGAGGCGGTGACCCGGAGATCGTAGACCCCGTCGGGTAGCGAGCTCGTGTCCCACTTCACCCGATGCACCCCCGGTTCGGCGTTCACCACGGGTCGCCACGTGTCCAGGACCACGGGGGATGCCTCCACCACGACGGTGACCTCGTCCCCGTCCAGGTCCCGCGCATCCCACAGGAGCGTCGACTCGCCGGCCACCACGGATCCATCCTCCGGCGACGTGATGGAAACCGTCGGCGGGTGGTTGCCCTGGGTCCACGTGATGGGCCGGGTGCCGGGGACACCGGGAGCGCCGAGGAGACGGGTGTTCCCCAGGTTGTCCGTGGCCGAGAGGTACACCCGGGCTTTCTCACCCCGGGGTGTGAAGGGCAGATCCACCACGAACTCCCCCCCGCCCTCAACCTGCTGGATCACCTGCACCGGCAACTCGCGGAACCCCACGGTCTCGTTCCGGTAGAACACGTGGAGATCATGGAGGCCCGTACCGCCATCGAGCGCCGTGACGTAGAGCGCGCCGTCCTCCCGCGAATGTTGAAGCGTGGGTGCACGGCTGTCCACGAGGAGGTTCAGCTCCTGCACAGGCTCGCGGTTCCCCACCGCGTCCACGGCCCGGTGCTGCAGGCGGTAGGACCCGTCCCCCCGGTACCCCGGGAGGTCCGTGACGTTCACCGGGCCCGTGACCCGGGTCCATTCGAGGCTGCCCCCGGCGTCCCGCGGGAGGATCCGCAGCTCCACCTGGTGGAACCCGCTGTCACCGTCCGATCCGCTCGCTGAAAGCAGGGTCCAGTAGGGCATCTCGTGGCGGTCCAGAGCCTCCCGGTGCACGCCCTCGAAGGTGAGGGTGCTCTGGGGCTTCACCGCGTCCACGCGGAAGCTCCACGTGTGAACCGCGGACTCCCCCAGGGTGTCGCTGGCGTTCAACCGCACCGTGATGTTCTGCCCGTGGAAGTAGGGGCCCAGCTCCGCCTCCACCGTGGCCACGCCCTGGCTCACGGTGACGTCGGAGGAGGCCGGTTCGAAGGACCCGTCGGCCACGCGGGTGGAGAGCTCCACGGTGGCGCGGTCCAGGTTGGGGTCCTCCAGGGTGGCCAAGAGGGTGGGGATGGCGTTGCTCCAGGCTTGCGGGGAGCGTGTGCCCAGGGTGGGTGGGGCGCGCTCCTCGAGGATGAGGTCCACGGTGGTCGTGGAGGTGGGTTCGTTCCCCTGGGGGTCCTCCACGTGGAAGGTCACGGTCCAGGCTCCCGGAGGGGTGGTGCTCGTGTCGTTGAACCATACGCGGTCGAGCCACGTCTCGTGGTCCACCCGCTCGGGGTGTACCACCTCCTGGGCGCCGTCGGGACCGTCGAACACGAGGGTCACGTTGGCGCCCAGGGCGTGGTTGTCCCGTGCTACGGCGTAGAACGTGAGGGATCCTCCGATCTCCTGCAAGTACGCGCCGCCCCGGACCACGGGGGCGTCCCGTACCTGGCGGTCCACCAGGGTGGGGGGTGTCGTGTCGTTGAGCTCCACCGTGATGGGGTCGGAGGTGGCCACGTTCCCGGCCTTGTCCATGGCCGCGATGCGCACCTCGAAGGTGCCGGGGTCCTCGAAGAGCTCGCTCCCCTCGTACGTGCCGTTGCCGCGGGTGCCCGTGGTGGTCACGGCGGTGAAGTTCGTGGTGTTCGCCACGTGGCCGCTGGGGTCCGTGATCTCCGCCCACACCGCCTCGATCCCCCGCGCGTCCTCCACGGTGGCGTTGAAGGTCACGGTGATGTCCTCGTTGCCCTGGGTGGGGGTCACGTTCCTGCCGAGGAAGTCCGGGGGGGTTGCCTCCACGGTGATGTTCGCGCGGCGATGGTTGGTGTTGAGCATGCGGTCGTCGCTGTCCACGGCGGTGATGTTCACCGTGTACTTCCCCGCGGGGACGTCCAGGCTCGCGTTCCGCCACATGACGTAGCTGCTGGTGGTGCCCCGCTCCACGTCCGGGAGGTACTTCCGGTACCCGGAGGCGGGGTTGTCCGAGGCGAAGAGCTCCTCGGTCCACATGGAGGTCCCGTTCTCGGTGAGGAGCTCCATCTGGACGCTCTCCAGGCTCCCGAGAGGGTCCCGGACGCGGAAGGTCACGTTGATGGGGTGGTGGGGCGCCACGAACACCTCCTCCCGGCGGCTGTCCACGCCGTCGTAGGTGAGGTTCCACGCTTCAGGTGCGTTGAGGTCCAGCAGGAGGTAGAGGGCCGGGTGGCAGTTCCCGATCTCGCCCCCATGGCAGGGTCGGGGGCTCCCGTCGGTCTGCAACCGGTTGCTGGAGTAGAAGGTCTGACGGCACGAGGCATCCGACGTGCACCGTTGGCCCGGGTTGGCATCCTTCACGATGACCCCGAAGAAGGTGGCGGGGCTCTCGGGGTCGAAGACCTCATCCATGTAGGAGGCGATGTTGAAGGAGCGCTGGTCCTGGGTCAGGATGTCCTGGAACTCCGTGCCCGACGTGTCGATGGCCGCGCCTCGGGCGAAGCCGCTGTCCCCCTCCACGTCCTCCCACGTGATGAAGGACTCGTTCCAGAGGCGGTTCACCCGGAGCACCTCCAGCGTCCGACCCTTGTCCTGGTCGTTCATGGAGTCGTGGTACGTGAGCACGAGGTCGCCGCTGCTCCGGAACGAGTTCTCCTGGTCCTGGATGAACCCGTCGGCGAAGGTGACGTTGTCGGGGATGGGGGTCTTGTTCCGGGGGTTCTGCCAGTCCGCCAGGTCGAAGGTGAGGAGCGCCCAGGCCTCGTCGTCCTCCACCCCGCTGATGTTCAACCGGGTGCCATCCCCGTAGTTCGCCTCGGGGGTGCGTTCCAGGAGCATCGTGTCCTCGGCCCAGTTCACGGGGGTCCCGCCGCCGGCGTCCTTCACCTCGCTCGGTTGGAGCGTCACGTCGATGAAGGGGGCGGCCCCGGCGGAGCCTGCGGTGACGAGCGTGCCACCTAGGAGGAGGGTGATGGCGAGGGCGAGGATCGCCATCCGTCGTCCGGGAACCGGGGGGGTGGTTCCTGGAGCGCGGGTGAGGTTCGCGAGGACGGGAGGGAGACGGTCTTTCATGGGGTTTCCGGCTCCGCGCACGGGGGTGGACCCCGGCACCTCCAGCGAAGGTTGGGTACCTCTTAAAGGTTGCGGGGTCGTGCCTGGAGGCCAGAGGTGGGTCGGGGCGGGTGGGGGAGAACCATTGAAGTTCCCCGCCGTCCTTGCCCGGTGCGTGACCGCTTCCCGCAACCCGGTGACTGTGCTCCTCCTCGTCCTCGCCCTCACGTCCCTCGGTGCCCCTGCCATGGCCCAGGCGGAGGCGGCGTTCCCCGAGCTGGAGCTCCAGCGGGGAGCCTGGTGGCGCTACGCGCCCACGGACGCCTCCGGCACCGTGCGGGACGGGGACCGTACGCACGTGCGTGTCCTCGACCTTGCGGAGATGGATGGCCGGGAGGTCTGGGAGGTGGAGACCCGCCAGCGGGTGAACCGCACGGTCGACAACGGCACCATCACGGAGACCACGGTCTCCCGCGTCCTCCTCACCGTGGGGGACCTCCGTGTCCTCCAGCGGGAGGTGGTGCACGTGCGCGATGGCTCCTTCAGGGACGTCCCCGTGTACTCCTACGAGCGGAACGTCACCTCCTACGACCCCACCCTCCCCCTCGTGCCCCTGCGGGCGGAGGTGGGGGACATGTGGCGGGATGAGGTGGAGGCCGTGAGCAGGGTGAACCGGACGACCCTTGTGGGGGAGGGCGAGGACCAGCGCCGGGTGCGCGAGGGCCCCCGAACCCACGAGGCCACGGAGGTGCAGGTGCTCGAGGTGGAGGGGTGGCGGAACGGGTCGACCCCCGCGGGGAGCTTCGACGCGGTGGTCGTGAACCGGTCCGTGGAGGGCCGGCCCGGGTGGGTGGTGGAGCGGTGGAGCGGGGAGGCGGGCTACATGGTGGGGTGGATGAACCGGAACGCCACCGGTGGCTTCGCCGGCGGGGCGGTGCTGGAGGCCCACGGCGTGGACCGCGCCGCAGAGGAGGGCCTCGACTGGGTGCCCTGGGTCGTGGCAGGTGCTGCCATCGCGGCGCTTGCCGGGGCCGTCGCGTGGTGGCTCAAGCGGCGGGGCGACGGCGAACCTCCCTCCGGAGTGTAGGATATCCGACATCCATCGGACAACCGCCGGCTTGGTGAGATGGTCTCCCGAGAAGATTGAAGTACCCCTAAGCGAACGGCCGCGCATCTTCCGGGCGGTAAGCCCGGGGGGTGTTCGGAGCGGCCGGGTTGCCTCCCACGCCAACCCGCGGCCCTCTGGAGGCTACGACATGAACGGAAACAGGATCCTTACGCTTTTGGCGGGTGTTGCCCTGCTCACGGCTCTCGTTCCGGGAGCCGTTGCGCAGACGAACACCCTCGGCATCGGTGAGAACGACCTTCGGGACGAGCCCAACCACCCCCTTGACAACGTGGGTCACGACACCCTCGACAACGGGGTTGGACCCAACGAGGACTTCCCCAACGCACCCCTCATCCTCGAGGGCGTGTACCAGGTGAGCGGGGGCGTCATCACGGAGGACATCAACAACGTCATGAACCGTGCCCAGCACGGCGATGACTACAGCTCCTACGACTCCTACATCTACCCCGGCCTCGGCTGGTTCGAGGCCTACTGGGGATGGTGGAACGACCTCGGCAGCGGCGGCAGCTACCAGGAGGACCAGGTCACTGCGGACGACGGGGCGCTCCCCGACGTCAGCATCGGCGGGTCCCCCAACGGCGCCATCGACGACGCCGGCGACGACGACGTGGAGGACTGGGACGAGTTCGTGTGGCGGGGCAACAACCCCTTCGCGTCGAACTTCGGGTACGACTCCTACCCGGGTGACGAGCTCTACGCCTTCATCCAGCCCGGCAGCCACGCCGTGGCCAACGCCTGGCTCCCCAACGCCACCCACCCCATGGACACGCGGGCCGACGAGGCTGGTGACCCTGACTTCAGCTTCGACGACCGGACCGACAGCGGCGGCGGCTGGATCAACGCCAACGGCTTCGAGACGATCCACCACGACTCGTCGCTCCTCATCACCACGACGGTGACCGTCTCCGCCAACCCCTCGAGCTTGGGCGACGGCTACGACCCCCACAGCGGCGACCGCGTCGACGTGGACGTGTACAGCACCGTGGACCCCGCCGTGGAGTCCCTCTACCGCACCGCGGTGTGGGACCCCGGCAACCAGGAGTCCAGCCCCACCGACGCCGTCCACGAGGAGGGCGTGAAGGGCTTCATGAAGACCACGTACACCGAGACCGTTGAGGAGGTGGGCAAGCAGGCGAGCGAGGCCTTGACCGACGCCTACAAGCCTGTGGACGACGGCCGCGAGCCCGTCCAGGGCCAGGCTGACGACGCGGTCTTCGGTCCCTTCAAGCACGAGCCCAACACGGCCCAGGACATCTACCCCGCCGCGAACCACGACCCCGAAACGAGCTACGGCGGCGAGCCCTACTACAACCCCGGTGACGACCAGACCTACGACTACGCCACCGAGGACCACCTGTGGGCCGACGCCAAGGCCACCTGGGGCACGCCCTTCTACGCCGTCGTGCTCTGGGCCCCCTTCGGCTGGAACGCGGACGCGAGCATGCCCGGCGACGCCGAGCACCGGTCCCAGTCCCCCGGCTTCCTCCAGATGGAGGCGAACTTCGGCAGCTGGTTCGACCGCAACGGCGACACCTGGGTTGGCACCGCAAACGACCCCTACCAGTTCGCGAACGGTGACTTCAGCGAGCAGACCTCCGACGACCCCTACGGGCACGGTGTCGTGGACGATCCCAACCAGTACTACGACGCGAACCCCGAGTACACCGACGAGCCCGAGTGGTACGGCACCTGCAACGGCGAGTGGAAGGTCACCCTGACCCCCAACACCCCCGGCGAGAAGTGGGGCGACACGGGTGTCTACCTGGTGCAGAGCCGCACCGACGGCGCCAACACGTGGAACGGCGACCCCACGTACGACATCATCGCCGACACCGTCGGTGACACGAAGGTTGAGACCCCCGCAGGGAACGTCACCCTGAAGGACGAGAACGGCCAGCTCAGCCTGTACCGGACCGAGGGCCCCATCACCCTCTACACGTACTGCAACGACGCCTCCGGCCAGGCGGGTGTCTGGTTCGCCAACGACCAGATCCTCTTCCCCACCGGGAACCTCGACTACGAGGTCATCATCGAGAGCACCTTCACCGCGGAGGACTCGGTGACGCACCGGCACGGTCCCGACGTGGGCCAGCCGCTCAGCGACGAGACGGTGGTGGACGTCGACATCCTCGACCCCGTGATGTCCTAGACGTTCCGTCGCACCCTGCGACCCCCCGGGGCGGGGATCCGCCCCACCTTCTCCCCCTCTTCCTCATCTCTCCTCGATCTCAGTTTGCGCCAGTGAGGGCGCTTGCTCTACCCCCTTCCCCTGCCACTGGTTGTCACGGTAAGACTTATCAAGCGCCAGGTTGTCCTTGATGGTGACGCCTGGCCCGGGAGGCTGGTCGTCTAGAACGGAGGCTGACCATGCGCATCACACGAACCCTAAGCTTGCTAGCGGTGCTCCTGCTGGTGACGAGCCTGTTGCCGGCAGCCACCGCCCAGAACCGCGACGACGTCGGGTACTTCACCGGAACCGCAGGGGTGGGAGCCAACGACGTGCGGGACGAACCCCAGTTCGCCACGGA
Organism: uncultured Thermoplasmatales archaeon; assembly: GCA_964505085.1. Classification (GTDB taxonomy): domain Archaea; phylum Thermoplasmatota; class SW-10-69-26; order JACQPN01; family CAZDGP01; genus CAZDGP01. Next base: position 21,658 of record CAZDGP010000024.1, read on the forward strand.
GGACAACGGGTTCCCCAGCACGGACTTCTCCCCCCAGAGCGAGACCCTGATCCTCGAGGCCGTGCTGCAGTACGGCCAGTACTTCGTCCACGCGGACACGAACAACCTCGTCAACCGAGTCACGCACGGGAACGACTACGGTTCCTGGGAGTCCTACATCCTCCCCGGGAACAACATCTGGCAAGCCTACTGGGGCTGGTGGACCGACACCGGCTCCGGCATGGAGCTCCAGGAGCAGGGCGTGCCCAGCACCCCCAACGGCGCCATCGACGACGCCGACGACGACCGGGACGTGGCCTGGGACGAGTTCGTGTGGAAGGGCCCCAACAACGCGGCGGAGCTCCACGGGCAGTGCCTCGAGGACGAGACCGTGGACGACGGGGACGACACGTACGCGTACAGCGAGTGCGCGTCGGACGACATGTTCGCCTTCGTGCAACCCGGCACCCACGACATCCACGCGAACTGCCTGGGTCTCCAGAGCTGCGTCCTGGGCAACCACTCGGACGAGGCCGGCGCGCCGGACTTCGCCATGGAGTGGGACGAGACCACCGACGACGAGGAGGAGGAGTGGCGCAACGAGAACGGCTTCGGCCGCATCCACTACGACCAGTCCCTGCTCCTCGCCGCCATCGTCACCATCAGCGTGGACCCCACCGACGCGGGTCCCGGCCTCTACAACCCCGAGGACGCCGAGGCCTTCGACAAGGACGCCTACGGCGCCGTGCACCCCGCGCTCAGCACCCTCTACCGCACCGCCGTCTACGACCCCGGCGACCAGGTGGACGGTCCCACGGACGGCATCCACGAGGAGGGTGTGAAGCAGTTCGCCAAGGAGGACCCCGCCCAGACGCTAGAGACGTACCACCGTCCCGCGAACGAGCTGTACCGCGGCAGCCTCGGCCCCTTCTTCGACGAGGTGAACCCCGTCCGAGGCCTCGCCGACGACCAGTACTCGCCGAACTTCCCCCACGAACCCAACACGGGGGGTGACGTCTACGGCATCGACGCCGGTGGGATCCTGCAAGATTGGGCCACCTACGACGCCAGCACGAGCTACGGTGGCGAACCCTACTACGACCCCGGGGACCAGCAGACCTACGCCTACGACACGGAGGAGCACTTCTGGGGTGACAGCTTCGCCACCCACGACAGCAGCGTCAACGCGGTGAAGTTCCGCCTCTACGGTGGGAGCAACTACGGGTCCCCCGGCGTGGACGACGCCGGCTCCGAGATGGGGAGCCACAGCATGCTGCCCGCCAGCGGCCTCTACCTCGCTGCGAACGTGGGCACGTGGTTCGACCGCAACGCCGACACGTGGATCGGGAACGTCAGCGACAAGCGGAACCTCCTGCCCGTGACGGAGGACCCCGCCACCGCGGACACGACCCGCAGCACCGAGGACGACCCGTACGCTGGCGGTCTCATCGACGACCCCAACGACTACGGTCACACGCAGGACGACTCCCCCGACAGCGAGGAGGCGGAGTGGCGCGGCACGTGCAGCGCCGACCTGCTGTGGACCGTGGAGCCCACCTTCGACCCCGACGGCGACGGGGAGGGCAACTGGGGTGCCACCGGCGTCTACGTGTACGAGTCCTCGTTCAACCCGTACACCCCCATCGTGGAGGACGCCACCGGCGGCGCCGGCGCGAGCGTCACCAAGCCCGCCCGGGACGCCAACGGCGACCTGGCGGTCATCCTGCCCGGTCCCGACGATGACAACGTCCAGGGCGCCAACCAGGGCGATGCCATGAGCCGGTACGTCACCGAGGGCCCCATCGAGATCACGGGGATCTGCAGCAGCGTCGAGGCCGGCAGCGGGAACTGGGACCCCAACCAGGTGATCCTGTTCCCCACGGGGAACGTGGACTACGAGGTGAAGATCACCTTCGAGGCCACCCTCACGGACACGGAGCGCACCGCCGTGGACGACGCGGGCAACGGCGGCAACTCGCTCACCGGCGAGAGCATCGTGGACGTGGACTACCTGGAGCCCTCGGTGGCTTCCACCTGAGGCGGTCCACGCGACAGCGGTGGGACCTCCCCACCCCGCCCCTTTTCCCCCTTCATCTTCCTACCGTCTGCTGACCCTCGAACCGGGTTCCTACTAGGCGGTGTCACGACAAACCTTTTAAGGGCATAACCTCGCTTCGGCGCTGCCGAGCCTTGAGTTGGTGAGGCCCGCGGGTTCCCGGGTGTGGCCGGGCTCCCGCACTACATGGAGGCTGTACATGCGAATCACACGAACAACGAGCGTTATAGTGGTCCTGCTGCTGGTGACGAGCCTGTTGCCGGCGGCTATGGCACAGACGAACACCCTGGGCATCGGACCCAACGATGTGCGGGACGAACCCAACCATCCCCTAGATGACAACGGGTTCCCCAACACGGACTTCTCACCCCAGAGCCCCAGCCTGATCCTGGAGTCCTACGTCCAGCATGGGATCTACTTCGCCCATGACGACACGAACAACATCATCAACCGAGCCCAACACGGGAACAGCTACGACGCCTGGGAGAGCTACCTCGTCCCCGGTTTCAACGTCTTCGAGGCGTACTGGGGCTGGTGGACCGACACCGGCAGCGGTGGCGACCTCCAGGACTACGACCTCGGCGGTGGCCCCAACGGCGCCATCGACGACACCAACGACGCCGAGACCGTGGACTGGGACGAGTTCGTGTGGCGTGGCGCCAACGAGTACGCCAGCCTCCACGGGCAGTGCCTCGACGACGAGACGACGGATGACGGAGATGACGTGTACTCCTACGATGAGTGCGCGGAGGACGAGATGCTCGTCTTCGTGCAGCCCGGCACCCACAACATCCACGTGAACTGCATCCCCGTGGTGGACAGCGTCGGCGGCTGCGCCCTGAGCAACGAGTCGGACGAGGCTGGCGAGCCGGACTTCATCATGGAGTGGAACCAGGAGGATTGGCGCGAGGAGAACGGGTTCGCCCGCGCACACTACGACCAGTCCCTCCTCATGGCCACCACGGTCACCACGAGCGTGGACCCCGTGGAGGTCGGGGACGGCAACTACGACCCCCTCGACGCTGAGGCGGTGGACGTCGACGGCTACAGCGCCATCCACCAAGAGCTCGAGTCCCTCTACCGCACCGCCGTGTACGACCCCGGCGACGAGGTCGACGGCACGCTCCTCTTCGAGGAGGGTGTGAAGCAGTACGCGAAGGAGGACCCCGAGGAGGATGTCCTTGAGACGGTGAACGGCGTGTACCGCCCCGCCGTTGGGCCGTTCTTCGAAGCCGTGAACCCCACCCGTGGCCTCGCCGACGACCAGGTCTTCCCGAACTTCCCCCACGAGCCCAACACGGCGGATG
>CAZDGP010000025.1:0-8254 GCA_964505085.1 uncultured Thermoplasmatales archaeon
CGGCGGTGGCGCCGGCCTCGCGGATGTGGTACCCGCTGATGCTGATGGTGTTCCACTTGGGCACGTTCTCCGCGCAGTACGCGAAGGTGTCCGTGATGAGGCGCATGCTGGGTCCCGGCGGGTAGATGTACGTGCCCCGGGCGATGTACTCCTTGAGGATGTCGTTCTGGATGGTGCCCCCCACCTCGTCGAAGCCCACCCCCTGCTCCTCCGCCACCGCCAGGTACATGGCCAGCAGCACGGCGGCGGGGGCGTTGATGGTCATGCTCGTGGTGACCTCGTCCAGGGGGATGCCGTCGAAGAGCGTCCGCATGTCCTCGAGGCTGTCGATGGCCACCCCCACCTTCCCCACCTCCCCCTCCGCCATGGGGTCGTCGCTGTCGTACCCGATCTGCGTGGGAAGGTCGAAGGCGACGCTGAGGCCCGTGCTCCCGGTCTCCAGGAGGTAGTGGTACCGCTCGTTCGTCTCCTCGGCGGTGCCGAAGCCCGCGTACTGGCGCATGGTCCAGAGGCGCCCCCGGTACATGGTGGGGTAGACGCCCCGCGTGAAGGGGGGTTCGCCGGGGAACCCCAGGTCCTCCCTGTAGTCCACGTCCTCGGTGTCCAGGGGCGTGTAGAGGCGCTCCATCTCGCGACCGGTGAAGGTGGTGAAGGACCCGCGGCGTTCGGGGAAGCGCTCCAGCGTGCCCTCGAGGGTGGTCTCCTCCCACCGCGCCTTCGCCTCCTCGAGGGGGGCGTCGTCCTCGGGGTCGGGGTCTTGGGGGGGCATCGGGCTCGGGCCGGGATGCTCCACGCCGTACTTGGGTCTTCCGTCCACAGGGATCGCGGGCACCGTGGACGGTTACGCTCCGTCCAGGGCCTCGTCGAGGAACGTCAACGCCGCGGCGGCGGTGGGCACGGTCTCCACGTGGGGGACGTCGTGCCACGCGTCCACCGCCACCACGGGCCGGTTCCGCACCCCGGCGAAACCCACCTCGCTCAGGGTGCCGGAGCCGCCGGCAAGCGCCACCACGGCATCCCCGGCGGTGGCGACGAGGGTGTTGCGCACGTGGCCCTGGCCCGTGGGGATGGGGAGGTGCACGTGGGGGTTCGCGGCCTCCCCGTCCGTGCCGGGGAGGAGGCCCACGTGGAGGGGGCCGCCGGCGCCCTCGTAGGCCTCGCCCACGGCCTCCATGGTGCCGGTGAGGCCGCCGGTGACGAGGACCCACCCCCGCTCGGCGAGGCCCGCCCCCACCTCCCGAGCGTGGCGGGCCACGGGCGCGTCGAGGGGTTCGCGGCCGCTGCCCACGACGCTCACGCGGGGGCGGGTGCGAAGCGTGGATGGTGGAGCCATGGGGTCAGTCGTAGCTGTAGAAGCCCCGGCCGCTCTTCTTCCCCAGGTGCCCCGCTTGCACCTTGCGCACGAGGAGGGGGCAGGGGCGGTACTTGGGGTCCTTGAAGCCGTCGTGGAGCACCTCGAGGATGTGGAGGCACGTGTCGAGGCCGATGAAGTCCGCAAGCTGCAGGGGCCCCATGGGGTGGTTCATGCCGAGCTTCATGACCTCGTCGATGGCCTCCCTGGTGGCGACGCCCTCGTGGAGGGCGAAGATGGCCTCGTTGATCATGGGCATGAGGACGCGGTTGCTCACGAACCCGGGGTAGTCCTCCACCTCCACGGGGGTCTTCCCCATGGCCTCCGCGAGCTCGACGGTGAGCTCCGCGAGCTCGTCGGGGGTCTCCTCGCCGCGGATGACCTCCACGAGCTGCATCACGGGGACGGGGTTGAAGAAGTGCATCCCGATGAAGCGCCGGGGGCGCCCGCTGGCGCTCGCCAGGGCCGTGATGGGGATGCTGCTGGTGTTCGTGGCGAAGACGGTCTCCTCGGGGCAGACCTCGTGGAGGTCCTGGAACACCTGGGACTTGATGCCCTGGTCCTCCACCACGGCCTCGATGACGACGTCGGCATCCGCCGCGTCCGCCACGGCCGTGGTGCCCCGGATGCGGTCCAGCACGGAGTCCCGCTCTCCGGGCGTCAAGCGGTCCTTCTTCACGGCCCGGTCGAGGTTCCCGCGGATGGCGTCGAGGCCGCGTTTCACGAGGTCCTCGTCGATGTCGCGGAGGATGACCTGGTACCCGGACTGGGCCGCAACCTGGGCGATGCCGCCGCCCATCTGGCCGGCGCCCATGACGGCGATGGTGTCGATGTCCTCGAGGTTCATGCGATCACGAGGGCATCGGCCTCCCGCGTATAAGGGTTGTTCCCGGCATCGCGCCATCAGGTCTCGAGGGCGAGGGGACCGGTGGCGACGGTGCCGGTCCAGTGGGCGTCGGTGACGTCGGCGTCGTTCCCCGTGACGTACGTGACCGTGACGACGTACGTGGCGTTGGGCTCCGTGAGCCAGGTTCCAGGCCAGGTGACGTTCCAGGTGGCACGTTCCCCGGGAGGGAGGGCGATGAGGTCCGCGTTCGTGTACGGTTCGGGTTCGCCGAAGGAGCTGCCCGTCCACGTGACACGCTTCCCCTCCGGGGTCGAGACGTTCGCGTGGAGCGTCACCTCCGGTTCCAGGGGGAGGAAGCGGAGCCCGCCGTCCCCACGGGCGTGGTGGAGCGTCACGGTGCCCCGGAGGGTGCCGTTCTCGAGGGCGGTGGCGTGCGGTTGGAACCCGAGGTCCACGAGGGTGCTCCCGTCTCCGTCCCCCAGGCACTCGAGGAACCGCTGCGTGCAGGCGTCGGTGTCGTCCACGGCGTCCAGGCATGTGGCGTTCACCCCGGTGGTGGGTAGGAGGCACCGGTCGCGGTAGAGGTGCGTGCCGAGCTTCGACCGGGTCTCCACCAGAAGCCCGCGGTCGTGGTCGACGAGATCCAGGGGGACGGTGACGCGCACCGTGTGGTCGTTCACGCGGGTGACGTTCGGGAAGACGGAGCCCCACGCGCCCACGGTGGCTCGCTCCGCGGTGCTGTAGCACGCGTACCCGGGATGGGTGGGGAGGTGGCTGGGGCAGGCGACGAGGCCCCAGGTGGCGTCCTGTCCGGTGAGGTTCCCCGGGAGCGTGCCCTTCACCGACACCGTGAGGTTCGCCACGGGGCACGAGGGTTCCAGCACCTCGGTGGAGGGGTCGCAGGGTTGGGGCCGGGGCGGGGAATCGTCGCCCTCCTCACCACCGCCCCCTCCGCCATCGTCGGTGCTGGCGCCGGTGGTGTTCCGTGTCCAGGTCAGTTCCCCGTGGAGGAGCTCGGCGCGGTCCCGCGCGACGGGGTCCAAGAGGGGTGTGAGGTTCCGCTCAAGGGCGGCGTTCGCTCCATGGAGGTCCTGGAGAGCGTCCTGGAGGGTCGGAGGTGAACCGTCCCCGTCCTCACCGTACCGCTCCGGGTAGAGGGCGACACCGATGTCGTGGAGGGCGTTCCCCACGCCTGCGACGTACGGGATGAGGGTCGTGCGGTTCGCGAGGTCCGCGTCCCCGGCCGCCCGGAGGTTCACGAGGTTCGTGACGGTGGCGTTCACGCCGCTCCACAGGCTCCGCGTCTGGGGGTCGGTGGGGGCGGTGACGGGAAGCACCATCCGGAGGCGAAGGAGGTTCTCCTCCGCACGGTCGAGGACACGGCGGTCGTCGGGAGCTCGCGCTTCGTCCCAGTTTCGGAGCGCCTGACCAGCCTGCAACGCGTGGTAGGCGAAGGTCCGGTTGAGGCGCTCCTGGATCCCCCACCGGTCTCGCCGCGCGTCGTCCCGGGCATCCCGCGTCTCCTCGAGGTCCCCCCGGAGGTCCAGGGTGACGCCGGCGAGGGCGGCGCTGGTGACGGCCAGGACGGCCACCACGCCCGTGAGGATGACGTCGCGCTGGAGCATGGGTGGAGAGCAAGCGGCGTCGCCTTGAACCCACCGCAAGCGTTGGGCTCCGGCCCACCGGGGAGGGTCCGAACCTCACGAACGGTTAAGGAGCCTGCACACGGTAGCCGGCGTGGTGACGTTGGTGGCAAGCTTCGACCCCGGTTTCCTGAGCGAGCACGCGCGGGACTACCTGTGGCGTCACGCGGACGAGCCCCCTCTCCTCGAGGGGATCCGGGAGCGCTGCGAGGCGGAGAGGCTCCCGGTGACGGGGCCGGACTCCGGCCGCACGCTGGCCACCCTGGCCGCCGCCGCATCCTCGGGGGTTGTGGACCGTGCACCCCGGGCGCTGGAGGTGGGGACGCTCTACGGGTACAGCGCCCTGTGGATCCTGGAGGGCCTCGGCGACGCGGGTGTGGTGGATACGCTGGAGTTCGACGACGAGCACGCGGACGTGGCCGAGGCCAACGCGGCGAAGGCCGGCGCCGCCGACCGGTTCCAAGTGCACCGGGGTCCGGCCCTGGACACCCTCCCCACCCTCGAGGGCCCCTACGACCTCGTGTTCCTGGATGCCGCGAAGGAGGAGTACGGCGCGTACCTGGACCACGCGCTCCGCGTGAGCCGCCCGGGGACCCTCATCGCGGCGGACAACGTGCTCTGGCACGGGCGCGTGTGGGACCCGGAGGATATGGAACCCAGCACGGAGGCCATCCGTGAGTTCAACCAGCGCCTGCGGGAGGAGGACCGGTTGGTGAGCACGCTGCTTCCCATGGGGGACGGATTAAGTCTCTCCGTGGTAGGGTAGGGTAGGGTCGGGGCGGGTCGGGGGAGGCCTCAACCGCCGCAACCTATACCCGTCCCCTGGTGGTTGACGGTGTGAGGCTTGGAGATGATACCGGCACCCTACCGCGTGAGCCTGATGGTGGCCCTTGTCGCGATGCTCGCGGTCCCCGCCTTGACCGGGACCGTGTCAGCCCAGAGCGTCTACACCCCCGACGGACGCGCCTGCGTGAGCGTGACCTACGATGCCGTCTGCAACGGTGTGGCGGTGTCAGGGTACGGGGATGCCGACGGCGTTGTGGCCGTGAGCGGCACCGGGGACGCCCAGGGGGTCCTCGCGGGAGTGGCCGGCACGGGGAGCGCGTCGGCCGTGCACGTGGCTGCAAGCGGTGCCGGACCCGCTCACACCGCCACCGTGGCCGCTAGCGGCACGGAGGAGGCTCGCGGGAGCTTCGTGTCAGCCTCCGGGACGGGTCCCTCCTCCGGAACGCTCCTGGCAGCAAGCGGCACCCGGGATGCCCACGGGCACAACGTGGCCCTGAGCGGCACCGGGAACGCCACGGGGGCCACACCCTGGAGCGCCACCGGCGGATGCCGGAGCGCCTCCTACGACCAGTACCAAGCCTGCCAGACGGTGGAGATGGAGGAGGACGCCCACGCGTACTGGGCGGGCGTGAGCGGGTTCGGGGACGCGAGCGGGTACGTGTTGGCGGCGAGCGGGACGCGGCAGGCGACCGCCTACGTGGCGGCCGTGAGTGGCCTCGACGATGCCGAGGCCTTCGTCGTGGGCGTCAGCGGTACGGGGGACGCGTACGGTGCGGTGGTCGTGAGCGGGACCGGGGACGCATGGGGGGACCTGGTGGCTGCCTCGGGGACCGGCAGCGCCTCCGCCACCCACGTGGCAGCGAGCGCCAACGGCACCGCCCACGACGCGACGCTGGCGGTAAGCGGCACGGAGGACGGCGAGGGGAACCTCGTGGCGGCCTCCGTTGCGGGGGACACCACCGGGTCCCTCCTAGCTGCAAGCGGCACCGGGGAGGCCCGGGGCGGTTCGGCCGCGGCGTCGGGGACAGGGGATGCCACTGGCGGCGTCCTGGCTGCAAGCGGCACCCGGGAGGCCAGCGGGTCCAACGTGTCCGTGAGCGGCACCGGGAACGCCACGGGCGCCACGCCCTGGAGCGCCACCGGCGGCTGCAGGAGCTCCTCCGCCGACGCGTACAAGCCCTGTCAAACGGTGGAGACGGAGGATGACGCCCACGCGTACTGGGCGGGCGTGAGCGGGTTCGGGGACGCAAGCGGGTACCTGTTGGCGGCGAGCGGTCTCCGCCACGCCAGCGCCTTCGTCGCGGCGGTGAGCGGCACCGGGGATGCCGACGCCTTCGTCGTGGGTGCGAGCGGCACCGGGGACGCGTACTCGGACCTCGCGGCCGTCAGCGGAGAGGGGGATGCCAACGGGTGGGTGCTGGCCGTGAGCGGCACCGGGAACTCCACGGGGGTGGGGGCGGCGAGCGCCACCGGCGGGTGCCGCACCAACGTGGGCCAGCAGTACCAGCCCTGCTACGACGTGAACCCCCTGGGGGACTCCAAGGGGTACGTGGTCTCCGCGAGCCTCACGGGGGAGGCCGACGGGTACCATGTGGCCGTGAGCGGCACGGACCACGCCGACGGCTGCGTGACCGTGAGCGGCACGGGCACGGCGCACAGTTCCTGCAAGGTCGTGGTCGCACCGGAGGTCAGCGGGTGCGAGGCCGGGATGATGGCTGGCACCGACGCCGCCTGCGTCGACGTGGACGGGAGCAGCCTCCTCCCGTGACGGAAGCGCGCGATGCACGTGACGCGGGGAGCCGTGACCCTCCGCAAGCGCTTAAGTACGGTTCCCACCTTCACGGCTTCCATGACCGGGCCGGAGCCCGCGTTGGTGGCACGTAACCTCGTGAAGACGTTCGGGGACGGCTTCACGGCGGTGGCGGGCATCGACGTCACGGTGCCCCGGGGCGTCTGCTACGGGTTCCTGGGCCCGAACGGGGCGGGGAAGACGAGCACCATGCGGATGGTGTACGGGTTGAGCCCCGTGACGAGCGGGGAGCTCCAGGTCCTGGGGATGGATGTTACGGAGAACCTGCGTGAGGTGAAGGCGCGGTTGGGTGTGGTGCCCCAGGAGAACAACCTCGACGAGGACCTCACGGTGCTCGAGAACCTCGTGGTGTACGCGCGCTTCTTCGGCATCAAGCGCTCCGAGGGCACCGAGCGGGCGCGGGAGGCCTTGGCCTTCGTGCAGTTGGAGGACCGGGCGGGGGACCGCGTGGGGAGCCTGAGCGGCGGGATGCGGCGCCGCCTCGCCATCGCCCGGGCCCTCGTGAACGACCCGGACCTCCTGGTGTTGGACGAGCCCACCACGGGCCTCGACCCGCAGGCGCGCTCGCTCCTGTGGGAGAAGATCCGGGAGCTCAAGCGCACGGGGAAGACGATCCTCCTCACCACGCACTACATGGACGAGGCGGAGCAGCTCTGCGACGAGCTCGTCATCATGGACCGGGGTCACGTCATCGCTCGGGGGAAGCCCGCGGACCTCGTGCGGGAGCACGTGGGGCGGGAGGTGCTCGAGCTCACGGCGGGGAGGGAGGAGCGGGAGCACATGTTGGGGACGGTGCGAAGCCACATCCAGGGAAGCGACGAGTACGGGGAGCGGTTGCTCCTCTACGGGAAGGACGCGGACACGTTGCTCTCGGCGTTGCAGGATGCCGACGTGGACGTGAGCGAGGCGGTGCTCAGGAGAGCAAGCCTGGAGGATGTGTTCCTCAAACTGACCGGGAGGACGTTGGATGAGTGAGGGGGGAGCGGGTCGGATCAGCCTGCGCCACGCGTACCGCGTGTGGCTGCGGGAGATCTCGGTGTACCGGAACTTCTGGAAGACCATCCTCCTCAGCACCGCCCTGGACCCCATCATCTACCTCACGGCCATGGGCATCGGCCTCGGGCGCTTCGTGGGGAACATCGAGGGGGTGCCCTACCTCGTCTTCATCGCGCCGGGGCTCGTGGCAAGCAGCGCCATGATGGGTGCCACCTTCGAGACCACGTGGAACACGTGGATGCGCATCCACGAGCAGCGCGTGTACGAGGCCATGATGGCGACGCCCGTGAACGTGGAGGACGTGGTGGCGGGGGAGCTCCTCTGGGCCACCACGCGGAGCCTCATCCAGTCCAGCATCATCCTCCTGGTGCTCGTGGTGGCGGGCCTCGTGAGCGGGTGGGGGGTGCTCCTCATCCCGGCGGTGGCGGCGCTCACGGGCTTCGTCTTCGCCATCATCGGGTTGAGCTACAACAGCCGCATCCAGCACATGGACCTCCTGAGCTTCTACTTCACGCTCTTCATCACGCCGCTCTTCCTCTTCAGCGGCATCTTCTTCCCCCTCACGCACCTGCCGGATCCCGTGGTGTGGGTGGCGAACCTCACACCCCTCTACCACAGCGTGAAGGTCATCCGCGCCCTCGCCATCGGCACCGTGGGCACGGGGACGCTCCTGCACTTGATGTGGCTCGTGGGGTTCGCCCTGCTCTTCCACCGCCTCCCCATCCGGTGGTTGCGGGAGCGCCTCATCAACTGAGCGTGTGGAGCCGGCGCTGGCTCTCGCGGGCAGGGATAGGGAAGGGGTGGCGCCGCGTCTGCGCCGT
>CAZDGP010000025.1:8354-14188 GCA_964505085.1 uncultured Thermoplasmatales archaeon
AGGGCGTGGAGGAGCGTGGTGAGGATGCGGGCGCCGGTGGCGCCCAGGGGGTGGCCCAGGGCCACGGCGCCGCCGTGGACGTTGAACCGCTCGCGGGGCACGCCGATGGTGGATCGGACGGCGCAGCTGGCGGTGGCGAAGGCCTCGTTGTGCTCGAAGAGGTCGATGTCGTCCACGGTGGTGCCGGTGTCCTCGAGGAGCTGTTGCACACCGTCGATGGGGGCGGCCATGACGCGCTTGGGCTCCACGCCGGCGGTGCCGTAGCCCACGATGCGGGCGAGGATGGGGAGCCCGAGGTCCTCCGCGGTATCCCGAGCGGCGACGACGGTGGCGGCGGCGCCGTCGGAGAGTTGGCTGGCGTTGCCGGCGGTGACGACGCCGTCCTCCTGGAAGACGGGTCCGAGGCGGGCGAGGGCCTCGGTGCTCGTGCCCTCGCGGATGCCCTCGTCCTGGCTCACGGTGCGGGTGTTGCCCTTGCGGTCCGTGACCTCCACGGGGAGGACCTCGTCCTTGAACCACCCGTTGGCGGTGGCTTCGGCGGCTTTGCGGTGGCTCTCGACGCTGAGCTCGTCAGCCTCCTCCCGGGTGACGTCGAACTCCTCCGCCACGACCTCGCCGGTGACGCCCATGTGCACGTCGTGGAAGGGGTCCTGGAGGCCGTCGTGGATCATGCTGTCCACGATCTCCCCGCTTCCCAGCCGGTACCCGCGCCGGGCCTTGGGGAGGAGGTGGGGGGCGTTGCTCATGCTCTCGTGGCCGCCGGCGACGATGACGTCGGCGTCGCCTGCCTTGATAGCCTGCGCGGCCACCATGGCGGCCTTGAGCGAGGATCCGCAGACCTTGTTCAGGGTGAAGGCGCCCACGGTCTCGGGGAGGCCCCCGTTGAGGGCGGCTTGCCGGGCGGGGTTCTGGCCGGTGCCGGCCTGGATGACGTGGCCCATGATGCATTCGTCCACGATGTCGGGGTCCACGTTGGCGCGGGACACGGCCTCCTCCACCGCCAGGGCCCCAAGTTCGGTGGCCTGGAACCCGCTGAGGTCTCCCTGGAACTTCCCCACGGGGGTGCGTACGGCGGAGGCGATGACGACGTCGCGCATGGGCATCACGCTGGCATGGGGCGTGACGTAGCAAAAAGGTACCGGCGCTCGACGCGTGTCGAAACGGCGTAACGTCCGGAGAAGCTTCATGGGGCCCCCTGCGGTCCTCGGTGCGAGGTGACCGCATCCGGATCGTGATCACGTACCACGCGCATCAGCGCATGGAACGGTACAACCTCGGGAGGGACCTGGTGCTCTCCACGGTGAGGCATCCTGAGTCGGTCCGGCCTGCGCGGGGTGAGCGGGAGGTTCGGGAACGCGCGCTCAACGGGTACGTTCTCCGGGTCGTCGTGGAGGAGGAAGAGGAAGGGTTATGGGTCGTGGTCACCGTGTACAAGGCGAGGAGGGACCGGTATGCGGGTTGAGTACGACGCGGAGACCGACATCCTCACGGTCCGGCTCCGGGAGGACCCCCCGGACCACGGGTCCCAGTCGGACAACATCATCACCCACTACCGCAGCGACGGGACCCCGGTGGAGCTCGAGATCCTGGACGCCCGGGAGACGATGCTGGAGCTCCTTGGCCCCATGCTCGCGGGGTTCTCAGGGCGCGACCCCGCGGCGTCCGCGTCGGGCGCCTCGGGGTGAACGCGCAACACCTATCCCGCATCTCTCCCTTCCTGCCGCTCATGGGCGTCGTCGAGCTCCTGCACCGGTTCAAGGAGGACCCGCGGCTCCGCTGGAGCATCGTCGCGGTGAACCTCGTGGGGATCGCGTACGGGTTCTGGTACTACCGGTTCCAGTTCCTGGCCACGGACCCGTGGTGGTGGCTCGTCGTGCCGGACAGCCCCATGGCGGTGCTTCTGGCCACGGTGCCCCTCGTCCTCTACGGGTGGGGGTGGCGGAGCGACGTCCTCGACGCCATCGCGGTGGTGGCGAACGTGAAGGTGGGGGTGTGGACGGCCTTCGTCCTCGTGTACTACCCGAGCTTCGGCGCCTTCCAGGGCCCCCTCGTCACGAACCTGGACTTCTGGCTCTTCTGGGGGCACCTTGGGATGGCGTTGGAGGCGGGGGTGTTCCTCCACGACCTCCGTCCCCTGCCGGCGCGGTGGTGGGGCATCCTGGCGGGAGGGTTCCTCCTGCAGGACGCCCTGGACTACGTCCTGGTGGACCCGGGGTACTTCGCCGCCTGCGACGGCCTGCGCACCATGAACGTGCCCTGCGACCCCGCCCGGGAGCCGGCGCTCACGGCGGTGGCCTTCGGCCTCACCCTCATCACCTTCGCGGGGTTGTGGTGGTACCTGCGCGGGAAGGAACTAGAGGAACGGGGGAGGATGGAGGAGGCTCCGACCGCCCCCGAACACCTATAGGCACCTATAGTTCCCTATAGGTCCTCTTGGACGCCCCGGGGGGAGGTGGTGTGGAGGCGGGGTGGGGTGCCGGCGCGGGCACGGAGCGCAGCGGAGTGCCTGCGGCGGGGGTGGGCGGTGGGAACTGAAGCGCGCCGGCGGGGGCGGGTGGTGGGTTCCAGATCCCTCCAGAAGAGCAACGCCCTGCACTACGACCCCTTCGGCAACCCGATCATCTTCGCGATGACCGAGCGCTGGATCTCCGAGGAGCCCTCCCCGATCTCGCAGAGCTTCACGTCCCGGTACATGCGCTCCACCGGGTAGTCCGTGGTGTACCCGTTGCCACCAAGGACCTGGATGGCCTCCGTGCACACGTCCATCCCGATCTCGCTGGCGAAGAGCTTCCCCATGCTCGCCTGCTTCGTGAAGTCCACGCCCTGGTCCTTCCGCCACGCGGCGCGGTGCAGGAGGAGCCGGGCGGCGTCGATCTGCGTGGCCATGTCCGCGAGCTTGAACTGCACCGCCTGGAAGCTCCCGATGGGTTGCCCGAACTGCTCGCGCTCCTTCGCGTAGTCGAGGGCGGTCTCGTACGCGCCCTCGGCGAGGCCCAGGGCCATGCTCCCGATGGCGATGCGGCCCGCATCCAGGGTGCGCATGGCGCCGACGAAGCCCTTCCCCAAGCCGCTCTCGCCGCCCACCACCTGCTCGTCGGGCACCCAGCAGTCCTCCAGGTAGAGCTGGGACGTGGCGGAGCCGTGGAGGCCGAGCTTCTCCTCGTTCTTCCCCACCTCGAGGCCGTCGGTGCCCCGGGGCACGATGAAGGCCGTGATGCCCTTGGCGCCGGCGTCGGGGTCGGTCTTCGCCATGACCGTGAAGACGTCGGCGAAGTGCCCGTTGGTGGCGAAGACCTTGGCGCCGTTGAGGCGCCACCCGTCACCGTCGCGCTCGGCACGGGTCTCGATGCCGGCCGCATCGGACCCGTGGGCGGGCTCCGTGAGGGCCCAGCAGCCCCAGTGCTCGCCGCTGGCGAGCTTGGGGAGGTACTCCTGCTTCTGCTCCTCGGTGCCCATGATGTTGATGTGGCCGGTGCCGAGGCCGCAGTGGGCGGCGAAGGTGATGCCCACGCTCCCGCTGGCCTTGCTCAGCTCCTGGATGGCGATGTTGTAGCTGATGGTGTCGAGGCCGCTTCCGCCGTACTTGGCGGGGATCGTCATCCCGGCAAGGCCCAGCTCGGCGGCCTGGTCCAGGATGTCCGTGTTCCAGATCCCCTCCTCGTCCACCTCCTCGGCTCGGGGCGCGACCTCGGACTCGGCGAACTCGCGCACCATCTTCCGGATGGCACGCTGCTCCTCGTTGAGGGAGAAACCCATGGGCATGATGGTGACCTCACCCGGGGAAGCGGGTGGGGGGATAAGTGGGTTGCGGTCAGGACGGCGGGGGAAGCACGTCCTCGGACCCGGGAGCCTCGAAGGGGCCGGAGACGGGGAGGAGGCGGATGGCCACCGTGACCACGACGTTCGTGAGGATGATGATGGCGAAGGCGTACCCCACGAAGCGCTCGGTGCCGGGGACGCCCCGTTGGGCGGGGAGCACCGCGAGGACGGCGGCGGCGAGACCCCGGGGGAGCATGCTCAGGAGGACCCCGTGGTTCCGGGAGAGGTCGGGGTCGCCGCGGGTGGAGAGGAACACCGCGATGCCCCGCGCCACCACGAGGGCCACCAGGAGGAGCGCAGCGACGCCGAGGAACCGGGGGTCGGTGACGGCGTCGACGTCCACGAGGATGCCCAGGGCCACGAAGAAGAAGGTGCGCACGAAGAACACGACCTCGGATTGGAGGCGGCGGAGGTCCCCGCCGCGTTCCCAGGCGCGGTCCACGCGGTCGGGGTGGAGGAGCGCGCGGTTGCCGAGCATGATGCCGAAGGTGAGCACGGCGATGGGTCCGGAGCCGCCGAGAAGCTCCACGAGGACGTGGAGGGCCAGGAGGAGCGCCAGGGTGAGCATGTACCCGTAGGGTCCCCTCTCGAGGTGGCGCCACGCGTACTCCCACAGGAACCCCACGAGGGCCCCCGCGACGATGGCGACGCTGAAGCGGCTCGCCACGAAGGTGAGCGCCACCTGGGCGTCCACGACCCCGGTGGTGATGATGTTGAGGAGGGCGAGGGCGCCCACCACGCAGAGCACGTCGGTGAGCGCGGATTCCACGCTGAGGGTGACGCGCGTGTGGTCGCTCGTGGAGAGCGCCTGCACCAGGGGGATGACGACGATGCTGCTGGAGCCGCCGAGGATGCTTCCGAGGAGGAGCCCCAGGAGCGGGTCCCACCCGAGGACGAGGGTGGTGACGACGGCGACGGCCACGACCGTGAGGCTCCAGCCGAGGACCGCCAGGAGGCTCGCGCGGGTGAGGCCCGTGAGGAGGTCGTGGAACCGGAGCCCGAGCCCGCCCTCGAAGAGGATGACGAGGAGGGTGAAGGTGCCAAGCACCGGGGCGAGCGCCTGGAACATGGCGGGTTCGAGGGTGCCCGTGACGGGTCCGAGGATGACGCCCAACCCCACGAGGAGGAGGATGTCGGTGATGCGGAACGTCTCGAAGAGGCGGCTCCCGAGGTA
The DNA here is from genome assembly GCA_964505085.1 of uncultured Thermoplasmatales archaeon. Classification (GTDB taxonomy): domain Archaea; phylum Thermoplasmatota; class SW-10-69-26; order JACQPN01; family CAZDGP01; genus CAZDGP01. Next base: position 13,348 of record CAZDGP010000025.1, read on the forward strand.
CCCGATGACGATGATGGCGGCGAGGCTCGCGAGGAGCGTGATCGGGTCGAGGGTGGCCACGGTCCACGACACGTGGGACGCCCCAAAACCGTTGCGCCGACCACTCCCCGTGCCTGAAACCTTTTAAGCGAGGAGGGTGAAGGGAGGGGCAACGCGTCGGTTCCCGGAGCCCGATCCCATGATGAGCATCAGCCACCTCCTCGCCGTGCTCCTCCTCGCCTACGTCACCGCGCGGTTCCGCGAGTGGACGGTGGAGGACACGTGGCTCGCCCTGGGCTTCGGGTGGCTCATCGACCTGGACCACGCGGTGCAGGTTCCTGTCTTCGTGGGGAGCCACGACCTCACCGCCATGAGCCTGGACCAGGCGCTCTCGTGGGGTAGCGCGTGGCAGGGCGCCATGCACACGCCCTGGGGTCTCGTGGTCGTCATCGCCGCCGTCGTCACCTACCGCTCGTGGGTCCCCGCTCTCTTCTGGTTCCTCCACATGGTCCAGGACTTCTACATCGCCACGGAGTGGGTCGTCTTCGGGTCGCCCCTCGAGTGGGCCATCGTGGCCCTCATGGCGGGGAGCCTCGCCACCATCGCCGTGTGGCAAGCGCGGGTGGAGGCTCCCGGCACCGGCGCGGTCCGCTTCTGGCGGCGGCGCCTCCGCAGCCTCGTGCCGGTGCGGGTGTGATCGGCTCCTCGGGACCTGCAGCATCGAGGAGGAGCAGCGGTGCTGCGGTGGGTGGGGAGATAGAAGACGAGGTGAGGGGGGAAGGGGGGACCGCACGACACGCGCACACCACGCCTCCCGGCTCTACGCCGGTCGCCGGGAGCCGCGGTGGCGGGTTTGACTGCG
>CAZDGP010000025.1:14288-24818 GCA_964505085.1 uncultured Thermoplasmatales archaeon
CCCGGCTCTACGCCGGTCGCCGGGAGCCGCGGTGGCGGGTTTGACTGCGTCAAACCCGCTCGATGATAGTTGCGATCCCCTGCCCAAAGCCGATGCACATCGTGCTGAGGGCCACGTCCTTGCCGGTGCGCTCCAGCTCGTGGGTGAGCTTCGTGATGAGGGCCGAGCCCGTGGCGCCCAGGGGGTGGCCGTGGGCAATGGCGCCGCCGTTCACGTTGGTGCGCTCCCAGAGGTCCGTGTCCAGGAGGTCCTCGTTGTCCTCGCCGGTGAGCTCGCTGAGCCACGCGAGGGGGATGGGGGCGAAGGCCTCGTTGACCTCGATGAGGTCGATGTCGTCGAGCTCGTACTCGGTCTTGGCGAGGACCTTCTCCGTGGCGGGGATGGGGCCCGTGAGCATCATGACGGGGTCCACGCCCACGGTCTGGGTCTGCACGATGCGCGCCTTGGGGCGCCACCCGTGCTCCTCCGCCGTCTCGTCGCTGGCGACGAGGATGGCGCTGGAGCCGTCCACGATGCCGCTGCTGTTCCCGGCGTGGATGACGCCCTCGTCCTCGTCACGGAACGCGAGGGGGAGGCCGCCGAGCTTCTCCACGGTGGTGCCGGGCCGGGGGTGCCCGTCCTGCGTGACGGTGACGGGTTCGTCGTCGAGGGTGGTCTCCACGGGCGCCAACTGGGTCTTGTAGCGGCCCTCGTCCCACGCGTTCTTCCAGCGCTGCTGGCTCTCCACGGCCAGGGAGTCCACCAGCTCGCGCGTGAAGCCCCACTTCGAGGCGATGCGCTCGGCGGATTCACCCTGCTGCACCATCTCGTCGAAGTGCTCGAAGTACGTGGGGGTGACGCCGCCGGCGTCGCTTCCCATGGGGACGCGGGTCATGTGCTCCACGCCGCCGCTGATGACGACGTCGTTGAAGCCGGCGCGGACGTTGGCGCTGGCGAGGTTGAAGGCCTCCTGGCCGCTGCCGCACATGCGGTTGAGCTGGAAGCCGGGGACGACGTCGTCCCATCCGGCGACGAGGGTGGCGAGGCGGCCGATGTTGAGGCCCTGCTCGTCGATGGGCGTGACGTTCCCGTAGATCACGTCCTCGATGATGGAGTGGTCGAAGCCTACGCGCTCCTCGAGGGCCTTCAGGGGCGCGGCGGCGAGGTCCTGGGGGTGCGTGTCGCGGAGGTCGCCGCCTCGCTTCCCGAAGGGGGTGCGGACGGCGTCGACGATGACTGCTTCGGGCATGAGGATCACCTGAACTATCGTCCTTCGGCTATTTCAATCGTCGGGCTTCCCTAGGGGCACCCGGTTGGATGATGGTAACCTGGTGAGTTGGATCTCACCGGTGTGGGGCCTACCGGACCTCGAAGTAGAACCGCCGGTTCTCGGCGCCCTTGCTCTTCGTGCCCGTGATGGTGAACTCCCCCACCTCGCCGGTGCGGTGGAGGTGCGTGCCGCCGCCGGCCTGGGCGTCCACCACGCCGGCGTTCAGCCAGGGTCGGGACTGGATGTCCACGTCCTGGGCGGGCTCCTCCACGCCGCCGATCTGCACGATGCGCACGGGGTCGATGAAGTCCGGGAGGAGGTTGGCCTTCAAGCGGGAGAGGTCCTCGCCCTCGAAGACCTTCCGAGGCACCTCGTACCACGTGAGGGGGATGTCCTCCTTCACCCAAGCGTTCACGCGCGCCTGGAGCTCGTCCAGGGCCTCCTGGGTGGGGTCGAGGTCCGGCAGCTCGAAGTCCAACCGGGCGCGATCGGGGTAGAGCTGACCCCCGGTGGCGAGGCCGCCGTGGAGCTCCCCCACGGCGGCGGCGGTGAGGTGGGCGGCGGTGTGGTGGCGCATGAGGGCGTAGCGGCGGTCCCAGTCGATGACGCCCGTGACCTCGGTGCCCTCCTGCGGCACCTCCCCGTCGAGGGTGTGGTGGACGGCGCCCTGGCGCCGCTTGACCTTCGTCACCGCCACCTCGCCCCCCTCCCAGGTGAGGCTCCCGGTGTCGTGGGGTTGGCCGCCGCCTGTGGGGTAGAAGGCGGTGCGGTCGAGCACCACCGAGTCCTCGGTGGCGTCCTCCACGGTGGCGGTGAACTCGCTGAGGTAGCTGTCGGTGAGGTAGAGGAGCTCCGTCATGGCGTCACCGGCGGGGGATGGGCGTGCCCCAGGGTAAGGGTTCGGGTGGTCCCGTCGCCCCCTCCCTCCCATGCCTCAACCCACGCAACCTATAGTGACCTATAGTTCCCTATAGGTGCCCGCAGGCTTTTGCATCCACATGCCGTGAAGGGACCCATGGAGCAGGTGACCTTCGGACCCACGGGGATGTCGGTGAGCCGCCTATGCCTCGGATGCATGAGCTTCGGTTCCTCCGACTGGCGCCCCTGGGTCATGGACCGCAAGGAGGGGCTCGAGCTCGTGGACCGCGCCTGGGACCTCGGCATCAACTTCTTCGACACCGCCAACATGTACTCCAGAGGCAAGAGCGAGGAGGTGCTGGGGGAGGCCCTGGAGGGGCGCCGGGAGGAGGCCGTGGTGGCCACGAAGGTCTTCTTCCCCATGCGGGACGACGACCCCAACAGCGGGGGCCTCAGCCGGAAGGCCATCGAGCAGGAGCTCGACGCGAGCCTCCGCCGCCTCGGCATGGAGGTGGTGGACCTCTACCAGATCCACCGGTGGGACCCCGCCACCCCCATCGAGGTGACGCTCCGGGCCCTCACGGACGCCGTGCGCCGGGGGAAGGCCCGGTACATCGGCGCCTCCAGCATGTGGGCTTGGCAGTTCATGAAGGCCCTCAGCACCTCCGACGCCCTGGGCCTCGAGCGCTTCGCGAGCATGCAGCCCCACTACAACCTCGCGTACCGGGAGGAGGAGCGGGAGATGCTGCCCCTCTGCCAGAGCGAGGGCATCGCGGTGATGCCCTGGAGCCCCCTGGCCCGCGGGTACCTCGCCCGACCCCACGAGGCGTTCGCCACCACCACCCGGGCTGAGAGCGACTCCTACACGCGGCGCCACCCCTACGACGAGGGCGGCGGGCCCACCATCAACGAGCGCGTGGAGGAGGTCGCCGCGGAGAAGGACGCCACCATGGCGCAGGTGGCCCTCGCGTGGCTCCTGCACAAGGACCCCGTCACCACGCCCATCGTGGGCACGAGCAGCGTGGAGCACCTGGAGGAGGCCGTGGCTGCCGTGGACCTCCGGTTGAGCGACGACGACCTCGCGTACCTGGAGGCTCCCTACGAGCCCGTGCGGGTGTCGGGGCACCGGTAGGTTCACCCCCGCCACCACAACCCTTAACCCCCGCGAGCGGCTCAACGGGAAGCACCCATGCGCGAGGTGGATGATTTCGCGAAGCTCGACACCACCCGCAGCCACCGCACCGGCATCCCGGAGGTGGTGCTCGCGGAGGGGAAGCGGGACGACCACCTCCAGGGCATCGTCAAGGACCTCGTGGAGGCCGGCGAACGGGTGATCGTCTCCCGCCTCACCCCGGACCGCGCCCACCTGCTCGAGGACCTCCATGTGCCCGGCGAGAGCACCTACCGCGAGGACGCTCACCTGTGGACCCACGAACCCCCGGCGACGGAACCACCGGTCACCGGCGGACGGGTGGGGATCCTCGCCGCCGGCACCAGCGACCACCAGGTGGCCGCGGAGGCCCGCGTGGTGGCGGAGCACATGGGCTGCTCCGTGCGCTCCGCCCTCGACGTGGGCGTCGCCGGCATCCACCGGCTCCTCCCCGAGCTCGAGTGGGTGCCGGAGGTGGACGCCGTCATCGTGGCCGCCGGCCGCGAGGGCGCTTTGGCTCCCGTGGTGGCGGGCCTCGTGGACGTGCCCGTCGTGGGCCTGCCCGTGGGCACCGGGTACGGTGCCGGCGGCGAGGGGGAGGCCGCCCTCCTCACCATGCTCCAGTCCTGCGCGCCCATGACCGTGGTGAACATCGACGCCGGCGTGGTGGCGGGAGCCTGCGCCGCCCGCATCGCGAACCGCACCGCCGAGGCCCGGGGGACCCCCCGGGACCCCGGACCCGAAGTTGAACCCGAGGCGACCTCCCATGCCCGATGACCCCGCCCCCGACACCCAGGACGCGTACTCCGAGATCCAGGAGCTCGATCGGAACCGGGAGCAGGCGGAGAAGAAGTTCCGCCGGTTCCTGGACAAACGCGACGAGCTCAACGCCGAGGCCCAGGAGCTGCGGGAGGCCCGGGACGAGCTCCACGACGCGAAGTCCGAGGAGTACGAGGAGATCGACGCGTTGAAGGAGAAGCGCGAGGCCGCCAACGATGCGGGGCGCCAGTGGCGGGAGCGCCGGGACGAGCTGCAGGCGCGAGCGAAGGAGCTCATCCAGCGGAAGAAGGCCATCCGGGAGGGCGCACCCACCAACGCCGGTGACCGCGCACGGCAACTGGAGGAGGAGATCGACGCCATGGAGCACCGCTACCAGACCGAGCCCATGAGCATCGAGGACGAGCGGGAGTTCGTGGAGGAGATCCGGGAGAAGCGGGCGCGCCTGGAGGAGCTGGGGGAGCTCGCGAGCGAGGAGGACGAGGCCTTCCGCGACATCCGGGGCATCGACGAGCGTATCGACGAGCTCTTCAGCGAGGCCGACGAAGCCCACGAGAAGGTGCTGGAGTACAGCAGGGAGGGGGACAAGTGGCACGCGAAGCTCGACCCCCTGTACAAGCGCGTGCGGCACCTGGCCCAGGAGGCGGACAAGCGCCACGAGGCCTACGTGGAGCTTCGGGAGCGCGCCCAGCACTACCACGACCGCGCCATGGAGATGCGGGAGGACCTCGAGGGCATCAAGCAGGAGAAGCGCGCCCTGGAGGAGGGCCAGCAGGAGCTCATGGAGGAGCTCCACCAGGATGCGGAAGCCCTCGAGGACGATGAGGCCTTGGACGAGGCCGCCGACGACGCCGTGGACCTCCTCAAGAAGAAGGGCCGCTTCGAGATGTGAAGAAGTGCCGTAACCTCCGGAGAAGACCTATCCCCCATCGGTTGCTCCCATGGTAGGAGCATGTTAGGCGACCTACCCCTCGCCCAGGACGGGTCCTTCGAGGAGCCCGTGGGAGACTCGGAAGGGATGATCCTATTAAGCGAGGAGATCACAATGGTAGAGCTACGGTCCACGGGTGAGCATCATGGTTGACGACAGGAGGAACGGTCGAAGACGGAGGGTCCGCCCCGGGATCGACCACGGGTACCAACCGCGCGACGCTCCCGAGGACCCCAAGCCCCCCAAGGGACCCTCAGGCGTCCCATCGAAGGACGACTGACCACCACCTCTCCACAGCCCGATTCTAGCGCTCCCACGCCACCAGCTCCCCATCCACGAGCTGCGGCACCACCGTGCTCGCGTCCACGCGGGCGGCCGCCTCCACGTCCGCCCCGAACCCGGCCTCGCGGAGGCTCCGGGCGCTGGGCGCATCCAGCACCGCGCGGCGCACCTCGTCCACGAGCTCCGGTGGCGCGTCCCCGTGCGTGAGGAGGCGGGCGAGGAGGATGGCGCCGGCGATGTCCTCGCCGCTCTCCTCCCCCCGCCACCCGCAGGCCACGAGGGTGACGGGGCGCGCCGCCTCCCGGAGGGCTTCGGCCACGGCCCCGGCGTTCACGAGGCCTGCCACGAGCACGAGGTCCGCGTCGCTCACGGCGTGGAGGGCGCGGGTGCCGTTGGTGGTGCGGATGGCCACGGGGCGGTCCCGCACGTCGAGGTCGCCCCAGACGCGGGTGGGGCTGTTGTTGGCGTCGAAGCCCTCCAGGCGATCCCCGCCCTCCTCCCCCACGAGGACGGCGTCCGGGTGCTCGTGGCGGTAGGCGCGGGCGGCGTCGGCGTCCGCGAAGGGGCGGATGCGTCGTGCTCCCTCCTCCAGGAGGGCCACGGCGGTGGTGCTGAAGCGGAGCACGTCCAGGACCACGTGCGCCCGCGTGGGTTCCAGGGGCAGGGCGTCCTCGAGCGTTCGGGCGATGCGCACGTCCACGCGGTGTCCTCCTACACGGGGTTCGGGATGTCGATGAAGGTGTGGTCGAGACCGAAGCGGTCCTCCACGTACGCGCCCAGACGCTGCACGCCCAAGCGCTCGGTGGCGTGATGCCCGCAGCTTGCGAAGTGGATGCCGTGGGCTTGGGCGTGGCGGGGGTTCCACTCGCTCACCTCCCCCGTGACGAAGAGGTCGAGGCCGTCGCGGGTGGCCTGCACGAGCTCCCCCTGGGCGGCGCCGCTCACGATGCCCACGTGCTCGACCTCGTCGGGGCCGTGGGCGAAGACCAGGGGTTCCCGCCGGTAGAGGTCCTCGAGGGCCTCGAAGACCTCGTCCGGGAGCTTGCTCTCGGGGAAGCGGCCTCGCACGCCGATGGGGACGCCGTCGTGCTCGGCCCAGGGTTCGAGGTCGGTGAGCCCCAGCTCCCGGGCGGCGACGAAGTTGTTCCCCACCTCCGCGTGAGCATCCAGGGGGAGGTGGTACTGCACGAGGTTCAGGTCGTGCTCCAGGAGGAAGCGGACGCGGTCGGCCTTGGGGCCCACGATGGCGGTGGGTTCGCTCCCCCAGAACATGCCGTGGTGGACGAGCACGAGGTCCGCGTCCTCCTGCAGGGCCTTCCGGAAGAGGGGCATGCAGGCGCTGACACCGGTGACCACGTGCTCCACGTGCTCCCGACCCTCCACCTGGAGCCCGTTGGGGGTGCGGTCGTCGAAGCGCTCCACGTCCAGGTACCCGTCCAGGTGGTTCACGAGGTCGTCGCGGTGCGTCATGGGACCTGCCGGATGAGGGACCGGGGTCTCCTTGGGGTTTCCGGTGGTGGAGCCCACGGCGAACCCACCGTTTTATGCCGAGCCTGGGCTATGGCGGCGCCGGGTACCCATGGACGACGCCCTGACCTACGCTGCGGAGCACCGGGAGGAGCACGAGGGGATCCTGCGGGAGTTCCTCGCCCACAAGACCGTGAGCACCGACCGGGCCCACGCGGCGGACGTTCGGGAGGGTGCGCGGTGGGTGGCTAAGCTCCTGGAGGCGAGCGGCCTCGGTACCGTGGAGGTGCACGAGACGGACCTCCACCCCATCGTCACCGCGAGCTGGCTGGGTGCCGGCCCGGAGGCGCCCACGGTGCTCGTGTACGGGCACTACGATGTCCAACCGCCGGACCCGCTGGAGCAGTGGGAGACCCCGCCCTTCGAGCCCACGGTGCGGGATGGCAAGATCTACGCGCGGGGCGCCACCGACGACAAGGGCCAGCTCCTCACCCACATCCTGAGCGTCCGGGCCATCCTGGAGACCGAGGGGGAGCTGCCGGTGAACGTGAAGTTCATCCTGGAGGGTGAGGAGGAGGTGGGAAGCCCGAGCCTCGGCGGGTTCGTGGAGGCGCATCGGGAGCTCCTCGCCTGCGACACGGTGCTCGTGTCGGACACGGCCATGTGGGCGCCGGACCTCCCCGCCGTCACCCTGGGGATGCGGGGGCTCGCGTACATCCAGCTGGATGCTCGGGGACCCGACCACGACCTCCACAGCGGCGTCTACGGGGGTGCGGTGCGGAACCCCGCCAACGCCCTCGCCCTCATCCTCTCGAGGCTCCACGAGCCCGACGGGCGGGTGGCGGTGCCGGGGTTCTACGACGACGTGGAGCCCATCCCGGAGGCGCTCCGGGAGACGTGGCGGAACCTCCCCCAGGACGAGGAGGAGCTCCGGAGGGAGCTGGGCGTTCCCGCCTTCGCGGGGGAGGAGGGGTACAGCCTCCTGGAGCGCCGCTGGGGACGCCCCACCCTGGACGTGAACGGGCTCTGGGGCGGGTTCCAGGGCGAGGGTGCGAAGACCATCATCCCGTCGGAGGCCCACGCGAAGGTGAGCATGCGCCTGGTGGCGGACCAGGACCCCGACGACATCGTGGCCAAGGTGCGCCGCCACGTGGCCGACGTGACGCCCGCGGGGGTGGAGGTCAGCATCCGGGAGATGCATCACGCGACGCCGGTGCGCATCTCGCCGGATGCGCCGGCGGTGAAGGCGGCGAACCGCGCCCTGGAGGCTACCTTCGGGCGGGCGCCGGTGGCCGTGCACAGCGGGGGCACCATCCCGGTCATCGCCATCTTCGACGAGGTCCTGGGCGTGCCCTCGGTGCTCATGGGCTTCGGGTTGCGCACGGAGAACCTCCACGCGCCCAACGAGCACTTCCACCTGGAGAACCTGCACAGGGGCGTCGAGGCAAGTACCCGGTACTGGTACGAGGTGGCCGAGGCTCTCGCTGCGCCCTCCAAGGGCAAGTAAGAGAGCGCCCCCCCCCTGGCCCCGGTGCCAGCGCGGTGGAGACCGAGCCCCTCCAAGGGCGCCTAGGTCCGGGGCCCTACCGGGCCATCCCCCCGGGTTGGGCGGTGGCCTGACCCACCGCGAACCTTTTTAAGTGGCGGAGGACCTGCACCCCACGGTGTCGCCACCATGAAGGCCGTGGTCATGGCTGGAGGACGGGGTACCCGGTTGCGACCGGTGACGGAGACGGTTCCCAAGCCCTTCGTCCCCATCGCGGGGAAGCCCTGCATCGAGTACGTGCTGGAGTCCCTGGGGAAGGCCGGGGTGACGGACGTCATCGCCACCACGTACTACCGTCCGTGGCAGCTCATCCAGCGTCTCCGCGGCGGGGACCGGCTGGGGTTGCGCATCTTCTACAGCCTGGAGGACGACGCCCTGGGTACCGCCGGGGGCGTGGGGAAGACCCGGGAGCTCCTGGATGGCACCTTCATCGTGGCCAGCGGCGACGTGCTGGCGGACGTGGACATCCGGAGCCTCGTGGAGTTCCACCGGGAGCGCGGGGCCGTGGCCACCATGGCCCTCACGGAGGTGCCCTGGGAGGAGGTCTCGGAGTTCGGCGTGGTGGCGGTGGACGACGAGGGCCTGATCACGCGGTTCCAGGAGAAACCGGAGCAGGAGGATGCCTTCAGCAACCTCGTGAACGCCGGCATCTACGTGTTGGAGCCCGAGGCCCTGGACCGGGTGCCCCAGGGGGAGAAGTTCGACTTCAGCAAGGACCTCTTCCCGAAGCTCCTCGAGGAGGAGGCGCCGCTCTACGCGAAGCCCCTGGAGGGCCTCTGGATGGACGTGGGGCGGCCCGAGGACCTGATCCACGCGAGCGTCATCATGGCGGAGCGTCGCCACGGGGGCGCGTACCACCAGGACGCGACGGTCCACGGTGAGGCGGAGGTGCATCGCACGAACCTCTACCCGGGGAGCCGCGTGGGAGCGGGCGCGGTGGTGGAGGGGAGCGTGGTCTACCGGGACGCCACCGTGGAGGCGGGGGCGCAGGTGCGCTCCTCCGTCCTCTGCGAGGGCGCGGTGGTGGAGGAGGGGGCTGTGGTGGAGGACACGGTGCTGGGCGAGGGGGCGCGGGTGCCGGCGAAGGTCACGCTTCGGGGAGCGCGGGTGGAGCCGGGGGCTACGGCCGAGGGCACCCCGTGACCCCCGAGGAACACATCCCACCTAGACAGTTGACTTGTCAACCGGGGTCTTGAAGGTTGGTTCTTCTCCCCTGCTTGCTCCATTCAAGTACCTCCGCGGGCTCCCAGGAACCGTGACCCCCATGATCGACACGGTCAAGCGCATCGACGAGGCCCTCGCCGACGGGTTCGAAGTGGACGACATCACCTCCGAGCCCCAGCGGGGTGTGGAGGTACGATTGCGGAAGGACGACCTCATGCTTACGCTCACCCTCGGACCCGAGGAAGCCCGCACCCTCGTGTACGGACGGAAGCCCTCCCTGACCACGCGCGTCTGAGGCTCCGCCCACCCTCCCCTTCTCGCACCCTTCGCTAGACGTCCTCGAGGATGACCATGGCGAAGGCCCACACGATGAGCAGCACCAGCGTGAGGAAGATGAAGTTCAGGAGGGTGTCGTCTCCACCCCCCAGGCTCACCACGAGGCCCGTGCCCACCACGAGGGACCCCACGAGCCACGTCACCTGCTGGCGGATGCCCGCCCGATCATCCTCCTCGCGCTGGGCGCTGCTTCCGGCCACGTCCACGGTGAACCGCAGCTGGTTCGCCTCCACCTTCCTGAGCAGGCTGTGCATGCGCTTGGGCACCTTGCGGAGGTCCTCCACCATGCCCAGGGCGTCCCCCAGGAGCTCCTCCCGGCTCTGGGGCACGTTGAGGATGCGGTCCCGCAGGTGCTGGGCGAGGTAGGGCTCGAGGGTCTCCACCAGCTCGTACCCGGGGTCGAGCTCCACGCAGAGCCCCTCGAACTGGAAGAGCGCACGGGTGATGAGCATGAAGTCCGGGGGGAGCAGCATCCCGTGCTGCTCCGCCACGTTGATGATGCGCTCCAGGATCTCCGGGTCCCCCACGCTGGCCCGCTCCCGCTCGTAGTAGTCCATGATGCGCTCCACGTCCTTCTGGAGCGCCCGGAGGTCGAAGTCCTCCCGGATGTCGCAGATGGCGATGAGGGACTGGGTGACCTCGTCCAGGTCGGAGCGGAGGAACCCCACGATGAGGTCGAAGACGTGCTCGGCGCGGCGCCGGGGCACCTGCCCCACGGCGCCGAAGTCCAGGAAGGCCACGGTCTCGCTGTCGATGGCCATGAGGTTCCC
>CAZDGP010000026.1:0-3938 GCA_964505085.1 uncultured Thermoplasmatales archaeon
TCCTCCCCCCAGATGACCTTGTGAAGCTGCAGCGACACGCGCACGTCCAACCCCTCATCCAGCACGCGCTCCGCGAGCCAACACGGGTCCTCACCCCACACGGGCTGGAACACCACCTCGCAGGGGATCCTGTCCCCGTGCTCCTCCAGCACATCCAGGGCGTACGCGTAATCCTCCTCGTCGGCGATGACGAACTTCACCTGGTCGTGCGCCGCAAGCGCGTCGAAGTTCGCCCAGAGGTTCCGCTCCTGCATCCCGCTGCTCGGGAGCTTCACGTCCAAGCTCACCCGCAACGCATCCCGGGGCTCCAGGGCGACGGCGCGGTCGATGGGTTGGCCGCCGCTCGTCTCCAGCACCACCTCCCACCCCCGCTGCAGGAGCGCATCCAGGAGATCCACGCTCTCCCGCTGGTCCAGGGGCTCGCCCCCCGTGAGGCACGCGCGCTTCACCGGGAACGCCTTCTCCACGTGGTCCACCACCTCCTGCACGGTGGTCTCGTCCCCGTCCCAGAACGCGTAGGCGGTGTCGCACCACGTGCACCGTAGGCTGCACCCGCTCGTGCGGATGAACACCGTGGGGAGGCCGGCCTCCAGGCCCTCCCCCTGCACGGAGTAGAAGATCTCGTTGAGCTTCAGCGCCATGGGCGACACCCCCATCCACGCTGCAACGCTATAAAAGCTCTTCACCCGTCCCCGGGGTCCCCGTCGCCGGAGCGGGTGACGACGGCTTGGTGGCCGCTACGGGTCGTCGATCCTCCGTCCGACGACCGCGTAGTCCCGCGGCGACCACCGCTCCACCTCCACGTCCTCGAACCCCCCGGTGCGGTCCACGAGGTCCAGGAGCTCGTCGGGGGTCCAGAAGGTGCTGCCGAAGAGCGCGAGCTTCTCCGCGAGCATGATGAGCTTCCCCTGCCAGGAGCCCGGGTGGAACTCCTCCACCACGAGCACGCCCCCGGGCCGCAGCACCCGCGCCGCCTCCTTCAACGCCCCGTACGCCGCGGGCACGTGATGGAGGGCGTCCGTGAAGAGCACCGCGTCCACGCTCCCATCGGCCATGGGGAGCGCGGTGGCATCGCCCTGCACGGGCTCCAGGGGGTGGGGAACGCGCGCCAGCATCGCCGGTTGGAGGTCCACAACGAGGGTGCGCTCGAAGAGGTGGCTTGCGCGCTTGCTCACGCGCCCCGTGCCGCCGGCCACGTCCACGAGGACACCGCCCCGTGCGGGTTCCAGGGCGTCGCGGAGCTCCGCCTCGTGCCCGTAGGGGAACCGGTCCATGAAGGGGGCGATGAAGCGGAAGCGGGGCATGGCGCGGGGATGGGGAAGGGTGTGGTTAAGCGCGTCGGTTCCCCGGGGCTTCGGGCCCTGCCCCACCGGCGGATCGGTTCCCGCTACCCCTTCACCACACCGAGGGGCCGCATGCGCGCCACCTTCTTGCTGAGGCCCGCCTCCTCGCAGACGTCCACGACGTCGGAGACGTTCTTGTACGCGTGGGGGGCTTCCTCGGCGGCGACCTTGTTGCTGGCGGCCTTCACGTAGATGCCCTGGTCCCGGAGCTCCCGGATGACGTCCTGGCCCCGCTGCTCGCGCCGGGCCTGGGTGCGGGACTTCTTGCGGCCGGCGCCGTGGCAGGTGGACCCGAAGGTCTCGTCCATGGCGCCCTGGGTGCCGTGGAGCACGTAGCTCGCGGTGCCCATGTCGCCGGGGATGAGGACGGGTTGCCCCACGTCGCGGTAGTCCCGGTGGAGGTCCTCGTGCCCGGGGCCGAAGCTCCGTGTGGCGCCCTTGCGGTGCACGTACACGTCGCGTTTGCGCCCGTCCACCTCGTGGGTCTCGCGCTTGGCGATGTTGTGGCTCACGTCGTACACGAGGTCCATGCCCAGGGTCTCGGCGTCCACCTCCATGACCTCCTCGAAGCTGCGGCGGATCCAGTGCGTGATCATCTGGCGGTTCGTCCACGCGTAGTGGATGCCGCAGTGCATGGCCGCGAGGTAGTCCTGCGCCTCCTTGCTCTTGATGGGGTTGGCGGCGAGCTGCTTGTCCACGAGGTCGATGCCGTACCCCTCGGCGCTGCGCTCCATCTGCCGGAGGCTGTCCTGGCAGATCTGGTGCCCGGCGCCGCGGCTTCCCGTGTGCACCATGATGCAGACCTGACCGGGGTCCGTGAGCCCGAAGGCTTCCGCCGCCTCGGGACGGAACACCTCGTCCACGGATTGGAGCTCGAGGAAGTGGTTGCCGCCGCCGAGGCTCCCCACCTGGGGTGCGCCGCGTTTGAGGACCTTGTCGCTCACGACGCTCGGATCCGCTTGGCCGAGGTGGCCACCGTGCTCGATGTGCTTGAGGTCCTCCTCCCACCCGAAGCCCTCCTCCACGGCCCACGCGGGGCCCCGGGTGAGGATCTCCTCCACGTCCTTGGGTGTGAGCCGCACCTGGGCCTTGCTCCCCACGCCGCTGGGGACGTTCTGGAAGAGCGTCTCCACGAGGGGGCGGAGGTTCGGTTGGACGTCGTCCTCCGTGAGGTTGGTTCGGATGAGGCGGACGCCGCAGTTGATGTCGAAGCCCACGCCGCCGGGGCTGATGACGCCCTCGTCAGCGTCGAAGGCGGCTACGCCGCCGATGGGGAACCCGTAGCCCCAGTGGATGTCGGGCATGGCGAAGCTGTGGCCCACGATGCCCGGAAGGGTGGCGACGTTCGCCACCTGCTGGAGGGCGTTGTCCTCCTTGATGTCCGGCAGGAGCTTGTCGCTCGCGAAGACCCGCCCTGGTACCCGCATGCCGGGGCGGTGGTCCGTGGGGATCTCGTAACGGTACGCGTCGATCTGGTCGAGTTGTCCTTCCCACGGCATGGGCGTCACCAGGGAGGGAACACCCGCCCCGGCTATTTCAAGCTTCGGACCGCCGCTATATATCGAGGATGACCTCGACCCGCGGCGGGTCCCGCTCCACCAGGAGCCCGTGGTACGTGACGGCCTTCACCTCGTGGATGTGGCCGTGCTTGCTCGCGTCGTAGTCCTCCCCCGTGACCCTGGCGGTCAGGTGCCAGGCGTCATCGTCGTCACCTGGTCGGTTCTCGAGCTCGTCCACGTGGTACCCCTCGAAGGCCACGAGCTCGGTCTGCTGCACGAAGAGGAGCTCGTCGAGCCAGTTGAGGAGCAGCTCCTCGGCGTCGCGGCCGGTGACCTCCACCTGCACCTCGCCCACGGCGTCCACGCGGGTGGGTTCGAGGACGTAGGCGAAGACGCCGCGGGCCGCCTCCTCGAAGGCGGCGTCCAGCGTCGGCGCCCAGGCCTCCACGCCGAGGTCGGCGGTGTGGTCCAGGAACCGGTACCCGCGCGTGGGCCGCGACATGGCGCGGGGAAGGGGGTGGGTGGTCTTGAAGCCTGGGGCGCGGTCACTCGTCGCGATGCAGGGTCCGGAGCTGGACCTCGCGGTCCTTGCCGCGTTCGAGGCTTCGGCCGGTGTGGAGCAGCCCCCACCCGGCGAGGACGACGCCCAGCATGGCCAGGAGGCCGCCGAGGACGCCGACGGGGTGGACGAAGCTCGCCTGGCCTTCCTCGCTTCCGAAGATGCCCCAGGGGCCGTGCTCCTCCTCGTAGCTGTAGCTTCCGGCGAACCCGAACTCCATGACGGCGGCGCTCCCGGCCACCAGGAGGCCCACGCCGAGGACGAGGGTCAGGAGCCCGATGACGACGCTTCCGATGCTCGTGGTGTTCAATAGCCTCACCTCGGCATCGTCGTGCGTCGACACCGACTTAGACCTTCGCCTACAACCCTCGGCGGGTGTCGAGGATGGACGCCCGGAAGCTTCGTCGGTGGCCTGGAAAGGAAGGACAAGGAGGGTGAAGAGGCGGCGGGCCGAGGCGAAGGTCCGCCACAGGCGACGTTCATGGCGGCTGATACCGTCAGGCACCCGCCGTTACGAACGTCAGCCCGAAGGGCGAC
>CAZDGP010000026.1:4038-19139 GCA_964505085.1 uncultured Thermoplasmatales archaeon
AAGGGCGACCTTCGTTAAGGTCGATGCCGCTAGGCATCAGCCGAAACGAAGGTCATCACGCTCATGCCCGTGCGGGTGTCACCGGTGAAGACGTACCCGTTGAGGACCTGGGCGTCCCAGACGTCGCCGCCCTCGTCCACCTGGTCCACGATGAGGGGGTTGGTGGGGTCGCTGAAGTCGATGAGGAGCGTGCCGGCGATGTACCATCCCACCACGAGCTTGTCGCGGTCGGGGACGAAGTCGCCGAAGTGGGCGGTGCAGGCGCTGGCGGCCATGGTGGGACCCACGTCGTCGGTGGGTGCGGGGGCGCTCACGTGGCCGAGGGGGACGGGCGCTTCCTCGTTGCTGATGTCGTAGAACCACACCGCGCCCACGGTGTCGCTGGCGGCGACGCCGCCGGCCTCGGCGTAGGCGCCGCACCCGTAGGCGGCGGCGCCGGCGTGCTCGTCGCCGATGATGAGCATGTCACCGTCGGGGGTGGCTTTGGCCCAGTGGTGGATGTTGATGGCGGGGTTCGCGATCTCGCTCACGACCTGCGGTTGCTCGGGGTCGCTGATGTCCCAGATCTGGGTGGCGACGACACCGGGGCAGTACGCGCGCTTCTTGTCCTCGGTCACGTGGAAGGTGACGTCGTGGCAGGTGAGGACGTTGTCGGCGAATCGCGCGAGCTCGGGGTTCGCGGGGTCGCTGGCGTCGACGATGTCGAGGCCCTGGTCGGGGATGCTGATGCTCCGGCTGTTGTAGATGAGGTGCGTGTCGGGGACCACGGCGAGGTTGTGGGAGCTGGCGCCGGTCCACGTGGCCGTGAGCGTGGGGTTGGTGGGGTCGGTGACGTCCACGAGGTGCAAGCCGTCGCCGCTGGCGGCGATGGCGGCCACCATGCGGCCGTCGTCGTAGTGGAGCATGTCCACGTCGCGCCCGTACACGTCGCTGAGGTGCCCCACGACCTGGGGGTCCTCGGGGGTGGTGAGGTTCAGCACGTAGAACCCGCTGTTGAGGCCGCTGACGTAGGCGAAGTCGCCTTCGGTCCAGATGCCGGCGGCGGCCTTCACCTCGGCCACGGTGCTGAGGGACTGGAGGCTCCCGATGGTCTCGGGGAGGTCGCGACCCCAGGAGGTGGTCTCCTCGGGGAGGTTGTCGGTGAGGTCGCTGCTCTTGTCCACGGACGAGTCCTCCACGCATCCGGCAAGCGCCAGGGGTGCGAGGAGTACGATGAGCGAGAGGATGGCGGCGCGGTTCATGGGTCCGGAGCCTCCGGTGGCATGCGGAAGCGCGCGCGGGGGGCGATAAGGTTTGTGGTGGTGGGGTTACCCGGTGGGCCCTAGGACTCGAGGGGGAGCATGCTGGGGTTCGGTTCATCGCGGGGGCGCGCGTAGCGCCCCCGCACACGAGGGCGAACTTGCTGAGAGCCCGAAAGTGCGGGGAGCAGGATCACGACCGTGTCGCTTCGCGCCACGGTCTCTCCCGGAGCAGTCCTCGCTTCGCTGCGGGCTGCTCCGCGATCGAACTACGTTCGAATCCTGCTCTCCTCCCTCCTCACCCGCAGCTCACGCTGCGGGTTCGTCGATCCGAAGGGCAAGCATGCACGAGGGGACCGTGCGTGGAGACCGAAAGTGCGGGGAGCAGGATTACAACCGTGTCGCTTCGCGCCACGGTCTCTCCCGGAGCAGTCCTCGCTTCGCTGCGGGCTGCTCCGCGATCGAACTACGTTCGAATCCTGCTCTCCTCCCTCCTCACCCGCAGCTCACGCTGCGGGTTCGTCAGTGCGGGGAGCAGGATTCGAACCTGCGAACCTCTACAGGACAGGATCTTAAGTCCCGCGCCGTTGGCCAAGCTTGGCTATCCCCGCTGGATGTGCGGGACCATCCTCGCGCGTGGATAAAGCCCTTCGCGTTGGAGCTCAGGCTGGTGGATGAGAAGATACGAGAAAGACAGGGGGGAAGGAACGGGCCCCGAAGGGCCCGCTTCGTTCGTTAGGAAGTTGAGGTTGTATCCTCAAGGCACCTTCACAGCAGCCTTTCGTGCCGAACGTGGTTCGGCCCTCACGGCTGCTGAAAGGTGGATTAATTGGATTAATCCACCTTTTCAGCGAAGGCGACGTTGCGGGACACCTTCTTGATCTTGATGGTGATGTCATCACCGACGCTCGTGTCGGGGACGAAGACCACGAGTCCGTCGATCTTTGCGACACCGTCACCCTCCTTGCCGGTGTCCTCGATGGTGACGTCGTACTCTTTACCTTCCTCTACCTTGTCCCGGGTGGAAGCGCTCTGCCGGGCGAAATCGTCGAATCCAGACATATGTTTTCACTCCATGCTCCCGGCAACTCTAAAGAAGAAAGACCTTCCCGTAGCGTCCGCGAGCGTAAACCCCCCTTAGGGGTGCTTCCTTAAGTAGATTTCCCAAGTGCAGCGTTGACACGGTTGGTCGCGGTCAGAGCGGTCAGACCGGCACCTGGAGCACCGGGGGCGGGGTGCGTCCCACTGGGGCGGGGCGTGGCTCGGCGCTTCCCTGCCGCGGGCGCTCGGGGTGCCCCGGCCTCAGCTTGCGGTGCTGGAGAGCCGGAGGAGCGATGGGGCCAAGCGAGCTTCACGTCAGCGTCGTGACCTCTACGCACGTTCGGTCGCGACGCTGCCGGAAGGTCGACTGATGGGATCAGTCGACCTTCTCGGCGAAGGCGACGCTGCGGCTCACCTTCTTGATCTTGATGGTGACCTCGTCGCCGACGCTCGTGTCGGGGACGAAGACCACGAGTCCGTCGATCTTTGCGACACCGTCACCCTCCTTGCCGGTGTCCTCGATGGTGACGTCGTAGGTTTCGCCCTCCTCCACGCTTTCCTGGCTTCCAGCGCTGCGGGCGAAGTCGTCGAATCCTGGGGACATGATGTTCCTCGGACCCCCGTCGGGGCGCCTTCCACTTCAAATTTTGGGACGTGCTACTGCTCTGATGCTCGGGCGCGTGGGCGGGGGGAGATGCCTTGCGAGGGAGCACCGGGGTAGGCCCGTTACCGGGGGCGTGTTCTTAATGTAATTACGCAAGACCCAAATGCCGCCGCCTATCCTACCCCGGGTAGACCGGGTCGTCCACCATGCCCGAACACGAGATCGCCATCCGGATCGCAGCAGGTGCCGGCGACGGCATCGACACCACGGGGTTCAACACCACGAAGTCGCTCATGCGCAGCGGCTTCCACGTGGTGACCCACCGCCACTACGCCTCCCGCATCCGGGGGTCCCACACGTACTTCGAGACGCGAGCCAGCGACGCGCGACGTGAGTCCTGGGGCGACGAGTACCATGTGCTCCTCGCCCTGGGGGACAGCTTCGCCCGAAGCGACAACCCGAACGCCTACTACGTACGGGAGGGCGCGGGGGGTGAGGAGCTGCATCCTCTCACCCGGAACCTCCACGACCTCGCCGAGGGCGGTATCATCGTGTACGATGCCGGCCAGTTGGACGAGGAGGATATCCTCGAGCACGTGCCGGACCTCCACGAGCGGGCGGAGGAGAACGGGTGGACCATCCACGCGCTGGACCTCACGGCGTGGGCGAAGGAGCACGGGCCGAAGATCATGCGGAACACCGCCGGCGCCGCCACCGTCTGGGCGCTCTTGGACCTGGACCCCGACGTCTTCAAGGGCGTCATGGAGGACCGCCTGAAGGAGAAGATCCTCCAGCCGAACCTGGACCTCTTCGACGAGGTGTACGCGCGGGTGCAGGAGGAGCACGGTGTGGCGGATCTGGAGGTGCCCGAGGGCGAGCATGAGGAGGAGCAGGTGCTCATCAGCGGGAGCCAGGCGGCCGCGTACGCGTGCATCCAGGAGGGGATCCGCTTCGTGAGCGGGTACCCCATGACGCCGAGCACCGCGCTCTTCCAGACGCTCACGGACTGGTTCACGGACGTGGAGCCCAAGGGCGTAAGCCAGCAGGTGGAGGACGAGATCAGCGCCATCAACACGGCCATCGGCGCAAGCCACGCCGGCGCCAAGGCCATCACCACCACGAGCGGTGGCGGTTTCAGCCTCATGAGCGAGGCGCTGGGCCTCGCCCAGGTGAACGAGACGCCGCTCCTCCTGGCGGAGGCGAGCCGTGGCGGACCCAGCACGGGGCTCCCCACGAAGCCGGAGCAGTCGGACCTTGACCTGGTGTTGTACGCGAGCCAGGGGGATTCGAACCGCATCGTCCTCGCACCCTCGAACCTGGAGGAGATGTACTCGGTGATGCGGGATGCGGCGCGCCTCGCCTACGGCGACCCGGAGGACGGGTGGCCGGGGTTCCAGGGGCCCGTGCTCGTCATGTACGATGCGGAGCTTGCGCGCCTCTACACGAACCTCCCCAAGTCGCTCTTCACCGAGGACCGGGAGTCGAACCCCTACCTCGGTGGCCTCCCTGACCCCGCGGAGTTGGAGGCGAACGAGGGTGAAGAATATCAGAGGTACAAGCACGACGCGGAGAAGGGCGTGAGCCCCCGACCGCTCCCGGGCATGAAGGGTGGGAAGTACCTCGCCACCGGGAACGAGCACAACGAGTGGGGTCACATCGAGGAGGACCCCACGAACCGCCTGCGCATCATGAACCGGCGCCGCAGCAAGCTCAAGTTCGCGGCGGAGAAGATGTGGAACGGCGACGGTGGCACGCGCCAGGAGCTCTTCGGCGACGAGGATGCCACCACCGGCATCATCACGTGGGGTTACAGCGCCGCGCCTGTGCGCGCTGCCGTGCGGGAGCTCAACGATGAGGGGCACGCCGTGAAGGCCATGAACGTGGTGGACCTCATGCCCTTCCCCCGGGAGGAGGTGCGGGCGTTCCTGGACTCCTGCGACGAGGTGCTGGTGCCGGAGATGAACGCGTCGGGGCAGTTCCGCCACCTCGTGCAGCGGGAGCTTGGCGCCTACGGGGACGTCCTCGTGGGGCTCCTGAAGTACGACGGTGTGCCCTTCCGGCCCGGCCACATCGTGGATGGGCTCCAGGCCATGGTGAAGGACCGGGACCCCGAACCGGCGTACCGCACGGTCCTGGACCGCGACGGAGGTGCTTGATGTGACGAAGCTCCAGCTCGACGCCATCGGTTACGAGGGAGAGGTGCAGCGCAGCGACTTCCGTCCGGACATCGAGCCCCAGCCCACGTGGTGCCCGGGGTGTGGGGACTTCGGTGTGCAGAACAGCATCCAGCAGGCGCTGGTGGGTTTGAACCGGCACCCGGAGGAGACGATGCTCGTCACGGGTATCGGGTGCAGCGGGAAGCTCAGCAGCTACATCGGTGTGTACGGGTACCACAGCGTCCACGGGCGGGCGCTCCCGGCGGCCAGCGGGATGAAGCTTGCGAACCCGGAGCTTACCGTCATCGCGGCGGGGGGCGATGGCGACGGGTACGGCATCGGTGCGGGGCACTTCGCCAACGTGCCTCGGGAGAACGCGGACATGACGTACATCGTGTTCAACAACGAGATCTTCGGCTTGACGAAGGGCCAGACGAGCCCCACGAGCCCGGAGGACCATCGTTCCGCCACGCAACCGAAGGGTTCGAGCAAGCGCCCGGTGCGTCCCCTGGAGTTCAGCATGGCGGCGGGGAGCACCTTCATCGCGCGCACGGCCGCGGCGAACCCTCTGCCGACGAAGGGGAAGGACATCCTGACGGATGCGATCCAGCATCCGGGCTTCGCCCACGTGGACTTCCTTACGCAGTGCCCCACGTGGAACAAGGAGGCGACGCAGTACGTGCAGGAGATCGCGAGCACGGTGGACGAGGCCTACGATTACGACAAGACGGACCGGGCGGAGGCCATGGAGGTCATCCGGGACGTGGAGGACCGCTCGCAGGAGGGTGAGCTCATCCTGGGCGTCTTCTACGTGGACCCGGACAGCGTCCCCTACCACGAGGCGAAGCGACGACACGGGGACTTCCCGGACACGAGCCTCGTGCGAAGCGTGCTCGACGGCATGAAGGGGGAGAAGGCTTGGGAGGACCCGAGCCACCTGCTCTCGGGGATGGGGTAGGAGCTGGGACGAGCTCCATCCTCCTCCCACCCCCTCACCTATAGGATCCTATAGGTAGCTATAGGTGCCTTGGGCCGCCCCCTCGTCCCCTCCTTCTCCCCCGCTTCCCCTCCGCCTCACGGGCCCGTGCCCCCCCGGGGTGCACCTTCCCACCCTTCCTCCCGGCCGTTGTGGGCCTTTATATGGCAACCCTTAACAACCGGATGAACCTATCGTACCTCCGCTGGCTCGGTTCCGTTCCCACCCCGAACCGTCTCGGAGGGGTACCATGGCAAGCGAAGGATCAGAAGAGCGGACGGAGCGCTTGGACCGTCTCCTCGCCGCCGTCCCCGACTACGTGGCCGTCCTCGACGACACGGGGCGCATCCGCTACATCAACCGGACGGCCCCCGGCGTCAGCGAGGAGGATATCCTGGGCGTACCCGCCCGGGAGATGGTGGCGCCGGCGGAACGGCCACGCCTCGACGAGAGCCTGCGCCGCGTGGTGGAGGACAGGGTTCAGGTCTCCTACCAGGTCACGTCGGTCCTCGCGGGGACGGAGGGCAGAACGTACTCGGTGAGCCTGGCGCCCTTCGCGGAGGATGAGGCGCCCCTTCAGGTCATCCTCATGGCGCGGGACGTCACCGGCGAGGTCGAGGCCCGACGGACGCGGGACCACCTCGCGAAGCGCTTCCAGGCGTACCTCGAGTCCGGCGACGACGTCGCCTTCACCCTCGACCCCGACACGGGAGCCTTCACGCACGTGAGCGACGCCTTCCCCGAGGTCACGGGTTGGCCCAGAGCGGAGTGGGTGGGGCGGGACTTCCTCGAGATCCTGCACCCGGAGGACCGGGAGGAGGCCGTGGAGCGGTTCCAGGCGGCGCTGGAGGGGCAGGTGGCCGACCCCACCAAGCTCCGGGTGCGCCACCAGGACGGGTCGCACATCCACATGAGCTTCGCCTACCGCGCCATCCTGGAGGATGGGAGGGTGCAGGAGGTCTTCGGCATCGCCCGGGACATCAGCGACCTCGCCCGGGCCGAGGCCGAGGCCCGCATGCTCCAGGGTCTCGCGAACGAGCTCGCGGAAGCCCGGGACCGCGAGGAGGCCTACGACGTCTTCCTCCACCGCTTCCTCGAGCACGAGGACTGGGACATCGCGGAGATGTGGGTCGCCCCCCGGAAGGCCGCCGACACGCTCCAGCGGGAGCACTGCGTCCACCACCTCGGGGCCCGCGGGGACGCCTGGTGCGGCGCCGACCCGTCCCCCGTGGATTCGGAGGGTCTGCAGGAGCTCGCCCGCTCCCGGGGGGAGGTCCTGTGGCTCGAGGACGCGCCCAACGACCCGCGGTTCGCCCGGCGGAGGCAGGCGGCGGAGCTGGGGCTCCGCTCCGCCGTGGCGGTGCCCATCCCGGGGGAGGACGGGGTGGAGGCGGTGATCCTCTGCTTCTCCGGGGAACCGCAGGAGCGGAGCGCCCGGGCGGAGGCGTTCCTGAACTCCGTGGCCGTCGCCACGAGCAGCGCCCTCTCCCGTCTCAAGTTCGAGGAGGCGCTCCAGGAGAGCGCGCGGGAGCTCGAGCACCACAACCGGCAACTTCGGAGCCTCGCCCGGGTGAGCGCCCACCAGTTCCGGGAGCCCGTGCGGGACATCGTGCGCTTCGCCCAGATCCTCGAGCGGGGCCTCAACGACGAGGCGTCCCCGGAGACGCGGGAGAACCTCTCCTACATCCTCGCGGGGGGGAACCGCCTGGAGGCGCTGAGCGACGCCCTCCTCGACTACACGGAGGCCGCCACCGGGGAGCGCGACCTCCACCCTGTGGACCTGGGCGCCGTGCTCGACCGCGTGCTCGACGAATCCGCCGACGAGATCGAGCGCGCGGGAGCCCGCGTCACCGTGGCCGAGGACCCGCCCACGGTGGTGGGGAACGAGGCGAGCCTCCGCACGGTGGTGGGGGAGCTCCTGGAGAACGCGCTCACGTTCCACGGGGACGACCCGCCGGAGGCCCACATCTCGTGGGAGCGCGTGGGGGACGCGTGGAGGATCCAGGTGACCGACCGGGGCTTGGGCATCCCGTCGCAGCACCACGAGCGCGTCTTCCGCCCCTTCGAGACCCTGCACCACCGGAGCGAGTTCCCCGGGGTGGGCGTGGGGTTGCCGGTGGCGCGGCAGCTCGTGGAGTCCATGGATGGCCACATGTGGTTGGGCGGGGACGTGGAGGAGGGCACCACCGTCTTCCTGACGCTTCCCGCAGCTCCCTCCTAGGTCTCGGCTTCACCGGTCCACGAAGCTCGACACGATGGCGAGGAGGTTCGCCCGGCGCACCGGTTTCTCCAGGAGCGTGCGCACCCCGTGCTTGATGGCCCACGTCTCCACCTCCTCCGTCCGGACGCGGGCGAGAGCCACCACGGGAACGTGCGCCTCCCGCGCCCGCTGGCACCCCCGGCCCACCTCCCGGGGCATCCCGTCGAGGTCGAGGACGAGCAACCGCAGGGCCCCGGGCTCCGCTGTGAACTGCTCGAGGATCCCCTCCGCGTCGGTGGCCTGGCGCACGCTGTAGCCTGCGCCTCGGAGGCTCTCCGAGAGGAGCTCCAGGTTCCGCTGGTTGGCTCCCGCGGCGAGGACCAGGGGGCCCCCGGTGGCGTCAGGCGCCTCCATCCTGGGGGCCCTCCCGGCCGTGTCCGCGGACGTCGGCGGAGGTCCGCTGACCCGTCCACGGGCGACCCACCTGGATCCCGTCGGGCGTGATGTGGAACTCGAGGAACCGGGGTTCGAACCCCGAGGTGCGCTTCTTGATGACCCCGATGACCTTCCGCATCTCCCCCTGCGCGTCCACGTGGCGGAGGTTCAAGAGGTTGTCCGCGAGGTACGAGACGCCCACCTCGGTGGCGGCGGACCACCCCGTGAGGTCACGCACCTCGTCGATGAGGAGCACGGTGACGCCCCGGTTCACGAGCCACCGGCACAACGCGTGGAGGCGCTGGGCGAGCTCGTGCACGTCGCCCCCCACCGACACCTGGTACCCCTTCACGCCGTCGATCATGACGATGCGGCTGCCGTGGTCCTCCACGTCCCGCCGCACCATGCGCCCGATCTCCTCGGGGCTGTGGAGCAGCGCCTCGATCTCGTGGATCCGCAGCGTGCCCCTCTCCTCCATGTGCTCCACGGGGATGCTCACGCCCTCGCTCCGGGCGAGGAAGGTGGCGCGGGACTCCTCGAAGAGGAAGATGCTGGAGGCGTCCCCCCGGCTCGCCGCCTCCTTCATGAACTGCGTGCCCAGCGTCGTCTTCCCCGTGCCCGTGGGACCGCTCACGACGGTGACGGTGCCCCGCTCCAGGCCCCCGTGGAGGAGCTCGTCCACGTCGGGGATGCCGCTGGAGATCTGCTCCCCCGTGAACTCCCGCTCCACCTCGCCGGGGCGGATGCGGGGGTACACCCGGATGCCGCCCTCGAGGATGCGCACCCCGTGCTCGCCGTCCTCCAGGCTGGAGCCTCGGAACTTCGGCACCCCCAAGCGGCGCCCCCGGGGTCCCACGCGCAGGTGGATGACGCCGTCCACGAGGTAGTCCAGGACCCCGAGGTCCTCGCCGGGCTCGTCCTGGGAGGAGAGGAGGAGGGTGGCGCCCTGCTCCATGATGAGGCGCTTGAAGGCGAGGACCCTGTTGCGGAAGAGGTGGGCGTCGTGGGAGAGCTGCCGGAGCTCCACCACGGGGTCGAGGAAGACGCGGTCGGGTTGGATCTCCTCGATGGTCTGCTGGATGCGGTCCGACAGCTCCGGGCCCTCAACCTCGTCGGGGGCGAAGACGTCGTAGGTGCCCTCGCTCCGGAAGCCCTCGGACCCGGGGGAGAGGTCGAGGAAGTGGACGCCCTCGAGGTCCAGGCCCAGGCTCGCGGCGTTCTTCCGGATCTGTCCCTCGGGCTCCTCGAGGTTGATGAGGAGCGACGTCCCCCCCTGCTGGAGGGCCTCCTGGAGGAACTGGAGGCCCAGGATCGTCTTCCCGCTTCCGGGTCCGCCCCGGACCGTGTACGTGCGTTCGGGAACGAGGCCCCCGTGGAGGACCTCGTCCAGGCCCTCGATCCCGGTGGAGATGCGGGGGTCGTTCGGGTCGGCCGACGGACCAGCTTCGTTGGGTGTCATGGTGGCTCCTGGGATCCGGACGGGGTGTGTATGCGAGGCGGCGCTCGATCCACCTCGTGACCCCTAAGCCACTCCAGACTTGTATATTCGTCGCTATCTCAACCTGTTGCAGTCTCCCAGCCCCCGGGAGGGCCCGTCGTCAAGCCTCGGGTCCGTCGGGTGCAGGCGCGCTCAGGGCCACGTAGAACGTCGCGCCCTCGCCCTCCCGGGAGTCCACCCACACGTTCCCGCCCAGGGCCTCCACCAGGTGCCGCACCACCGCGAGGCCCAGGCCAGCGCCGGGGTGCTCCGAGTGATGTTGGAGGGTGCGCAGGGGGTGGAAGACGCGCTCGTGGTGGGCGGGGTCGATGCCCACGCCCTCGTCGCGCACGGCCATCACCCACACATCCTGCTTCCGTTGGAACCCCACGTGCACCTGCGGGGGGTCGTCCCCGTGGAACGCGAGGGCGTTGGCGAGCAGCTCGTGGAGGATGCTCGCCAGGTCCCGGCGGGTCCCCAGCACGCGGGGTGCGGGGTCCGCCGTGACCTCCGCGCCGGTGGAGCGGATGCGCTCCTCCAAGGCCTCCAGCACGTCGTCGAGGACCGGTTGGAGGTCCACCGGACCCACGTTGGGCGTCCGGCCGGTGACCTCCAGGTACGCGTGGAGGCCGTCGGAGACCTCCTGGAGGCGCCGGGTCCCCTGCACCACGTGGTCCAGGTACTCCTGCACCTCCTGGGGGACCTCCGCCCCGTGGCGCGCCTCGATGATCTGGGCGAAGCGCACGATGTTCCGCACGGGCTCCTGGAGGTGGTGGGCGCTCGCGGTGGCGAGGGCCCGGAGCTCGCGGCTGTTCCGCTGGAGGTCCCGAAGCTCCTGGCCGCGGCCCGTGTCGTCGTCGGGGACGACGCGCCCGATGCCGAAGACCTCCACCACCTCGCCGTCCCGCATCACGGGCCGCCCCATGAGGCTCACGGGGGCGTGGGACCCGTCGGGGCGCCGCACCCGCACCCGCTGGGGCGGCGGCGCCTCACCCTCCAGCACCTTCCCGAAGGTGGTGAGGATCGCCTCGAGGTCGTCGGGGTGCACGAAGTCCATGAAGGGCTGACCGATGATGCGCTCGGGACCCCACCCCATGATGCGTTCGACGTTGGGGCTCACGCTCGTGTAGCACCCGGTGTCGGGGTCCACGACGAAGAGCATGTCGTACGTGGTCTCGAGGTACGTGCCCATGCGCTCGTCGAGGAGGGTCGCCTCGGCCTCGCGGTGGCGTTGGGCCGTCACGTCCCGCGCGGCCACCAGCACCGTGGGCGCGCCGGTCCCCGACCCCTCGTTCCGTCCCATGGGGATGACGCGGCACTCGAGGACGCGGTCCACACCGCCCAAGGGACCCTCGATGGTGAGGGACGTGGCCTCCCTGGTGTCGAGGACGCGCTCCAGCACCTCCGCCACCCGCTCGCGGCTCTCCTCGGGCACCTGGAGGTGGAAGCGGCGCCCCACCATCTCCGCCTTGTCCATCCCGTCAGGGAGGTGGTTCGCGTACACGATGCGGCCGTCCCGGTCCACCTCCACGAGGTGGTCGGGGTGGTGCTCCACGAGGTTGCGCCACCGGGCTCCCCACCCCGCCAGCTCATCCTGGAGCCGACGCTCCCGCGTGATGTCGCGGCTTACGCCCGCGATGCTCCCGCCGTCGTCTGCGAGCTGGCCCCGGGTGTGGATCCACCGGAGCCCGCGCTCGGGGTGGTGGATGCGGTACTCCACGTCGATCTGGAGGGTGCCCTGGGGTTGGAACGCCTCCTCGACGCGGGCCACGTCGTCGGGATGCACGATCTCCATGAACCGTTGGGGGTCCTGCTCCAGCTCGTCGCGTGACAAACCGAAGACGCGCTCGAAGCTCTTGGAGAGGTAACGCACCGTCCACGGTTCGGGGGTGAGGAGCCACACCACGTCGTTCACGGTGTCGAGGATCCGTTGGAACCGCTCCTCGCTCGCCCTGAGCTTCGCCTCGGCCTCGTGGCGGTCGGTGACGTCCCGGGCGATGGCCTGCACGGCCACCACGTGGTCGTCCTCCTTCACGGGGGTGCCGTGGAGCTCGAGGTAGCGGTACGCGCCGTTGCGGTGCCGCACGCGCACCTCCGCGGGGTCGGGGTAGGCGCCGTCGGCGAGGGACTCGAAGAGCGTCGCCGCCGCGGCCTCGTCGTCGGGGTGGACGAGGTCGAGGAAGTGCTCGCCCTCCCACTCGGTGGGGCGGTACCCGAGGATGCGCTCCACGGCGGCGTTCACGTGCAGGAGGCTCCAGTCCACGGGGTCGTACGTGGCGATGAGGTCGGGAGCCTGCTCCACGAGGGTGCGGTACCGCTCCTGCGTGTGCCTGATCTGCGCCTGCGCCTCCTTCTCGTCCGTGATGTCCTCGGCGATGCGTACGAGGCGGGAGGCGGGGTCGTTGGGGTCCTCGGGCACCACGCGGTCCCGCACCCACCGCACGTTCCCGTTGGGGTGCACGACGCGGTACTCGCCCTCCACGCCGGGGCCGGGGCTGGAGTCGAGCTGGGCCATGACGGCCGCCTGGTCGTCGGGGTGGACCGTCTGCGTCCACGCGTCGCGGCTCCCCTGCAGGGTGGAGGCGGGGACCCCCCAGAAGCGCTCGCTACCGGGGCTCACGTAGTCCACGCTGTCGGAGATGGGGTCGTACACCTCCACGGCGGCGTCCAGGTCCTGGGCGAGGACGCCGAGGTCCAGCGGGTGCCCGGTTCCCGGGGTCGATCCGGTGGTGTGGGCGGTCGCTTGACCGGGGCCCTCCGGGTCGAGGATGGGTTGGAGGTGGACCTTGGCGGCTTGGCGGAGCCGCTGGGGGAGGCGGAACCGCTCCGCCAGGAGCGCGAGGATGGCGGCGGTGGCGAGGCCCCCGGCGACGATGAGGATGCCGGAGCCCGCGCCGGGAGCGCCGGGACCGGTCCCGGGCACGAGGAAGGCCACCACGTTCGCGAGGAGCGCGAGGGTGCTCGCGGCGAGGGTGCCGGGGCTCTGCAGGAGGTCGTCGAGGCGCCCGACCTGGTGGTGGGCCATGGCAACCGCGAGGACGAAGGCGATGAGGACGGTGCCGCCCACGAGGCTCCACGCGTGGTGGGCGGGGACGCCGGGGCGGTTGGGGAAGCTCACGTCCCCGGCCGGTTGGTTCCACAGCACCTGCGCGGCCACGGTGAGGCCGGTGCACGTGAGGAGGATGCCGGGAACGAGGAAGGCGAGGACGGTGGGGTCGGTGGGGGGGAGCGCGGCGAAGACGCGCATGGTCTCGGCCTGGGCGAGGAGCGCGAGGCCGAGGAGGCCGCCGCTCCATCCCAGGCGGTAGTGCATGGTGGCCTCGTCGGGGAGGACGAGGCCGTCGGGGGCGAGGCGCGTGCTGGCCACCAGGAGGAAGATGCCGCCGCTGCCGGCGGCGACGAGGAGGAGCACGAGGATGCTGAAGACGATGGGATCCATCAGCGACCACCGTCCGGGATGAGGTGGTGGCGCATGGTGGAGAGGGCTCCCGCCATGGTGACGACCGCTGCCAGGGCCGCGATGGCGCCGGTCTCCACGATGTCGGCGGCGGCGAGGCCGATGCTGGCGGTGAGCAGGAGGACCCCGCCGAAGAGGAGGGTCATGCCGCGGCTGGTGGGTTGCGGTGCGCGCGTGAGGGCGAGGAGGGCGCTGGCGCAGAGGGCCGCGGAGAGGAGGAGGGTGGGTAGCGCGTAGAGCAGTTGTTGTATCATGGTTCGACACCCCCGTAGCAGGGCCCCGTGGGTTCGGTTGGGGCCGAGGCGGTCGACCGCGGGTGGGCCGTTCGTGGTCGTCGGGTGCACCCGAACGCGGCCGCATCCGCGGTCTCGTGCGCGGGACCGAGGGGTCGATGCCTCGACTGGCAACGGGACCCATACTCTACACAGACAGATATATAGGGCCTTGTTGTATGCTAACGATGAACACTATGGGTGGGATCATCTTCCGACGGAGCGGCGGGGTATCGGCGAGGGGTGCCAGGAGCCCAGCATCCGATGCCGTAGCCACCCCCAAACCTAATCCGCAAGGAGGAGGGACCTTGAGGGGGGCCCATATGCTCCGCTGGAGCGCCCATGGACCTTGACGAGATCCGCGCGGGCCTGGTGGAGCTCGGCTTGGACGCCGAGGAGTCCTGGGTATACCTCCAGCTCCTGCGGGGAGGCCCGGAGAAGGCGGGGCGCTTGGCCCGCATCTCCGAGTTCAGCCGGTCCAAGATGTACCGCGTGCTCGACGAGCTCGTGGACCTCCACGTCGTCAAGGCCAGCGCGGGGAACCCCACGGTCTTCAGCGCCCGGGAACCCGATCTGCTCTTCGAGCGGAAGCAAAGCGAGGTCGAGCGGGAGCTCCAGCGGGTCCAGGGTCTTCGCCAGCGGCTCCTCGCCGACCTGGAGGAGCTCGCCACGGGGGAAGAGGACGAGGAGAGGATCGCGCCCAGTTGGAAGGTGCTCCAGGGCCGGGAGCGCATCTACGACCACGTGGTGTCCATGGCGCAGGAGGCCAGGAACGAGATGGCCGTGGTGAGCAACCACGGCATCAGCACGCATCTGACGCCGCCGGTGCAGGAAGCCTGGGAGGAGGTGGTGAGCTGGGCCGAGGAGGGAGGCTCGTGGCGCACCCTCATGGAGGTCCCGGAGGATGAGGGCCACCGCTTCGAGAGGTACCTCACCGCCGACGGCGTGGAGTTCCGCCCCATCCCCGACCTGCCCCCCGTGCACTTCATCGTCCGGGACCGGGAGGCCGTGATGATGTGGGCGGTGATGGACCCCAGCAACCGCCTGCGGGACGCCGCCGACGTCGCCATCTGGAGCGATGCGGAGGGGGCCGTGACGCCGCTGTGCGCGTTGTTCGACAGGTTGTGGGAGGAGGCGGGGGAGAACCTGGGGTAAGCACAGGAGGACGAGGGGGGGACCCCCCGTCGAGGACGTGCAGCCGAAGGCGCGCGTGGTCACGGGACGGTGGCGCTAGCCATCGAACGT
>CAZDGP010000026.1:19239-21405 GCA_964505085.1 uncultured Thermoplasmatales archaeon
ACGTGCAGCCGAAGGCGCGCGTGGTCACGGGACGGTGGCGCTAGCCATCGAACGTGACCACGTGCAGCCCGCTTCCGCGGTCGCTCACGTAGATGTTCCCCTCGTCGTCGAGGTCCACACCCCAGACGTCGGGAGCGTAGTCGATGGGGATGTCGTGGCCGGGGTCGGCGCCGTTGAGGTAGACGCCGGCGAAGCGGGGGTCCTCGAGGCGCTCGGGCGTGCTGGCGAAGTCCACGGCCACGAGGCCGGCGTGGTTGTGCGCCCAGAGGATCGTGCCCTCGTGGAGCTGGAAGTTGTGGGGGCTGTAGAGGTACCCGTCCTCGTACGTGAGCTCGCTGTCCAGGCGGTACTTGCTCAGGAGCTGCGGGTCGTCGTAGTCCGTGGTGTCGATGATCCAGGCGTACCCGCTGTGGGTGTGGCTCCAGTACTCGGGGGCGGCCACGGTGATGCGGCGCCCGTCCACGGTGGTCTCGTAGAGCTCGGCGTAGTGGAGGAACTTCTCCCCCTTGGCCATGGCCTTCCACTGCCCGAGCATCTCGGGTTCGGTGGGGTCGGTGACGTCCACCCAGACGACGCCTTCGCCGCCGGCGCTCACGGTGAGGACGGGCTCACCCGTGATGGGGTCCTCGTTCACCACCATGTCGTGGACGCTGCCCATGTTGCCCTCGACGTACCCGCCGAGGCTGAACTCGCCCTGGCGCACGAGCTCGGGACCCGCGGGGGTGTCCACGACCTCGCCGAAGACCACGCGGTTCACGAAGCTGTCGTAGCACGCGCCGAAGACCCACGTGCTCCCGCCGAGCTCCGCCGTCTCCACGTTGTGGACGCCGCTGGTGCCGCAGTGCATGTAGCTCACCCACTCGGGGTCCCGGGGGTCCGTGATGTCCACCATCTGGACGCCGTAGGGGATGGGGGATTCGTCGTCGGCGAGGTCCTGGGCCTCGTCGCGGCTGCGCGTGTCCTCCACGCCGCCGTGGGTGGCGATGAAGACGTACTCGCCCTGAGGTCCGAACTTCGTGTCGGGACCGTAGTTGGGTCCGGACTCGTACGTGCTGAGGACCTCGGGGTGGTCGGGGTTCGAGATGTCCACGAGGACGAAGCCGCCGGTGGGCTCCTTCATCGTCACCACGGCCATGTCGCCGTGGACGTCCACCTCGGTGTAGGCGCCGGGGTCCTTCGCCGTGCCGATGAGGGGGTTGTGGGCCCGGAGCGTGAAGTTCTCCACGTGCTCGTGGGCCGTGGTGTCCGTGTGGTCGTGTTCCGCGTGCAAGAGCATGTCCAGGTCCCCGGCGCTGTCCGTAGCCGACGCGCCCTCGAGGGAGGTGTCGTCGGTCTGGAGGGCGCCGAGGCACCCTGCCGTCGTGAGAGCGGCGAGGATGACGATCGTCCAAAGCCTCCGCATGGTACCGGGCGAACGACACCCTGGGGGTACTTGAGGGTTGTGGGGACCCTCTAGCCCAACCCCCGGCCCCCCGGGGGAGCGTTGGGTCGGCACCCGACACGGTGGCAACCTTCATGCTGCGCCAGGCCCTCGGTTCCCCTCATGCAGCGTGCCCTCCCCCTGCTCCTGGTCCTCCTCGCGACCCTGGCGCTGGTGCCCAGCGCATCAGCCTGCAGCCTCGCGGGGCCGCCCGAGCATCCGGCGGCGTTCCTCGTGTGGGATACGCAGGTGGATGCCTTCACCCGCGTGAACCTGGAGCACCGGGGCCTGGGAGCCTCCTGCGAGCTCACGAACCCCCACGCCCTCGACGGTGACGTCTTCGCGTGGGGGGACGGGGGTCGGGTGCTCGCCGTGGACCTCACCACGGGCGCCAACTGGACGGTGGCCCACCAGGGCGCCCGGGGATTGAGCGCCGACGACGGGTGGGTGCTCCTCAGGACCGGCGACGACGCGCACCCGGTGCAGGCGGTGCGCCTCGACGGGTCCGGCGAGTCCCGGAACGTGCCCGTGGAGGATACGCGGTCGAACCACGTGCTCATCGCCGGGGACCAGGCCTTCCAGGTGCCCCGGGACGAGGCCACCTTCAGCGTCTACGATGTGAGCAAGGCCTCCTGGATCGTGCTGGACCGGGAGGCTCACGTGCCCGGCGAGGAGATGCATCCCGTGGTGGCGGGGGACGGGTGGCTCCTGGTGGACGCCAACGGGACCCGGTACGCGGTGGAGGT
>CAZDGP010000026.1:21505-23951 GCA_964505085.1 uncultured Thermoplasmatales archaeon
GTGGCCGCGGGGGTCCTGGGTCGGCGCCAGATGGGGTCCCCTTGAGCGGGCGCTGGCGTCCGGGAGCCTGCCCATCTTAAGCCTGGGATATCCACCCCATCGGGACCTATAGGCACCTATAGGCCAGGGGTGGCCGTCACGTTGCACGCTTGCCCCACCACGCGCCCCCGCCGCCCTCGGACTTCCCAGGTTCACGCCGACGCTTAGATGTCGGCACCGTGACGGGTGCCGGCCGGAACCGTTATGCTCCCTGAGACCGCCTTCTGACGTGCTCCCATGCGCCTCAAGGCCCACGAGCGCCTGCCCCTGCTCCTCCTCGCGGCCGTGGTCACCGCCGTGCCGGCGTACATGGCCACCACCGTAGCGCGGCAGTGGTGGTCCTCGCTCCTCGTCATCCCATGGGCGCTGGTGCTCACCGGCGTCCTCACGATCCTGCTCCTCACGCCCCGGGTCCTCGCGAGCTCCGACCCGCGGCTCCGGGCCCTCGGCACCGCCCTCCCAGGGGCGACCCTCGCCTTCGTGGTGCACGAGTCCCGCTACCTTGGGAAGGTCCTCGAGGTGCCCCAGGGCCTCGCAGGGTGGGCCGGGTTCGTCCAGCACGTCACCGTCGTCCTCGCTGGCGTCCTCGCCTTCGCGTGGTGGGCGCGGCAGGTTGGGAGCGATCGGCGATGGACCGCAGCCGGCATCACCGTGACGCTCCTCGTCCTGGGCATGATCCCCCTCGCCGCCCTGCTCCCGAGCCTCACCGCCATCGGCCTCCAACTCGCCATCATCGTCCACCTGAGCCCCCTGGAGGTGGACGTGCCCGAGGTGGGGAAGGCCCTCGTCCTCAGCGCCGGCGCCGTCCTCGCCCTGCTCCTCCTCACCCTCCCCCTCCAGGGCTCCCTGTGGCCGCCCCGCATCACCATGGGCGCGAGCACCTTCGACCTCTTCCTCACCCTGAGCCTCACCGCCGCGGCCGGCATCTTCATCTGGCACCTCCTGCGCCACGGCGTACGGTGGCGCGGAGCCAGATCGTAACCCCTCCAGACCCAGGTGATGCAACCAACAACTTCACCCCCATTCAAGGCCCCTGACCCCGTTCCCCGCGCATGACCGGGGAACGGGACGACACGAGATGGCCCGACTTCGCCCTCGTGGCGGCTGCAGGGTTGCTTGTGGTCCACGTCCTCTTCGCCGCCCTGTACGTGGCCGCGGCCTCGCGTCCACCCGTCCTCGTGGTGGCGGGTCCGTTCCTTCTCCTGGCGGGCGTGGTCAGCCTCATCGCCAGCGCGGGCCCCCAGCTCCGGGCTTCCACGCGGACCCACCTCGGGTGGGTCGCGGTGGTGGCCGCGTACCTGCTCCTTGTCGTGGTTCGGGTGAGCCGCGGGGGTCGCGTGTGGGACGACGAAGCCGACATCGGCCGCATCCTCGTCCTGAGCGCGGTGCTCCTTCCCATGTTCCTCGCGGAGGCTCGGGGGAACCCGCCGCGATGGACGCTGGCGCTGCAGGCCGTGGGGGGCGTGCCCCTCGCGGGGATCGTGGTGTGGGCCCCCCTCCTGACCCACCAGACGTACCCCGAGCCCTCCCTAGGGTTCCTGGGGATCCAACTCGGGTTGGTCCTGGTCCTCGCGGCGGGGTTGGTCGGGGCCCTCGCAAGCTACCCCCCGTCGCGCCTCAGGGGCGCGTTCGATTCGTTGCAGGGGTCGTGGACCACGAGGTTGCTCCTCCTTGGCGGTGGCCTGCTTCTCTACGGGTGGACCCTGGGGCAGATGGCCACCGTCTTCAGCTTCTTCTGGCGTGCCATCTGGTGGCTCCCCCTCGTGGTCCTGGCACTCCCCCTCGTGACGTACGCCCTCACCCCACCCTACGAACTCGACGCGGCCCGCGTCACCGCCGCCGCCCTAACGGTCCTCGCCTTCGTGCCCGTGGGAGGAAGGGGCCGATGTCTGGTGGACTGGTGGAGCGACGCCGGAGGGGGCGGCGTCCGGTGGACGCAGGTGTTCCTGGTGGAGCTCGCGGGCCACGGTCCCCTCTGGAGCTCGAGCGGGGGCTTCGGGGGGACCCGCGTGAACTGCCAACCCTGGCTCGACGCCCTCGCCATCCTGTGGGTGGCGGGTCTGGCGGGGGCGAGCTGGTGGGTGGGTAGGGGCGGGGCGGAGGAGAACACAGATCGCACCCCCGACGACCCCACCGGAACCGATGACCTATAGCCACCTATAGGTCAAGGGGAGCCTCCTAAAGGAACTCGTCCAACCGGGACGACCGGGCGCCCAAGCGCTCCACGAGCTCGGGGCCGTCGTGGGTGGCGTCGTTCACGCGCTGGGTCACCTCGTACACCTCCAGCACGTCGTCCCCGCAGGGCGCCAGGAGGTTCCGAGCCTCTGCCGGGGGGACGTCGGGGTCGAGCCACGTGTCCACGTCCTCGCCCGTCCCCAGGACCACGGGCATGCGGTGGTGCACGGGC
>CAZDGP010000027.1:0-6336 GCA_964505085.1 uncultured Thermoplasmatales archaeon
CCCGGCGAGCCCGGGTATGCTTCAATAACACTATACGAGACAACGCGACCATCCCCGGTACTTACGTCTTCCGGTCGTTGGGGTGGGGAAGCGCTCTCGCAAGTCCCAGACCCCCCCACGGGCAACGCTTTTCCCCCCGCACGTGGTTCCACGCCCCATGCCAGGCCCGGAGGGTGACGCGTCCCACGACCCCACCATGCGCCTCTACGCCGAGGCCGACGGCATGGTGCACCTCGTGGAGAAGGACGGGCAGCTCACCTTCCCCCGCATCGAGGACGCCCCCTTCACGTGGGACCGGGAGATGCGGATGGAGGTGGAGGGCACCCCCATCCTCTTCTGCATCCCCAACCTCGAGGAGCACCCCACCCACTGGACGCACAAGGACGAGGTGCCGGGCCTCCCCAACGTCGACCCCCTCGTGCGCCTCGCCGTCAACGCCACCCTCGTGCGGGAGGTGAGCGGCGCCATCCTCCACCGCGGCGACCCCCAAGCGAACGTGCTCCTCGTGAAGAGCAACCGCGGCTTCACCAAGGGCCTCTGGAACGTGCCCGGCGGGTTCCTGACCTACGGCGAGACCCCCGAGGAGAGCGTCGTGCGCGAGGTGCGCGAGGAGACGAACCTCCACATCGAGCCCCAGCGCCTCCTCGGCGTCTACAGCGAGCGCTTCGGCCCCACGTACTACATGCGAGGCTTCATGTACCTCGCCAAGCTCCAGAGCGGCACCCTCGACCCCGACCCCAGCGAGATCGCCGACGCCAAGTGGTTCCCCCTGGACGAGGCTCTGGACCTCTGCCCCAACCCCTTCGGCCTCGCCGCCATGCGCAAGGTGCGGGACGAGCTCGCTCGGGACGACGACTGACCCCTCCGTCCCCAGCGCCCACCGCCACCTAGGGTTCGTCCCACCGCACGACCTCGTACATCAGGACGAACCCCTCGTGCGCCTCGCTGTAGAACCCCCCGTGGATCTCCGAGTCCAACCCCGTCACCTCCTTCAGCTCCACCTGCACGTCGCTGAAGTGCTCGTCGTGGACCGGCGCGCTCCGCCCCGGCACCGGGAAGAGGACCTCGAACCGGTCCCCCTCGTGGGTCACGATGGCGGCTTCCCGGTCCGGCTCCACGCTCTCGTTGAACCGATCCACCGCCGCCTCCAGGTCCTCGCGGGTGAGGGGCATCATCACTCCAGGTTGGGCAGGGGATATAGGCGGTTCGCTTCGAGGGACCCGGTCCCACCACCTCCAACCGTGCGCGCTCCGCGCCCACGGTCGCGGTCTTGGAACAGTGCTCGCTTCGCCCTCGGCTCGGACCTCGCCTCGGACGAACCGCCCTCCCGGGGGACGCTCCGCTGCGCGCTGCTCCAAGACACCCCCGACCGTCCTACGCTGCGCTCCGGTCCGTGCCCACCACCCGCCCCCAGCCGTCCTACGCTGCGCTCCGGACGGCTGTACACCCCGCCCCGCCACCCCGAGCCGCCGCCCCCCGCGGTTTTTAGGAGGATGAAGGGGTTCCTTGCCTCCATGGCCGAGATGACGCCCGCCTTCCGGGAGCGGTACGCCCCCGTCTACGGTTCGGAGGCCGCGCTGGAGGCGAACCTCGAGGCCACGCCGCGGCCGGCGATGCGCGTCAACAGGCTCCGGGCACCGGACCCCGAGGGCCTGCTGGCGAGGCTCGAGGACGAGGCCGTGGCGATGGAGCGTGTGCCCTGGTGGGATCACGGCGCGTTCCTCCACCCCGATGCCAGCATCGGGACGCGCCCCGAGCACAGCCTCGGGTACCTCTACGGGATGGACGCCGCGAGCCTCCTCCCGGCACTTGCCCTGGACCCCGAACCCCGTGCCCGCGTCCTCGACCTCACCGCCGCCCCCGGGTCCAAGACCGGGCTCCTCGCCGAGCTCATGGGGAACCAGGGGATCCTCCTCGCCAACGACGCGAACAAGGGCCGCGCCTACGCCCTCATGGCGAACCTCCAACGCCTCGGCACCCTCAACACCCTCGTCACCATCCACGACGGCCGCAACCTCCCCTGGGACGGCCCCGACTTCGACGCCGTCCTCGTGGACGCCCCCTGCAGCAACCTCGGGAAAGCCACCACCGAGTGGCTCCCACCCGACTGGACCCCCGAGCAACCCGAGGGCCTCGCCCACCTCCAACGCGACCTCCTCACCCGCGCGGTGCAGCTCCTCCGCCCCGGAGGCACCCTCGTGTACAGCACCTGCACCATCGACCCCCTCGAGAACGAGGCCATCACCACGTGGCTCCAGCGGGAGCACCCCGTGACGCTCGAACCCCACGACCTCCCCCTCAAGGGATCCCCCTCCCCGGAGGCCTTCCTCGACCACACCTTCCCCCCGCACGTGCGGGAGCGCACCCTCCGCATCCACACCACCGACCACAGGACGGAAGCCTTCTTCCTCGCCCGCTTCACCAAACGCGAGGAGGGGACCGCCTGATGCAGCGCCTCACCCCCACCCAGCGCCAGGAGGTCGAGGACGAGCTCCACCGCCTCTACGGCATCCCCCCCGAGGCCGTGGCGCACCTCACCCTCTACGGCGTGGACCGCCCCAAGGTCTTCGCCGCCACCGTGGACCTGGACCCCCAGGAGCTGAAGCTCCCACTGGAGCGCGTCGGCACGTACTTCGCCACCCGCGACGACCGCGGCCTCCGCCTCAGCATGGACGGCGCCGCCCTCGTGGCGGACCACGCCGACGACGACGTCGTGCTCGAGCTCACGGAGGCCGAGGCCCGCAGGTGGCTCGCTGGCAAGGCCCTCCCCCGACCCCCCGGGCTCCACCGGCCCTTCGTCCTCCTCCGACGCGGGGAGGATGTTCTGGGGTGCGGCCTCGTGCTCCACGACAGCATCCACAACCGCGTGCGGAAGTCGCGGAGGGTGCCCTTGGATACGGGGGAAGGTTGAGACACCGCGAGCCGTAACCCTCATACCTCCTCCGGCGGATACGATGGATGACCTATGCCCGATCCCGACCCACAGGGTGGCCCGGGTCCCGACGTCGACATCGAGCTGGAGGAGCGTCGCTCGGGCCTCGTGGTGAAGCTCGTGGCATGGTTCCTCGCCATCCTCCTCGTGACCTCGCTCCTCCTGGGGTGGAGCTTCGCGTTGTTCTGAGGATGGGTAGTCCATCGATGCCTCCGACGGTCCGGTATCTCCCCACCACCCGCCCCCAGCCTCGCGCCTCCGGCGCTCGGCTGTACACCCCGCCCCGGCCGCCCCGACACCGCCTCCCCCTGATGTAGCGTGGAGGATGTGGGTGCGTGGTGGATGGGGGGATTCAAGAGGACCTATAGGGACCTATAGCTTCCTATAGGTCGGGGGGTCAGGTCCAGGAAGGGCGCCATCCGATCCACCCGGCGGCTCCACACCCCCCCGACAACCTATTTAAGCTCTCCCGAGGATGGGGCGGGCGGTTCCCATGGCGCTGCAGGTCCACGACACGCTCCGCGGCGAGAAGGTGCCCTTCAAGCCCCTGGAGGAGGGCAAGGTCAAGATGTACGTCTGTGGCCTCACCCCCCAGGACCGCATGCACGTGGGGCACCTCCGCACCTACGTGGCCTACGACATCATGCGCCGATGGCTCGAGCACCGCGGCTACGACGTCCACCACGTCCAGAACATCACCGACGTGGAGGACAAGCTCATCGCCAAGGGCCACGAGCTCGACCGGGAACCCATGGAGATCGCCGAGGAGAACCACGCGATCGCCCGGCGAGAGCTCGAGGCGCTCCGGGTGCTCCCCGCCCACGACTGGCCCACCGTCAGCGGCAGCATCGACGGCATCATCCAGATGACCCAGGACCTCCTCGACAACGGCCACGCCTACGTGGGCGACGAACCCGAGGGCGTCGACGATGCCCGGAGCGTCTACTACGACGTCTCCAGCTTCGACGACTACGGCAAGCTCAGCGGCACCCGCCCCAGCAGCCTCGACCCCGACGCCTCCGACGGACCCGAGGAGGACGAGACGGAGCTCCCCGCAGGCAAGCGCCACCCCGCGGACTTCGCCCTCTGGAAGGCCGCCAAGGAGGACGAACCCATGTGGGACTCCCCCTGGGGCAAGGGACGCCCCGGATGGCACATCGAGTGCAGCGTCATGAGCAGCAGCATCCTCGGACCCCAGTTCGACATCCACGGCGGCGGCCAGGACCTCATCTTCCCCCACCACGAGAACGAGATCGCGCAAACCGAGGGCGCCAGCGGCGTCCAACCCACCGCCCGCCACTGGATCCACACCGGCTTCCTCACCATCGACGGCGAGAAGATGAGCAAGAGCCTCGGCAACTTCGTCACCGCCGGCGAGGCCCTCGAGGAGTGGGGTGCCGAGACCCTGCGCCTCTGGCTCGTGGGCACCCACTACCGCAGCCCCGTGGACCTCAGCGACCAAAGCCTCCAGCAGGCCCAGCGCAACCTCGAACGCATCCGCAACATGCTCCGGCACACCCGCACCGCCCTCGACACCGCCCGCACCGGCGACCCCACACCGGACGACGAGGCCTTCCTCCAGGAGGTGCAGGACCTCCAGGAGCGCTTCGAGGCCGCCATGGACAACGACTTCAACACCCCCGAGGCCCTCGCCAGCCTCCTGGAGCTCGTGGGCACCGTGAACCGGTACGCCGACGCCGACCCCCACCGCAACGCCCTCGAGGAGGCCCGCGACACCGTGACGCACCTCGGGGACATCCTCGCCATCCTCCCCGAGGAGGACGAGGGCTCCCTGGGCGACGCCGAACCCTTCATCGACCTCCTCGTGGACGCCCGGGAGCGCGCCCGCGACGCTGGCGAGTACGAGCTCGCGGACCGCATCCGCGACGGCCTCGCCGAGGAGGGCATCACCGTGGAGGACACCGACCAGGGCCCCGTCTGGCACCGGTCCTGAGGGGAACCCCCCAAGCCAACCACCTCGTCCCTCCACCCCCATCGTCCCTCATCCACCCCACGCACCCCCTGTTCAAGCCTCTGGACCCCCCGATCCTCGCAACCACGAGGTTACATGAGGGGTCCGTTCGAGCCTTGTGGTAGAAACCGTTTTAGGGAGGCGCACGCTTCGGGGGGCCGTATCGGATCGGTCCCTGGTCCGATGCCGCGGGAACCGCCCACGTGGGCGGGACCCTCCGCTGGACCGGTGCCGGGAGCAGCCCCCGGGGGCGCGGTTGGTGCGCACCCCGGCTTGCGCGGCCGCCCCCGGCCCGCGTCCCTATCTTTCGCCGTTCGTTCCACGACCTTTATAAGTCTCCATGCCCAGGGACCCCTGGGATCAGCATGACACGAACCCTCCAGAAGCTCCTCGTATTACTCACCGCGCTCCTCCTCCTCGCCCCCGGCGCCGCCCTGGCCCAGGAGGACGATGTGGATGACGAGATGGACGACGACAGCGACGCGGAGGACGTCCAGGACGAGCAGGAGGACGCGGACGACGAGGATGACGACCGCGACGAGGACGACGAGCGGGAGGACGAGCGCAAGGTCGAGGTGACGCGCACCGACCAACGCGCCGAGTTCAAGCTCGAGAAGGAGACCGACGCCAGCGAACAGGAGGTCAAGTTCTCCTTCGAAGCCACCGAGGGCGACCTCAAGCTCGAGTTCGAGCGGGAATCCAACGGCACCGAGGAGTACCTCGAGTACAAGGTGAAGCTCCAACGCCTCGTCGAGTACCAGGACCTCAACGACGACGGCCTCTGGCAGGAGGACAGCGAACCCAGCACCGCCTCCTGGGACATCGAGGACCTCACCTGGGAGATCGGACCCGTGGATGACATCACCGTCGACGGTCGCGACGGCAAGGAGCTCACCGCCACCGGGCACCTGCCCGACAGCAACGGCACCTTCGACGTGCGCATGGTGGCCTTCGGCGACTACGTGAGCGTCAACGCCACCGACCTCAAGCCCACGGACGTGAAGATCGATTTCGTGTACGCTGACATCCCCTGGACCACGAGCACCACGCGCCTCGCCCTCGACCTCAAGGTCGAGACCGAGCAGGAGATCGAACACGACGACGGTGATGACGCCGACGACCCCGGCCTCAACGCCACCTTCGGCGACGTGAGCGCGTACTTCACGTGGGCCGACACCGCCCAGGTGGACGGCGCGAACACGAGCGTCGAGAGCCAGGTGCTCGAGACCGAGTCCGAGAACGAGTCCGAGGACGGCGAGGCCGAGAGCTACGTCGAGAAGCGCATCCTCCTCAACTACGAGCAGGGTGACGAGATCGTCCACGACCCCGTCATGGGCGTCGCCTACAGCACCCAAGGCGTCAGCGAGACCGCCGCCACGCCCCTCCCCGGTGCCGTGGCGCTCCTCACCGTGCTGGGCCTCGCCGCGGTGGC
>CAZDGP010000027.1:6436-18202 GCA_964505085.1 uncultured Thermoplasmatales archaeon
CGCCCCTCCCCGGTGCCGTGGCGCTCCTCACCGTGCTGGGCCTCGCCGCGGTGGCTCACCGTCGCCGCAACCGCTGAACGGACCTGACACCTCCCGGCGATGCGGAGGCCCCTCCAGCGGGGCCTCCCTCCTCCCCCCCGACCCCTTCTCCTCCTACCTCGACCGGAGGTCCGACACGATACCCTCGACGACGGCGAGCTCCTTCTCCGCCATCCCCCGCGCCACATCCTCAGCATCAGCCTCCGCGTAGACGCGGACGATGGGTTCCGTGCCGCTGGGCCGCACCAGCACCCACCCCTCCTGCTTCAGCACCTTCACACCATCCAGCGTGAGCGTCTCCTCCTCCCGGTCCCGAGCCGCGTACGCCGCGAGGACATCATCCTTGAGGTCCTCGGGGCACGCGGTCTTGAGCTTCACCAGGGCCTTCCGCGGAAGCTCCGCCACCAGCTCGCTCAGGGGCCGGCCCGTGCGAGCCAGGATCTCCAGCACCTTCGCCACGCTCAACCCCCCATCGCGCACGTGTAGGTGCTCGGGGAACATGAGCCCCCCGTTCTCCTCCCCGCCGAAGACCGCATCCTCCAACTCCATCATGCGCGCCGCCACCACGGGGCTCCCCACGGCCGTGTACTCCACCCGGCCGCCCAAGGCCTCCACGTGCTCCTCCAGGGCGCTGCTGCTGGAGACGGGCGTCACCACCGTGCCACCCCCGTGCTCCTCCACCACGAAGCCCGCCACGAGGTTCAGCGTCGCCTCCCCCGGGAGGTAAGTGCCCTCCTCCGTGACGAAGACCGCCCGGTCCGCGTCGCCATCCACCACGACCCCCAGGTCGCAGTTCAACGCCGTGACGCTCGTCACGAGGTCCCGCACGTTCTCAGGCGTGGGTTCGCTCTCGTGCCCCGGGAACGTCCCGTCAGGTTGGCAGTTCAGCGTCACCACATCGCACCCCAACCGCCGCAGGATCTCCGGCGTCGTGAGGCTCCCGGCACCGTTGCTCCCGTCCACGATGACGCGTAGCCCCGCCTCCCGGATAGCGTCCGCGTCCACGTGCTCCACCACGGCGTCCACGTACGCCGCGTTCACCCCCGGAAGGTCCCCGGGGGTCCGAAGCTCCTCCCAGGACGCCGTGCGGAACGCCTCGTCGAAGTACACCTCCTCCACGAGCGCCTCCTTCCCCCGGTCCAGCTCGCTCCCGTCGTGGTCCACCACCTTGATGCCGTTGAACTCCGGCGGGTTGTGGCTCGCGCTCACCACGAGACCCCGCAGGTACCTGCCATGCTTCACCGCGAGCTGCAGCGCCGGCGTGGGCGTCACACCCGCCCGGTCCACCGCCACCCCCGTGCTCAGGAGCCCCGCCACGAGGGCCGACTCCAACGTGGGGCCGCTCGTGCGCGTGTCCCGCCCCACGAGCACCGCATCCCCCGGCTCCAGCGTGGTGCCCACGCTCTGCCCGATGCGGAGCGCAAGCTCCGGCGTCATCCGTTCGCCCACCACGCCCCGCACGCCGTTGGTTCCGAAGAGGTCACCCATGTGATCATCCATCCCCGTGGCCGGGCGGCGCCAACCGCGCACCCTTCACCACGGATCCCGCATCCACACGCACACCATCACCAAGCACCGAACCCTCCACGCGAGCACCCGCTCCCACGGTGGCGCCCTCCCCCAGCACCGAATCCACCACGGTGGCACCCTCCTCCACGCGCGCTCCCGGCAGGAGGACGCTCCGCGTGAGGGTCGCCCCCGCATCCACCGTGGCGTCCGCGCCGACGCTCACCCACCCCTCCACGGTCCCGTCCATGGTGGCGGAGGCGTCCACGGCGCGGTCCGTGCCCCGGTGCCGGAGCACGAGCTCGTGGGCTCGGAGGTACGTCTCGGGGCGCCCGCAATCCACCCACCACCCCGTGAAGGGGAACCCGAACAGCTCCCCGCCGTCGTCCAGGAGCTCGGGGAAGGTCTCCCGCTCGATGCTCACCTTCCGCCCGGGTGGGATGCGCTCCAGCACCTCGGGCTCCAGGAGGTACGTGCCCGCGTTCGCGAGGCGGCTTGGGGCCTCGTCCAGGGTCTCGGGCTTCTCCACGAACTCCAGGATTTGGTCGCCCTCCATCCGCATGACGCCGAAGTGCCGCGGGTCCTCCACCTCCCAGAGCGCGATGGAGCCCGCACCCCCCCGCGCCCCGTGGAACGCCCGGAACGCGTCGAGGTCCAGGCTCGAGAGCACGTCCCCGTTGAGCACGAGGAAGGGCTCCGTGAGGTGCTCCCCCGCGTGCTTGATGGCACCCGCGGTGCCCATGCGCTCCTCCTC
This sequence comes from uncultured Thermoplasmatales archaeon, assembly GCA_964505085.1. Taxonomy (GTDB): domain Archaea; phylum Thermoplasmatota; class SW-10-69-26; order JACQPN01; family CAZDGP01; genus CAZDGP01. The sequence goes on from CAZDGP010000027.1 coordinate 8,736, forward strand.
CTCCACGAGCACGATCTCCCGCCCCCCCAGGTCCTCCCGCGCCGCGAAGTGCGCCTCGAGGTCCCCCATGCGGTACCCGCCGGCGAGGACGATACGCGTCACGTCCTCCGGGACCTTCTCGATGAGGTGGTCCACCAGGGGCGTGTTCGCCACCGGGAGCAGGGGCTTGGGACGCGTGTACGTGAGAGGGCGCAAGCGCGTGCCCAACCCACCTACGAGGATGAGGGCCTGCATCGGGTCGGCAAGCCCCCGAAGGTAGTTTAACCCTTTCCCACGGGGGCTGCGACCCGATCAGGCCCCGGCAGCGTCGAACCCGACGAAGGAGGGTGAGATGCTGGCGCGGGCCTGCATCGCCGTCGGCAACCCCTCGTACGCGTTTTAACCTTTGCCTGCGGGGGCGCAGAGCCGATGGGGTGGTGTTAGCGTCTGGCTTGGCGGAGGTGGGGGAGGATCGGTTGGTACCCCTTCGTTGCTGGGGTAACGCCCGCGCCTCCGACCGTGTCCGCTGCGCGCTGCTCCAGGACACCCCCGCTCAGCGAAACGCCCACCTCCCGCCCCCGGTGCGGGACGCGAGTACGAGGAGAGTTCCCGCACCGTACACCCCTCCCCGCCGCCCGGCGCCTCCGCCCCGACGGTTACCTACTGTGGGGGATGGGATGGTAAGGATGGGTGGTTGGATCGTGGAGGAGGATGCGTGAAGGGGGAACGGGGCCGAAGGAGTGGGTGGAGGAGGAGTAGGGCAGGAAGGATCGGGGGAAGAAGGGGATGGAGGCGGGGTTCGGTGAGGCCCTGCGCGGTGGGGGTCGGGGTCTACGTGTTCCGCTGGTTCCAGATATCCTGGGGCAGCTGGTCGTAGACGCCGGTCTCGCCGGTGTCCTCACCGAGCTCCTGGGCGATGCGCTGGATCTCCTCCATGCGGAGGCGCCAGAAGTACGCCCGGAGCGTCTGACCGTTCTCGCTCTTGTACTCCTCACGGCGGAAGGTGAGGAGCTTCTTGGCCTCGAGCGTGTAGAAGATGCTCCGGACGTCGGGGTCCAGCGCATCGTCGTCCACCTCGTTGGCCTTGCCGAAGGTCTCCGCCACCACGCTCGCGATGGCATGGGCGTCATCCTCCTGCATATCGAACTCGTTCTCGAGCGCGTGCGCCAACGGCTCCAGGCGCTGGGTGACGCCGGGCGCGTTGGACTCCATCGAGATAACCTCGTCAGGGACCACCATGCAACACCTCGGCAGGGTTCTCACTCGCTTCCGCTTAAAGCGGCTTGTTGCACGAGCCTAGCCCAAGACCCCCGCAGGAGCAGGGGAACCGTCCACGCCTTCCCTGGCGTATCCGGGACGCGATCGGCGCCCCGGACCAGGAGGGCGTTCACGGGACCCCCGGCTCCAGCAGAGCACAGGGTCTCCATGGGCATGCTTGGCGCTTCGCTCTCCATCGCGTGCGCTTCGTCTGTTGGGCAACTCCGCTCCATGTGGCAACACCCCCGCTCGCCCGGTTGGGACGGGATCGCGCGGTGCTCTCCAACACCGGCAACCGCCTTGGGACGGCGGGTCGTTCAAGCGCTCCCCGCTTGACAAACGTACGAGAGGAAGGGGGGGCTTAAATCTTGCGACAATGTGACACCCTGGTGAAGGGGAAGCCGTCGTAGCGATGGTGGGCGAAGCTTCTTCACCCCCCACGCACCTACCTTGCACGATGCCCCACTTCCACGAGGACATCTGCATGGACTGCGGCGGATGCGTTGGGGTCTGCCCCCACGACGCCATCGACCTCCTCCAGGGGGACATCACCTTCCTCGACACCTGCACCGAATGCGACCTCTGCGTCAACGTGTGCCCCGTGGGCGCCATCGACCCCCTCGAAGGATCCTCCCCCCGCGAAGGATGGACCCCCGTGGAGATCGGGTGAGGCCCGTGACCACCGTGCAGGACCTGGGGGAGCGCGCCCTCGTGGAACGCCTGGCCCAACTCCCCACCGTGCGGGACAACGTCGCCGGCCTCCGTGACGACGCCGCCGCCCTACCCCTCGGCGATGGCACCCTTCTCGTCGCCAGCACCGACACCACCGCCGAACCCACCCACTACCCCCCCGCCAGCACACCCCAGGACCGAGGCTGGTACGCCGCCGCCGTCACCGTGAGCGACATCGCCAGCATGGGCGCCCGACCCCAGGGCCTCCTCCTGGCCGCCGGCCTCCCCCCCGACACCCTCGCCGCCGACGCCGAGGCCATGCTCCAGGGGTTCGACGCCTGCACCAGGCAAGCCGGCGCCGAGGTGCTCGGCGGCGACACGAAGGAGCAACCCACGCTCACGCTCACGAGCACGGGCCTCGGGCGCGTGCACGAGGACGAGCTCCTGCTCCGGAGCGGAGCCCGCCCCGGCGACGTCCTCTGCGTCACCGGGGACCTCGGCGGAGCCGCCGCCGGCCTCGCAGCCCTCCAGGAGGACCCCCGGAACCGCGACGCCGCCCTCCGGTTGCTCCGCCCGCCCACCCGCGTGGAGGAAGCTCGCATCCTCGCCAAGGGCGGAGCCACCGCCTGCATGGACGTAAGCGACGGCGTCGCCGCGACCCTCCACCAGGTGGCCGACGCCAGCGGCACCGGCTTCGTCCTCGAGGCCGACGCCCTCCCCCTCCACCCCCACGCACCCAGCCTCCAGGAGGCCCTCACCACCGGCGGCGACTTCGAGCTCCTGGCCACCGTTCCACCGGAGCGCGTGGAGGACCTCGTGGACGAGGTGGCCGCGGCGGGAGGCAGCCTCACCCCCGTGGGACGCGCCGTGGAACCCGGACCCCGCGTCCTCGACCACCAGGGAGAACGAGAGCCCCTGGCCGGGGACGGATGGGAGCATTTCCGGAGCCCACGACGGAACCCTTAAATGGCCTAGGGGGGATGAGCCGCCGGAGGAGCCTCCGTGGTCGCCAAGGACACCCTCATCGGCATCGTGGGCGCCATCATCCTCGTGGCCGCTCTCACCGGCGTCTTCTACTACGAGGGATCCCAGGCCAACGGCGCCGCCGGCAGCCAAGCGTACGATGTGGCGTGGAGCTCCCGCACCGTCAACGGGCCCGGAGCCGACGGTTACCTCGAGGAGGGGAACTCCGAGGACGTGGAGCTGAACATCACCACGCGGAACCTCACCACCGCCACCTTCGTCCTCGAGTGGACCGACGACACCGGCGACCCCGACCGCTTCCGCGTCACCGTCACGAGCCCCGACGGCGCCTTCACCAACACGAGCGAGGGGAACAGCGGACGCATCACCGTCACCATCCCCGGGGTGAACAGCGTGCCCCCCGAGACCACCATCTACGCCAACACGATGGATGGCGCCCGCGAGAAGGCCGCGGACAAGTACACGGCAACCCGCGGCGTGGGCACGTGGGTCGTCACCGTCGAGCTCGTGAACGCCGGGGACTTCAACCCCGCCGGCACGGGCCCCCCGGTGCAGGAGGACGAGGGGAACACGTGGGAGCTCACGAGCGAACTCGAAGCCTACCAACCGAACCTCGAACTTTCCTGAACGCCGCCCTCAGGCGTTCATGTCCTTGAACACCTTCTCGTCCCGGTACCCGAACCGGTCGAAGCTACGCTGAGGCCAGTTCTGGTAGACGAGGATCTGCCGACGCAGGTACTCCGTGCACGACCGCAGGTACGCCTCCCAGGCGTCGTCCGCCTCCCCAGGGTCCGCGAGCACGGTCTGCAGCGCTTGCACGTTCAGCCTCGGCACGGAGTGCGCTTGGCACCGCTTAAGGTTACCGGAACCCGTGGAGGGCTTCGACGCCGCCGGCGGCGGCCCCCGGCCCTCCCCGCATCGGAACCCCCTTGTAGGCCCTCCGACGTTCCACACCCACGCATGGCACGCCATCTGCGAAGCGAGCGCTGGCGCAGCCTCGGTCTGCTCCTCGTGCTCCTGGCCGGCACGGTCCTCGTCACCCTCATGGTGGACCGGGGCCACGACCCCGTCTCCCAGGTGGAGGCAGGGGACGTGGAGGCGCTCCAGCTTCCCGCCAGCGGCGACCCCGTCATCGTGCTCCAACGCGGGGACCCCACCTACACGCTGGCCGCCGTGGACCCCGAGGACGGCGCGATCCTGTGGGACGTCCTCCTCCCCGGACCCCCAACGGACTGGGCGCTAAGCGGCGACGTCCTTGCCCTCGCCCTCCCCCACCCCCGGGAGGAGGCGCTCCTCCTCGACGTGGGCACCGGGCACCTGGTGGAGCAGGTGCAACCCGGCGGTGTGGCCCGACGGGTGGCCATCAGCCCCACGCACCTCGCCGTGGCCGTGCAATCCTCCGGCAACCCCGTGATCCTCTACGACCGCACGGGCATGCAAGCTGAGGAGGTGGGGCGCTTCCACCACCGGGGACTCGTCCTGCAGGTGGCCCTGAACGGGGACGTGCTCGCCACCGGCACCCGCGCCGGGGAAGCCACCGTGGTGGACGCCGACGGCCCCACCACGAGGCTGAACAGCTCCGTGCCCTACATCGTCCAGGGTCTGGCGCTCTCCAGCGGCGGCGAGCACCTGCTCCTGGGTGGACGAGCCTTCAGCGACACCGGCCACGGGATGGTCGAGGCCTACCACGTGCCCGGCGACGACCCGCCCCGGCGCCTCTGGGGCGTGGGCGACCCATCCACACCGCCCGTGGGCCTCGTGGAGATGAACCGCAACGGGTCCCGCGCGGTGGCCACCCTCGAGGTGCCCGGGGATTACCGCATCCTCGCCATCGAGGACGGTGAGGTCACCGCCCAGGCGACCGTGGGCGGCCTCGTCACCCGGGGCCAGGTGGGCCGCGGCCTCGCCCTCTCCCCCGACAGCCAGTGGGTGGCCGCCGCCACCCTCGAGGGGGACGTGATCCTGCGGTCCATGCCAACCCTCGAGCGCGAGTGGACCTGGGAGGCGAGCGGCGCAACCAGCGTGGACTTCGCCGACGCCAACCAGGAGCTCTTCGCCGTGAACGCCCGCCTCGCACCCGGCGGCAGCTTCGACACCGTCTCCACCTTCGACGTGGACAACGAACCCTTCCTCAACGACCCCGCCCGCCTCCTCCCGCCTCTCCTCCTCGTGGAAGCGGGCACGGGGGTGCTGGTGGTGCTTGGACGCGGCTCCAGCCGCCGGGTGTAACCGGCGGGTGGCCCCGAACCCCACGCCCACCCCTCACGGGGCGCCGCCAACCCCCGGGAGCCAAGGGCTCGCCACGGGGGCCAACGCCTCAAGGTGGACGCATCACCCCACCGGCCCTCCTCCCCAGGTCCGAAGCTCCCCAAGTTCCCGCTTCTCCCCTCTTCCCCGGGGCCCTCCGCGCCCGTTGCCCGCTTTAGCCCTGGCTTCTGGGGATATGTACCCCGGATGCCCAACCGTGGGTCAGACACAGGGGCCGCGGCAGCGTCGGTGCAACCCACCGAGCCGCCCCGGCCACCACAGGAGGACCACCATGCGCCGACCCAACCACCGAGCCCGGTTCGTTGCCCTCGTCATGGGGCTGATGTTCCTGGGTTCCATCTTCGTTCCGACCGTGCAAGCCCAGACCGCGACCAACGTACAGAGCGTAGGCGAGCTCAACGTGGACGCCCAAGGTGCCGTCTCCGGCACGAACCTCCAGGCCGACCTCACGGAGGCCGACGGGGTGCTTCACGGCTTCACGAGCCTCGCGCTCGACTCCGAGCTCTTCACCAGCGTGAGCATCGACGGCTTCCAGCAGGCCGAGAAGCTCCGCGGCGTCGGGAGCTCGAGCATCATGCTCCGCGGCAGCAACGCCGTCGTGAGCGTGTACGACAACATCAACAGCGCGGTGAAGATCCAAGCCACCCAGGACACCGAGGTCACGTACGACCTCGCCCAGGACGCGCAGGCGGAGGCCGCCAGCGACCACGTGGTCCACCTCCGGAGCGCGAACGACGCGTACCTCGGCAGCATCGTCCTCGTGGGTGCCAGCGCCCAGGACGAGTTGACGGCCGAGAGCGGGGAGGTCACCGCCGACGTGAGCGAGAGCTCCAGCGTGGTGTTCCGCGCCAAGCCCGTGTACGTGAACCAGCAAGCCTACACCGATGCCGTGGTCACCGCCATGGCCGAGGGCCAGCTCGCAAGCGAGATCGTGACGGAGTTCGACGCGAGCCAGCACGCCATGAGCCGCGTGGACTACCGCGACGACGTCACCACGCGCACCGCAGCCGAAGCCGGCGGCGGCGTCGAGACGGATGTGCGGAGCCGCACCTCCTCCAGCGCCGTCGTCGCCTACGACCTCGCCTACGAGACCCTCAGCGTGGACACCACGGAGAACGTGGCCGTGTACGTGGACGGCGAGCTCGCCACCCGGGCGGAGAGCGCCAGCGACGTCCGCGCCCACGCCGCCGCGGGGCAGGCCGCGTACCACGCGTTCCAGGCCGACGGCCGCACGCAAGCTCTCGTCTCCACCGGGTCCTTCCAGACCGCGGCAGAGCACACGGTGAGCGTCGTGAGCAGCGCCAACGCCGACGCCCGCACCGAGGCCCAGGCTCGCGCCGAAGCCCGGAGCCAGGCCCAGTCCCGCGTGGAGGGCGATTACGAGCTCCACGCCGGCGGCAAGCTCACGGGATCCTTCAGCACCGCCGTGGTGTCGGAGGCCGAAGGGAGCGTGGAGTCCTACACCGTGCTCGACACGCGCACGGAGGTCTTCACCAACGCCCACGTGGAGGGCAACAGCGACGCCCAGATGCACGCCGAGAGCGGGTCCCGCGTCGTCGTGGACGGTCCCCAGGCGCGTATGACGCTCCAGGACGACGTCCACGCCAGCTTCATCGTGGAAGCCAAGGCCGATGCCGAGGCGAGCTTCGACCTCGCCGCCGACGTCGAGGCCCGTGCCGAGTCCCAGCACGTGGTGCACCTCCAGGGCCCCAACGGGTTCACGGGGAGCATGGTCCTCGTGCAGGCCGACGGCTCCGCCGCCAGCGAGAGCCGCCTTGAGACCACGGCCGACGGCTCGGTGAAGGCGCACCTCCAGCAGGACGCGCAGGTCGTGTTCCGCACCAGCGCCCGAGCCCAGGCCGATGCCGAGGCTCGCGCCCACGCCAGCGAGGAGGTCGTGGCCCGCGCCATCGCCCAGGGCAAGGTCGGTGCCCAGGTGACGACGGGGTTCGAGGCCAACGCCGCCACCAGCACCCACACGGAGTACTACAACACGGTGCACCTCGAGACCACGGCGGAGGCTCGCGGCGAGTACGACTTCGTCTACCAGGCGGATGCCGACGCCGGCTCCAGCTTCGTGGTGGACAGCCGCGGCACCAGCCTCAGCGCCAAGACCGCCAGCGACATCAAGGTGTACGTGGACGGCGAGGCCGCCGCCCAGGTGACGAGCGCCGACGCCGCCCTCAACGCCGAGGGTTACGCCGCGTACTACGTGGACACGAGCATGAGCGCCCAGACCCGCGTCGTCGTGAACGCCGACGTGGCCGCTGGCGCCCAAGCCGACGTGAAGATCGTGAGCAAGGTGGACCTCGCGGCCCGCGCCGCAGCCAACGCCGACGCCTTCGGGCAGTTCAAGATCTTCTACGACGGCACGGCCGTCGGGAGCTACGTGACCCTCCGCACGGACGTGGAAGCGGGGGTCGTGAGCGACTTCACCATGGCGAGCACGGGCACCACCGTGTTCAGCAGCGTGAAGGCCGGCTCCTCCAGCTTCGTGAGCAGCGGCGCCGACGGGTCCACACGCCTCACCCTCGAGAACGAGGAGACCACCGTGGTCGTCACCGACACCACCAGCGCCTACCTCAAGGCCGTGGCCAAGGCCGAGACCGACGTGGACTTCCGCGCCGGCGGTGACGTGGACGCCACCATCGTGAGCGAGAACGTGGTGGAGCTCACGAGCGAGAACGGAGCGTACCTCGGCAGCATGGTCATCACGAACGTGGAGGGCCGTGCCGCCGCCGACAGCCACTTCGAGGTGGACGGACCCGACGTGCGAGCGCACCTGGAGCAGAACGCCCAGGTCGTGTTCCGCACCCACGTGGGCATCGAGACGGAGCTCAGCGCCACCCAGCGCACCATGATCAACCACGCGGTGGCCACCGGGAACGTGGGCGGGCAGGTGCTCGTCCAGACCCAGGAGAGCCTCAGCGCCCGCGCCCACAGCGAGAGCCAGGCGGCGGCGCGCACCACCGCGGAGGCACGAGGTCACGCCAGCGCCACGGCGAAGGCGCAGGCGGAGAGCGTGAGCACCGCTCACGCCGAAGCCAGCGGCCGCGTCACCACCGCCATCACGGCGAGCTACTACAACGACGTGCAGCTCGTGACGGCCGCCACCAAGGACCGCGTGGAGATCACCGCCAGCAGCACCACGAGCGCCGGGAAGACGATCATCGTCAGCCTGGACCCCAGCACCATCGAGGGCATGTCCCAAGGTGAGGCGCAGATCCTCGTGGACGGGCAGGCCGCTGCCCAGGCGAGCAGTTACGCGGACATCCTGAACCCCAACGACGACGATGGGGAGGACGAGTACTTCGTCCTCGCTGGCGACGCCGGCGTCCAGGTGCTCGTGAGCCTCGCGCACTTCAGCACGCGCACCGTGACCCTGCAGAGCCAGGAGACCTCGAGCCCGCCCATGTTCATGTACGCGACGATGTTCCTGGGCGTCCTCGTGGCCGCCGAGACCGCGCTCCTGGTGCGCGCGCGGAGGGACTGAACGAAGGAACGTAGGGCCGAGCGCAGCGACGAGAGCACGACAGCCGAACGTACGACGACCAGCACCGGGGTGCCCCGGGGTGGTCCTGCGGCCACGAGGCTGCACCCACCCCCGGCCCCTCCGGTGCGACCCACGCCCCACGGGCGTGTCACACGACTCACATTCCCACCGCGGCCCGGTCTTCCCGGGTCACGGATCATGGGACGAGACCAACCCTTCGGGGGAAACCACAGATGGCCAAGAAGACCAACGCGAACGGAAGCAACGACGTGAACTGGGGGCTCTTCTACCAAGAGCACTCCAAGGACCTCGACAAGCGCAAGAGCATCAAGGTGAAGCTGCCGCTTAGGCAACACATCAAGCTTCACGCTCTGAAGCTCTTCACGGAGAACAACATCTCGGAGACCGTGGAGGAAGCCATCGACGGCTACTTCGAGGTCCTGAAGGAAGCCGAGGAGAACGGCAGCATGGAGCACGCCGCCTCGGCCGAGGCGCTTCGCGCAAGCGAAGCCGGAGCCGCCGAGACCGAAGCCTGAACCCGGTCCCGGCTCCTCCGTCGCGTGCACTGGGAACCCACGTGACCCGGGCTCCGTCCGGAGCCTGCCACTCGCCCGCCGCCCGCCCGAACCCTTGGGAAGGGGGAGGTCTCGGGGTGGGCGGCGGGCGATCTTTTCATCCCTCAAGATGCCAGCGGTAGCTTCCTGAGAAGGAGCCTGCAAGCGCGCTAGCGCCTGGCGAGCCGAAGGCCGGTAGGTGCGGTAGCGCCTGGCGAGCCGAAGGCCGGTAGGTGCGGTAGCGCCTGGCGAGCCGAAGG
>CAZDGP010000027.1:18302-21299 GCA_964505085.1 uncultured Thermoplasmatales archaeon
CCGGCAAGCACGCTACGTCTGGGAACCGCAGGTCGGCGAACGCGCTAGCGCTTAGCGAGCTCGTCCATGGCCTTCTTGTACTTCTTGAGGTTCTTCTTGAGGATGCGCTGCGCCTCCTCGTCGAGTCCCTCTTCGTCGGAGCGATCCTCCGACCTTCCATCGTCCTGTGTCAAAGGTTCCACCGTCGTTCCTCCGTTGGGTTGGTTGGTACTTAGGGGTTCCCCCGATGCCGCCGGATCCAACCTGCCAGGCCCTCCAACCTTCTTTGGGCCTGCGCCACCTCGAGCGCCAGGGAGACAAGTTCCTCGTCGGAGGCGTGCATGGGGGTATGGTTCCGCTCAAGGAACATGATCATGGTCTGGATGCCTGTGCGCTTGTTCCCATCCACGAAGGGGTGGTCCTGGATGATCCCGCGGCCGAGGAGGGCCGCTCGTTCGCTGAGGGCCCCACCGGAGCGGAAGGGCCCATGCCGTGCGCGCTCCACGGCGTTCTCCAGGGCACTCCGATTCAGAACCCCGGGCTCGGTGCCGGAGGAGGCCCTCACGATCTCCTCATGAACCTCGAGGATGGCTCGCACCGACGGGAACCACATCGAGCCCCGGGCTGGGGAGGGGGGTCAAGAGGTCTGTCCGAACACATCGAACGCGGCTCCCGTCACACGGGCCACAGCACACCGATCTTCAGCGCGATGTCGAGGATGACGAGGAGGCTGAAGAGCATGACGGCCCCCATGACGACGGCATCCTCGTCGCTTACGAACCCCGCCACCACGGTGGCCACGGCCACGAGGTACACGAGGGGTCCCAGGCTCACGCTCCACACCACCCCGTAGACGAGCAGCCCGATGAAGGAGACAAGGAGGGCTAGGGCCACGTAGCTCGAGGGTTGGGGGTTCAGCGCGAGTTCCGCCATGGGCCTCGAAGCCGCCAACCCCCTCGGCGTATAAGAAGGTTGTGGGAACGCTTGGGGGTGGAGGGGTTGGAGGCGGGATGGAACCCTCGCGGGGGAAGCTTCATGGTCTTGGCGCGCCCCTGTGGGGGTGATGCCTGACGCGACACCCTCGGGGGAGACGGAGGACCTGCGGTCCATGCTCCCGGTGGCGATCCTCTTCGGAGCCGCCGCCTGCGTGAGCTGCGTCGCCGCCCTGGCCTTCGGCCTGGCGGGGCTCCTGGGCTTCGGCCTGAGCGTGCCCGCGTTCCTGGGCTTCGGCACCCTCGGGTGGGTGCTTGCTACCGCCCTCATGGCGGTCCTGGCGGTGGTGGCCTACCGTGGCCACAAGCAAGCCCAGGCCGCCGTGGAGCGAGGGGAGCAACCGAACCCGCTGTGGGTCTTCCACGGTCCGCGAGCCGCGGCGAGCCTCGTCCTGGGGTTCGTGTCGGTGGCTCTGCTGGCTCTCGTGTCGAAGCTCATCATCGAGGGACTCACGGACCTCACCTACACCATCCACTGGGTCCGCACCGTGCCGCTTCTGGGGCTGGGTTTCGCCTGGCTCATCCACGGTGAGTGGAACCGGCATGCCATCGGGCGACCGGCTTAGAGCTCGATGGGATGGCGCGTGGAACCGGCACGCCCGAGAGCGACCGGTGTAGACCCGAAGGTTGGTGCCGTGGTGCCAGCCTACGGCCCCCCGCACGTTCGCCCTCGCCGTTACCTCGGGCTCGTTCCGCCACCCTCGGAAACGCCGATCTTCGACGCGACCGCGCCGACCTGTTCTCCATCTGAGTACCCTAGTCAGAGGAAGTGGTCTATATGGAGAACAGGTTCATCCGAGGAGAACTGCTTCCCCATGCGGTCCGCAGCCATCTTCTCGATGCCTTGGTACGCCAGGTCCACGATCTGGCCGCGCTCCCCCACGTAGCTCAGGTCGTACCCGTACCGGCGGCACACGGCATCGAAGAGGTCGAACTTGCTCGTGTTCGCCTTGATGCCCACCCACTCGTCCTCCTCCTGCTCCGGCGGACCGCTCACGATGAGGTAGTTGTAGAGGGGGCGGTTGCGGTTCCGCACGTACACGAGCCGGTCGAGGCCGTAGAGCTCCCGCACCTCGGGGTTCAGGTACCGGTTCACCTCGTCCTTGCTGAGGCCCGTTCGCGCCGCGATCTTCCGCAGGCTCTGGGACTCGCCCTGGTTCGCCATCTCCCGGATGGCGTCGATGAGGCGCAGCGCGTCCCGCGTGAGCTTCTTCACGGCGGGCGCCGGTCCCTCGGCCAGGGCGCCGTTGCCGGAGCTGTCGCTCCGCAACGTGCGTTCGGAACCGGGGCTGTCGGGGGACGGACCGCCGCCGTTCCCCTCGGGCTCGGACATCAACAACAGGATGCCCCTCGCGGGGCATAAACCTGCGGGTTGGTACCGGAAGCACCTGCGGAACCCCCATCGAGGCCCCCCCCTGGATGGCTCATCCTCGCCGGGTGCCCTCCCGAAGCAGGACAGCACCTAGGCTGGATGCCACCACCGCGAGACCCCCCGCCATCCAGCGCCACGCTCCAGAATCCGGCGGTGGCGCTAGGTCCCCGCCGGCCCCGCTGGTCGCCCCATCGTCGAGCCCCACCACACGCATGAGGTTCGCCTCCACACCGTTCATCGTCACCGTGAGGGTGTAGCGGTTCCCCCCGTCCACCTGGGTTCCGTCGGGGTTGCCGGTGTCCTCCAACGTCACGCCGAAGGTCCAGACGCCCTCCCCGCCCATGGGGGCTGCCGCATCCGCGGCGTCCCGGGCCTCCGCCTCGTCGGCGGTCTCCACCTCGAAGGGCACGGGCACGGGGTTCACCTGCGGCGCCTCCACGCGAAGCGACCCGCCGTCCCCCGCCGCGGGGCTTCCGAGCATCCGCTCGCCCCCGGGGCGCTCCCCCACGAGACGGAAACGATCCGGACCGCTCACCCCCATGGGGTCGCTGGCATCGCCGTCGCTGTCGCCTCCGGCGGCACCCCCGGCCTCCGGCTCCCCCGTCTCGCTCCACGCGAGCTCCGCCGTGACGCTCGTGAGGTTCATGCCGCGGG
>CAZDGP010000028.1:0-19281 GCA_964505085.1 uncultured Thermoplasmatales archaeon
GAGCGGTTGCTCCCCTATCCCGCTCTTGGGTTTAAAGGCTTTGCTCGTCTGGGGGTGGGGTGGTGTCGTGGGGTGATCCCTCCTCTCGGCGGGGGTCCACCGGTCCGCCGTGAGCATGGGGGGTCAGACGGGGGCCTCAGGCACCTCCGCGTGGTTGGGGACGGAGGTGGTGCTGTGCCAGGGGGGTGTGGGGTGTGTCTGGGGTGGTCAGGGATCCCGTTTCCTCCGTGAACGGTGGGGGTCGTGGCCCCGCCTCACGGGCGATCCGGCGAGTTCCTCCACCATGCAAAGGGTTAACTACCAGGAAGCGATGCCCAGTTCCATGGCACAAGGTGTTGTCCGGTTCTTCAACGACAGCAAGGGCTACGGTTTCATCGAGACCGACGCGAGCGAGGATGACGTGTTCTTCCACATGGAGGACGTTGACGGTCCCGACCTGCAGGAGGGCACGTCGGTGGAGTTCGACATCGTCCAGGGCGACAAGGGTCCCCGGGCGCAGAACCTCGAGCGCACCTGAGCGCACTTCCTTCGGCATCGCTGCAGGCCTCCTTCTCCCCCTTCTCCTGTTCCTCATTTCCACCCCGTTAGGGGGGACCTCGTTCCGCGGAGGGACCCATCGGGTTCGGCGCTATCGTTCGGTAGGCGGTCGGTGGCTTACATCGCCGAGCGTGCACCGAGCCAAGCTGAGCGAGGCCGGCGTCCCCGGGGTCGGTGCAACCGACGGAGGGGACGGGGAACCCCTACATGGCCGAGCCCGCGCCGACGTTGGTTTCGGGGTCGACCTCGACGTTGATGCAGGCGGGTTGGCCGCTGGCTTGGGCGCGCTCGATGGCGGGCACGATCTCCTGGGGGTCGGTGACGTGCTCGCCGTACCCGCCGAGGGATTCCACGACCTTGTCGTAGCGGGTGTCCTTGTCGAGCTTGGTGGCGACGGCGCGGTCCTCGCCGTAGAAGGTGCGTTGGGGTACGTGGATCTGGTTCCAGCCGCCGTCGTTGGCCACGACCATGACGGCGGGGAGGTCGTGGCGGATGAGGGTCTCGAACTCCATGCCGTTGAGGCCGAAGCTTCCGTCGCCCTCGTAGATGATGACGTCGCGTTCGGGTTTGGCGAGCTTGGCGGCGAGGGCGAAGGGGGGGCCGACGCCGAGGCATCCGAGGGGGCCGGGGTCGAGCCATTGGTCGGGTTGGTCGATGTCGAGGACCTTGGCGGCGAGGGCGACGCAGTTGCCGCCGTCGCCTACGAGGATGGTGTCGTCGTCGACGACGCGGTTCACCTCGGCGGCGAGGCGGAGGCTGTGGACGGGGGAGGCGTCGCTGTCGATGCCGTCGCTGTACTCGAGGAGCTTGTCGTCCTCCATCTCCTGCACCTCGTTGAGCCAGGGTTTCTTGCTGGGGAGGTCGCGGCCGTCGAGGGCCTGGCGGAGTTGGGTGAGGATGGCGCCGACGTTGCCGACGATGCCGACGTCGGCGCGGCGGTTGTCGGCGATGGCTTCGTGGTCGACGTCGACGTGGATGAGCTTGGTGTTGGGTCCGATCTTCTCGCCGTACCCGAGGCGGAAGTCGAAGGGTGTGCCGACGTTGAGGACGACGTCGGCCTTCTCGAGGGAGGGGGTGCGGCTGAGCTTGAAGAAGAGGGGGTGGGTGCTGGGGACGCTGCCGCGTCCGAGGCTGTTGAGGAAGACTGGGATGCCGGTGGCGTCGATGAAGTCCACGAGCTCGCCGGCGGCCTGGCTCCACCAGGTGCTTTGCCCGGCCATGACCACGGGGCGTTCGGCCTCCGCGAGGAGGTCGGCGGCTTCCTGGATGTACTCGGGGTCGCCGAAGGTGCGGGCGCGGGTGCGGGTGACGCCGCTCATCTCGGTGGGGGGGCGGGCTTCCTCGAAGAGGACGTCCCAGGGGACCTCGAGGAAGGTGGGTCCGGTGCGGGGTGCGGTGGCTTCGCGGAAGGCGGTGTGCACGTACTCGGGGAGGCGTTCGGTCTGGAGGCAGGTGTCGCTCCACTTCGTGATGCTGTCCATGAGGGCGACGTGGTCCATCTCCTGGAGGGCGCCCTGGCCGAAGCGGTCCACCTCGCCCTGTCCGCCGAGGGTGACGGTGGGGCTGTCGCTGCGGTACGCGTTGACGACGCCGGTGACGCCGTTGGCGACGCCGGGTCCGGCGGTGACGAGGGCGACGCCGGGTTCGCCGGTGAGGCGGGCCCATCCGTCGGCGGCCATGGTGGCGGCTTGCTCGTGCCGTACGTCGATGACCTGGATGCCCTCGTCGAGGCATCCCTGGTAGATGGGCATGATGTGGCCGCCGCAGAGGGTGAACACGGTGCTCACGCCCTCCTCGGCGAGCGCCTCCGCCACGAGGTGGCCCCCGTCCTTCTTCGTCATGGTGATCGTGGGAACCAGTCCCTGGGACGAGCATAAAGGTTGGCCACGGTTCAGGGTAGCGGCGCCCCCTGGAACACCCCGGGCAACAGGGGCAACCCTCCAAGCACCCCTCCCCCCTCGTTCCATCCCCCCGACCCTCGGAGCGGGGAGAGCGGCGGGAGGCGGTGGCGGGAACCAAGACCCCACGGTTCCCCTATCCGACCCTCGGAGAGGGGAGGGTGGTGGGAGGTGGCGGTGGGACTATAGAACTCGAGCCTAGCCCCCTAACCCCGTCCTCGGGAACGCGCGAGCCGCGATGGCCCGGGCGCCGTCACGTCTCGTCGGCGGCGTCGTCGTCCCGCTTCCGCACCCGGTAGAG
This sequence comes from uncultured Thermoplasmatales archaeon, assembly GCA_964505085.1. Classification (GTDB taxonomy): domain Archaea; phylum Thermoplasmatota; class SW-10-69-26; order JACQPN01; family CAZDGP01; genus CAZDGP01. The sequence continues at coordinate 2,737 of CAZDGP010000028.1, forward strand.
CTCCATGGTGCTCCGGGCCAGGGGGACGCCGGCCAGGAGGGCGCCCGCCAGGAGGACGCCGAGGCTCGCCAGCACCTGCACCGTGCGGGAGCGGCCCGCCAGGGGGCCGTCGGTGAAGGCCACGCCGGGGAAGAAGATGGCGGCCAGGAGGCTGGAGGCGCCCGCGAGGAAGACGATGGAGCCCAGGAAGACCGCGATGCTCATGATGAGGAGGCGCCAGTCGTAGGGTTCCTCCTCGTCCAAGGGGTCTGGCCCCGCGGCGATATCCTCGTCGTCGGTCTCCGCCGGCTCGGTCATGCTGCCGGGGAGAGGCGCCGGTGGGGAAAAGGCTTCGCCTCCGCGGGAGCCTCCATGCGCCGACCGAGGGCCCTTGGGAAACCTTCTTGCCTCCCGGCCCGATGGGGGACCAGGTGACGCCATGCCCGGGAAGCACTACGAGGACCTCGAGGTGGGGATGGTGCTGGAGCACACCCCCGGCCGCACCATCACCGAGGCCGACAACACCTTCTTCACCACGCTCACGATGAACAACCAGCCCCTGCACCTGGACGAGGAGTTCAGCAAGGGCACGCGCTTCGGCACGCGCATCGTGAACGGGCTCCTCACGCTCTCCGTGAGCGTGGGCCTCAGCGTGCCGGACCTCACCGCCGGCACCATCGTGGCGAACCTCGGGTACTACGAGGTGGAGCACACGACCCCCGTATTCCACGGGGACACGATCCGCGTCACGAGCGAGGTCACGGGGAGGCGCCGCACGAGCAACCCCGAGGCGGGGCTCGTGGAGGTGCTTCACCGCGTCCACAACCAGGATGGTGAGGAGGTTCTCACGTACAAGCGCCGGGCGCTCTTCGAGGTGCGGGAACCCGACGAGGGCCAGGACGCACCCCCGGAGGGTACCTTCGCGTCCCAGGGGGACGGGTAGATGCCGCGGGTGCGCCGGAGCCTCCTCTTCACCCCCGGGCACAAGGCGGATATGGCGCCCAAGGCCTTCGCCAGCAGCGCCGACGCCGTGTGCCTGGACCTGGAGGATGCCGTACCCCCGGAGGCGAAGGCGGAGGCCCGGGACGTGGTGCGGGGGAGCCTGGAGGCCTACGACGCGGAGGCTCGCGCGGGGGGCCCGGAGCCCCTGGTGCGCGTGAACCCTCTCCAGGGCGAGCGGTGGCTGGCGGACCTGGAAGCGGTGCTCCCGGGAGCTCCCAGCGCCATCGTGGTGCCGAAGGCGGAGGACCCGGATCGCGTCGGGACCCTGGACACGCACCTGCGGGAGCTGGAGGAAGCCCACGGCATCGAGGAGGGGCGCACGGGGCTCCTGCTTCTGCTGGAGACGGCCCGGGGCATCCTGGACGCCGACGCGGTGGCCGGCGCCGTGGACCGCACGGAGGCGTTGCTCTTCGGCGCCGAGGATCTGGCGGCGGACGTGGGCGCCACCCGGACGCGGGAAGGGACCGAGGTGGCGTACGCGCGGAGCCACGTGGTGCTGGCGGCGGGTGCCCACGACCTCCAGGCGCTGGACCAGGTGTACACGGACCTGGAGGACCCCGAGCTCCTGAAGGCGGAGGCGTTGGCGGCGGCGGGCCTCGGGTACACGGGGAAGATGGCCATCCACCCGGCGCAGGTGGGTCCCATCCACGCGGCCTTCACGCCGGGGCGGGAGGAGGCGAGGGAGGCTCTCCGCATCCTGGAGGTGGCGGAGGAGGCGGGCATCGAGGAGGGGGGTGTGGTGCGGCACGAGGGCCGGATGCTGGAGCGCCCCATCGTGGAGCAGGCGCGCCGCACCGTTGGGGTGGCTCGGCACGCGGGGGTCCTGCCCCTGGAGGATCCCGCCCCGTAACGTGGGTTGGTCCCCGCCGGAAACCTTACGTGCCCTGGAGGGGTCCTGTGCCCCATGGGTTGGAGGCTCCCTCTGCTCCTCATCCTGGTGACCGCCCTCCTCACCGCGGGGTGCGTGAACCCCGCGTCCAGCCCCGTGGAGGAGGCGTCCACCCCCGAGGACGTGGAACCGTCCACGGAGGCATCCCGGGCCACGTGGTTCCTCACAGGCAACATGGGCCTCACCACGGAAGCGCCCACGTCACCGGAGAGCGCGCGGGTGGCCACGGGGAACTTCTACTCGCGGTGGGCCACGGGTGCGGAGCAACCCACGTGGCGCGGGAGCTCCGCAGCGGGGGACCTGCTTCTCACGGGGAACGCGTCCCTCACGTTCTGGGCGGAGACCGAGCACGCGGTACCCACCACGGGTCCCCGGGACGAGGGGTTCCCCGAGTACGTGGCGTACTTCGGCGTGGAGGGGAGCCCCACGGCCTACGCGAGCATCTCGGGACCCGACGTCATGCTCCCGGGGGAGGCGGTGCGCTTCGACGTGGAGCTCACCCTGCCCCCAGGGGGATTGGTGCTGGAGGAGGGTGCGCATCCTGTCGTCATCGTGGCGCCCGTCCAGGGGCAGGACGATCGCGCCACGCGGTTGGACATCCTGGTGAACGGCACCGAGCACCCGAGCCGCGTGGAGGTGGCGGCCGAGCCCGTGGACCTGGGGGAGCCGCGGTGGCACCTTGATGAGGCGCATGAGGGGGTGCTGGCGGGGAGCGCTTACGCGGCGGAGACGTCGGCGACGAAGCACGAGGTGCCTGTGGCCGTGAACGGGTCCACCACGCGCTTGTCCGTGAGCCTCACGAGCGAGGGTGTGGGTGTGCGGGATATCGACGTTGCTCTCCGGAACCCTGACGGGGACTTGGTGGCGCGGGGTGCCACGCCCCACCCCGAGGAGGGGATCGTGCTCCACGCGCCCGCTCTCGCCGCCGGCGGGCCGGGGTCGTGGACGGTGGAGGTCGTGAACTACGGTCATGCGGCGGTGGCCTACGACCTCGAGGTGGGGTTGGCGGGGCGCTGACGGGGGGACGCGGGGGTACGTCCCTGGGACGGAGGGTCCTTGATGCCAACCGCCCGCACCGATGGGTTGAAGTACCCGGTTCGGTCCAGGGCAGGGTCCGCAGGGGAACCCCTATGGGCCAACGGAACGAGCGCGAGCAAGTGATAAGCACCCTCATATCGAACATCTCCACCGAAGGTTTACTGGAGGCGTACGGTTCGCTGAGGGAGGACGCCCTGGAGCGCGGCGACACCGGCGGCCTGGAGCCCTTCCACGATGGGGTGCTCCGGGCTTGCCGCAGCAGGAACTGGCAGGTCGCGGTCTCCGCCTGCCGTCTCCTGCGCACGCCGGAGGCCGTGGAGCTCCTGATGCCCAGGGTGGACGAGGTGGTGAAGGCGCTCGTCGCCAAGGCCCGCCACCGGAGCATCCAGTGCGCCACCGAGGCGAGCAAGGCCCTGGCCGTGTGGCTTAGCACCCGACCCCGGGACCGCGACCTCCCCGTGTGGGACCTCGCGGACCCCGGGAACGTGCAGGACCCGGTGCGGGACGTGGACCAGGGCGTGAACCCCGAGCTGCGGGAGCTCGTGGACGCCGCCCCCGACCCCGGGATCGTGCACGCTCACGTGAGCCACGGGCTCGTGGAGGACGCGGTGGAGGTGCTGGCGGAGAACCTCACCCGGAGCAAGTGGAAGCGGAGCAGCGCCTGGGAGGTGGGGCGGTGGAGCGCCCTGGCCCTGGGCCTCATCTGCTACGCTCGACCGGACCTCCTGGAGCCCCAGGGGGAGGCCCTGCGGGCGGCCTTCACCGAGGGGTACACCGAGGAGTGGCCGTTGGTTTACGCTCTCACGTCAGCGGGGTACAGCGACCCCGACGTGGTGCCCAGCGGGTTCAAGCGGCGCCTCCGGGAGATCCACCAGGTGGTGGGCCCCGGGGACATGGACGCGAACCTCTACGCCACGGTGGACGCCGGCGTGCTGAAGCTTGGCCGCGGCGTGGACAGCATCCTCCGGAAGCTCGACCTTGGGGAGGTGGGGCCCTGGTGGGCGTTCCAGCTTCACGCGAGCTTCCTCCTGCGGGAGGAGGCCGACCCGGCCCACGGTGCCCACCGCATCCTCCACGCCATCCTCCGGGACCACCCCGAGGATGGGGTGGACCTCATGAAGCGCGAGGTCCACGCCCTCCACCGGGGCGTGGCCCGCTCCCCCGCCTACGCGGGGAACCTCGCCAGGAGCCTCCTGGCGGTGACCCGGGAGGACCCGGGGCTCACGCTGCCCCTGGTGGAGCCCGGGGCACTTCCCCTGCACCCGCGGCTCCCCGAGGACGCGGTGGAGGCGTCGCTGGAGGTGCTGAGCCTCGTCACCGACGCCCACCCGGAGGTGCTGGAGCGGGGCGTAGCGCGGAAGATCCAGGGGTACGGGAAGCACGATGCCCGCGAGAGCGTGCGGGACCGCATCGGCAGCATCCTCGAGGACAAGGGCGTGGGGTAGTAGGCCCCGTCAGATGATGGTGCCGTGCTTGCGGTTGGGGAGCTCCTGCACCTTGCCCTCCAGGAGCTCGAGGCGCGTCGCCACCTCGTCCCGGAGCTTGCTTGGGAGCACGATCTCGTCCACCACCATGTCGTTGGCGAGCTTGTGGATGTCGATGTCCGCCCGGTACTCTGCGCGCTTCTCCTGGATGAAGGCCTCCCGCTCCTCCTCGTCGTCGATGGCGCGGATGTGGTTCCGGTACACGGCCTCCACGGCGGCCTCGGGCCCCATGACGGCGATCTCGGCGCTGGGCAACGCGAGGGTGCTGTCGGGTTCGAAGGCGGGCCCCGCCATGGCGTAGATGCCGGCGCCGTAGGCCTTCCGCACCACGACGCAGAGCTTGGGCACGGTGGCCATGCTGGTGGCGTAGATGAAGTTCCGCCCCCGGCGGAGGATGGCCTTCTGCTCCACCTCGGTGCCCACCATGAAGCCGGGGGTGTCGGCGAGGTAGAGGAGGGGGATGTTGAAGGCGTCGCAGGTCCAGATGAACTTCGCGGCCTTCTCGCTGGATTCGGGGAAGATGGCGCCGGCCTTGTGGCGGCTGTTGTTGGCCACGATGCCGACGCTTCGCCCGTCGATGCGGGCGAGCCCCGTCACCATCTCCTGGGCGTGGTCGGGCTTGAGCTCGAGCCACGTGCCTTCGTCCACCACGCGGTCGATGATGTCGTGGATGTCCAGGGCGCGGTTGGGGTCCTCGGGGATGAGGCTGTCCATCTCCGCGGGGTCGTGCTTGGGGGGGCGGGCCTCGTACCGGGGCGGTTGCTCGTAGGCGTTGTCCGGGAGGTAGGAGAGGAGCCGGCGCACGGCTACCACAGCCTCCTCCTCGTCCTCCACCACGAGGTCCGCGCTCCCCGAGACCTCGGCGTGGACCCTGGGGCCGCCGAGCTCCTCGAGGGTCACCTGCTCGCCGGTGACCATCTCCACCATGCGGGGGCTCGCGATGCACATGGCGCTCATGCCCTCCACCATGATGTTGAAGTCGCAGAAGACGGGGGTGTAGGCGCTGCCGGCGACGCTGGGCCCGTACATGACGCAGACCTGGGGCACGACGCCGCTCAGGAGCGAATGGTTGTAGAAGTACCGCCCGATGCCATGGCGGTTGGCGAAGAACCCGCTCTGGTCCGTGATGCGGGCGCCGGACGAGTCGATGAGGTAGAGGGCGGGCTTGCGGGCTTGGAGGGCGCGCTCCTGGACGCGGAGGAACTTCTCCACACCGCGCTCGGCCATGCTGCCGGCCTTCACGGTGTAGTCGTTGGCGATGAAGTAGACCTCGCGGCCGTCCAGCTCGCCGGTGCCCGTCACCATGCCGTCGGCGGGGAGGCGGTCGTCGCTCTCCCAGTTGGCGAAGCGCCCGAACTCCGTGCTGGGGCCGTCGGGGAAGTAGAGTTGGAGCCGGTCGCGTACGAAGCGCTTCCCCTGCTTGGGCAGACGCTCCTTGTACTTCTCCGGTCCACCCTGCTCGATGTCCTCGATCTCCTCACGGAGCTTGTCCTCGCGATCCATGGTGGCACCACGACCCGGGAAGGGGTTGGCGCGGGGATGGCCATGCCCGGTTATAATGGTTGGCGTGGGGTCAGGCACGGTAGCCGCGTCCGCGTTGGAACAGGTCGAGCACCCGCACCGCATCCTCGTCGATGCGGTACACGATGCGCCAGCTCCCCACCCGGAGCCGGTGCTTCACGGGGTCCGTGTTCGAGAGCCGCTTGATGTCCGCCCCCGACCGGGAGCTACGCGGGTCCTCCGCGAGCGCGTCGAGACCCTCCCGGACACGGGCTTTGGTATCGTCATCGAGCACGTCGAAGCTCCGCTGGAAGGCGCGGGACACGAGGACGCGCGGCATCCTAAAGGTCCTCGAGAGGGATGAACTCGTCCTCCTCGAGGATGCGGTTCCACCGCTCGTCGAGGCGCTCCCACCCCACCTCCTCCAGGAGGCGCCGCACGATCTCATCGTACGTCTCACCTTTGCGGCCGAAGTCCCGGAGCATCCGTTTCGTCTCGGGGTCCAGCGCGATGGTGGTAGCCATATTCGCCATATCCACTATATCGTTCATATCCCATATACCCTTCCTTCGTGGGAGGAGGGAGCCTCGGGAGAACATCAACCTTGTCCGGAGTTTACGCCAGACGCCACCCATCCCCCTCCCGCACCGCCCGCCCCTCCGCCTCGAGCTTCTGGAGGTGCGCGAGGAGGCTGCGGCGGGCGAGGGGGAGGGCGCGGGGGTCCACGTCCCCGTAGACGATTGGGAGGAGGTCGTCGAGGCTCCGCGCCTCCGGGGCCAGGGCGTCCAGCACCTTCCCCTCGCGCATGCGGCGGTGGTCCAGGGTGGCCTGGAAGATGGCCTGCTCCCCGGTGACGAAGGGCCCGTGGCCGGGCACGACGAGGGGAGCGTCGAGGTCCGCCAGGCGCTGCAGGCTCTCCATGTACGCCGCCATATCCCCCTCCTCGGGGTCCACGAGGACGGTGCCGGTGCCGGCCACGAGGTCGCCGGCCACCACGAGGTTGCGCCGCGTATCCTGGAAGGCGAGGTGGCCGGGGGCGTGGCCGGGGGTGTGGAGGGCGCGGACGCGCCAAGGGTCGCCGGTGGGTTCCCACGTGCCGAGGTCCACCTCGTCCCCGTCCTCAAGGATCCGGTGCACCTCCACGTCCACGCGCTTGGCCGTCTCAGGGTGGGCCATGATGGGGGTGTCGTAGCGGTCGGCCACCCAGGCGGCGCTGGCGACGTGGTCGCCGTGGTGGTGCGTGAGGAGCACGCCCGCGACCTCGCCGTCGTGCTCCTGGAGGTGCGCGTCGAGGACGCTCGCGAGGTGATCGCGCTCGCCCTCCTCGGGGGTGCCGGGGTCGATGACGACGACGCGCTCGCGGCCTACGAGGACGGTGTTCACGTGGGTGTTCGGCGGGAGCGTGGGGGCGCGGAGAGGCACCATGCGGACGCCGGGATGCACCTGGATGTACGGTTCCCTCATCTCGCCGGTGCTCGTGTCGATCTCGTCGAAGCGCCGCAGGCCCTCGTCGAGACCGTGCGCCTGGAGCGCCTCCAGCAGGAGCAGGACCGGGGGCGCGATGGGGGCGTCGAAGCGCTCCCAGGCGGCGAGGGCGTCCTCCACCGTCCACCACCGCGCCTCCCCCAGCTCGCTGGGGCCCGCGTCCGGCGCCGGCGCGTCCCGGGGGGCGGGTGCGGCGAGGTACCGCGTGTCGAAGCGCAGGGGCATGATCTCCGGGGTGAGGAGGCGTCCGGCGCTCCGGAGGATGTCGACGTCCGGGGTGACGCCCAGAGCGTCCAGGACCTGGGGGAAGCTCGCCTCGTGGGCGAGGAGGCGCTTCCGCTGGGCCTCCAGCGCGTCCCGGGAGGGGAGGGCGTCCGGGGTGAGGAGGATGCCGGTCTCCTCGAAGAGCTCCCGGAGGGCGCTGAGGCGCCATGGGTCCACCCCGAGCTCCTTCGCATCCTCCTCCTCGAGGCCGCCTCCGATGAGGGCCCAGTACCCGGGGAAGAAGCTCCGTTCCCGGGCGCGGCGCCCCAGGAGCACCTCGAGGGTGCCGTCGTCCCGTCGGCGGTGGAGGAGCACGGCGGCGGCGCGGCGGATCCCGGGGGGAGCGTCGCTCATGGCCGGGGGAAGCGCCTGGTGGGGCTTGAAGGGTTCGCTCCGCGGGGGTTCTCGCCCGAACCTTTATGGACTCCACGGGCCCTCCTTGGTCCGACGGGCCATGCAGACCCATGACTTCCTCGCCGAGTGCGACGCCTGCGGCGAGATCACCTTCTGGCGCAAGGCGAACCGGCGGTCCGACGATGGCGGTGCGGTGGAGCGCGGGTACCGCTGCGTCGAGTGCGAGAACTTCGGTGCCGTGGTGGAGGACACCCGGGGCCGGACGCACACGCGGGATTGACCACGGCTCGCTTCCCTCCTCCCCCCGGCATCATCCCCACCTCACAGCGTGAGCTGGGCATCGGTGCGGGTGGAGGGTTAGCCGGGGGGTGCTGGGTGCGGAGTTCAGACCTCGACCTCGGCGAGGCCGTCGTCGAGGACGACCTCCCCGTCCTGGTTCAGGGCCTGGAGCTCGAGGGTGGCCACGCCGCCGGTGAAGAGGACGGCGTCGGCGCCGGCGGGTTCCCGTTCGCTCCCGCCCTCCACGGAGACGACCTCGCCGCGGAACGTGATCTCGTCCCCGGGGTAGACGGGGGCGGTGAAGCGCACGCGGAGGCGACGCACGCGACCGGGGTCGCTCCCGGCCCACCGCGTCACCGCCTGGTGGGCGAAGGCCATGGTGCACATGCCCTGGAGCACCACGTCGTCGAAGCCGACAGCCTGGGCGAGCTCGGGGTCGGTGTGGATGGGGTTGCGGTCGCCGCTGGCCTCCCCGTAATCGCGGGGTTGGCCCTCCTGCACCTTCTTCGTGAGGTCGAAGGCGTCACCCTCCCGCATGGTCAGGTCCCTCCCTTGGCGCCGCCGCGGACGACGAGGGTCCACGTCCCCACCACGCAGGGTTCCTCCGCCTCGTTCGTGGTGCGGGTCTCCACGGTGAGGACGAGGTTGTCGCCCCGGGGCGCAAGCTCCTCCACGGTGGCGGTGGTGCGCAGCGTGTCCCCCACGTACATGGGGTGGTGGAAGCGGAGGTCCTGGCCCCCGTGGATGAGGCGGGTGACGTCGATGTTCAGGTCCTCGTCGAAGATGCACTCCGCCAGGGCGTCGCGGGTGACGCGGGCGATGAACATGGGGGGCACGGGGCTGTTCGGTGTGGCGTAGACGGGGTTGGGGTTCGTGGTGGCGTCGAGGAACGCCTCCACGTCCTCGTCCCGCACCTGGAACTCGAGGGGTCCGTACGTCCTGCCTTCGGGTGTCTCGGGGTCGGTCACGTGGGTCACCTCGGGTCACATCATGCCGCTGCCCATGGGGGGGCCGCTTACGCGGAGGACCTCGCCGGTGACGTAGTCGCTGGCGGGGCTCGAGAGGTACCCGATGGCCTCGGCGACGTCGTCGGTGTCGCCGGGGCCCCAGGGGAGGAACTGCAGGAGCATGTCCCGCTTCCCTTCGGGCAGGCCGAGGCCGGTGTCATCGTCCTTGGGTTGGGTGAGGCGCGTGTCGATCCAGCCGGGAGCCACGGCGTTGACGCAGACGCGGTACCGTGCCCACTCCCGGGCCATGGTGCGGGTGAGCCCCAGGAGGCCGGCTTTGGCGCTGGCGTAGTTGGCTTGCCCGGTGTTGCCGTCGAGGCCGGAGATGCTGGAGACGTTCACGACCTTCCGATGGGGTTCATCGTCGTCGGGTTCCTGGCGGTAGACGTCGCTGGCGGCCTGGAGCATGTGGAAGGCGCCCCGGAGCACCACGTCCTGCACGAGGTCCCACTCGTCCGCCTCCATGCGGTGGAGGGTGCTGTCCCGGGTGAGGCCGGCGTTGTTCACGAGGATGTGGAGGTCGCCGAAGGCCTCGATGGCGGTGCCCACCAGCGCTTCGCAATCCCCGCGCTTGGCCACGTTCCCCACGGCGGGGGTGGCGCGGCCGCCGGCGGTCTCGATGACGCGGGCCGCCTCCTCGGCTGGGTCGTCGTCGAGGTCGTTCACCACCACGCTGGCACCCCGTTCAGCGAGGAGCATGGCGGTGGCGCGTCCGATGCCGCGTCCGGCTCCCGTGACGAGGGCGACGCGGCCCTCGAGGTCCTTCGTCGTGCGTGCGGTCACGTCGTCACCGGATGGTGGACGGGGGGGACCGGGCAAAGGCTTTGCCCCGGCATCGTCCTATGGGCATCGATGGAGCCCGCGTACGATGTCCACGGTCCGGCGGATGGGGTGCCCCTGGTGCTCCTCCACAGCGGGGGGATGGCGGCTGAGGAGTGGGAGAAGCACGTGGACCCCCTTGTGGAGGAGGGGTTCCGCCTGCTCGTGCCGGACCTCCCGGGGCATGGTCGCACGCCGCTCCCGGAGGACGAGGCCCTCACGTTGGATGTCATGGTGGAGGCGGTGCGGGCGCTCCTGGACGCGGAGGCGGTTGATGAGGCGCACGTGCTCGGCTCCAGCATGGGCGGTGCCACGGCCCTGCGCTTCACCCTGGAGCACCCGGGGCGCGTCTCGAAGCTCGTGCTCTACCGCATGAGCTACCGGAAGAACGAGGCGAGCCGGGCGGCGACGCGGGAGATCGCGGACCCGGAGCGGTGGCGGGCGCTCCGCATGGACACGTGGCTCTCGCGCATCCACGAGCCCCAGGGGGGGCCCGACGCGTGGGAGGACGTGGTGAAGCGCGTGCGGGAGGTGACGGACCGGGCGGACCCCGTGGACCTCGACGCGCTCTCGGGGCTCTCGATGCCGGTGCTCTTGGCGGTGGGGGATGCGGACCCGGTGGCGCCATTGGAGGACGTGCTGGGGATGCGGGAGGCGCTGCCTGATGCGGACCTGTGGGTGATGCCCGCCACGACCCACGTCACGGGGACGAACACGTGGCGGCGGGGCATCTTCGATGAGGAGGTGGCGCGGTGGTTGAGGAAAGCCTGACAGGACCTATAGGAACCTATAGGGACCTATAGGTTAGGGGGTGGGGTAGGAGGCGCCCCGGACCTACCCGAGCTTCCACCCGAGGAAGGCGCCGCCCACGAAGCCGGCGCCCACGGGGAGGACGCTGAGGATGCTCATGAGGTAGCCCTGGGCTTCGCCGGCGCGCTCCCCGGCTTGCTGGGTGGCGTTGCCGGCGGCGGTGCTGAGGGCGCCCCAGTCCACGGTGAGGACGCCCTTGGACTCGAGGAACTTGAAGAGCGCCACCTCGATGCCGATGATGACCACGATGACCTTGGCGAAGAGCTTCGCGGCGTACCCGCTGATGACGCCCAGGACGGCGCCGGCGCCGGACTCCAGGAGGATGCTCGGGATGTCGACCATGGTGGACCCACCCCCTGGATGATGGTGGGTGGGGTTGAAGCTGTCGGAATGTCCCGCACCCGCGCGGAACCGGCCCAACACGACCACCCTCCCCCCCGGCCCCATCCCCTACGCGGAGAACTACGGGGAGGCGGCTGCGGGCGGCGGGGAGGGGTGAACAGCGAGCGGCGTCTCGTTCGGACCATGTCGCTCGCTGGGGGCGGGTGGCGGGGAGGTGACTGCGTCCCGCAGTAGGAGGAACGGACGAGGATGCTACGGCAGGTCCAACCCTCGCTCTGCTCAGCTCACGGCAGGTGCAACCGCACCGTGTCCCCCGGTTCGAGGTCGTACCGCCGGGAGGCGTTGCCGCGGTTGACACCGATCTCCATGAACCCGGTGCTCCCCACGAGGAGCAGGCCCTCCCCTTGCGCGCCGTCGCTGTACGTCCGCACGAAGGGGAGGCCCGTGGTGCGCTCGTCGGCCATGTCCACCACGACGCTCGTCCAGGGACTGAGGCGCCGCGTGGCGGGTTCGCCGGGGACGTTGAGGATGCAGTTCCCGAAGGGGTCCACGGCGAGGACGCGCGCCTCGAGGCCCTCGTCCACCTCCTGGGGTTGGGGGAGGTCCAGGTCCTCCCAGTCCTCCACCTCGGGCCCCACCTCCATGGGGTCGGCGCCGCGGTCCAGGTGAGCGGCTACGGGTCCGAAGATATCGCGCCCGTGGAAGGTGCTGGAGACGACCTCCCGCATGACGGCCTCCTCCTCGATGTGGTAGAGGCGCATGGGCTCCATGACGTCCATGGCCATGGTGAGGAGGCCGTTGTCGGGCCCAACGAGGATGCTGTTGTCGCGGCATTCCACCACGAGGCCAGCGCGGTCGCTTCCCACGCCGGGGTCGATGACGCCCACGTGGACGGTGCCGGCAGGGTAGAGGGGGGCGGCGGCGCGGAGGGCCAGGGCGCCAGCCACCACGTCCTGGGGTGGCACCGCGTGGGTGATGTCCTCGATGCGTGCGTCCGGGTGCACGTTGTACATGGCGCCCTTCATGGCGCCCACGTAGAACCCGGGTCCGAAGTCGGTGGTGAGGGTGATCATCCGTTCGCCCGCGGGGCATGGTGCGGGGAGGGGTAAAAGCATGTTGATGTGACGCGCTGTTGGACGGGAAGCAGGAGGGGGAGGGTCGTCGCGGGGGCGCGGAGGGGCCACGCAGGATGGATGTGGGTGCGACGACCCATGAGGGGGAGGCGCGGAGCGCCAGCTCAGGGTGGGGTGGTGGGGTCGGCCACAGCGAGGTGCTGGTGCTCCATGAGGGCCATGAGGGCACTGAAGAGGGTGAGCCCCACCAGGAGGCTCACCACCACCGTGGTGCCCAGGGTCGTAGGTTCCATGACATGAGAAGAGGGCGCAGGGGGGTTATGCTTTCACGGGGACGCGTCTACACGTCCCGCTGGGGGATGCGAGAGGATGAAGGAGAGGGGAGGCGGGGGGAGAAGGGAGGTAGGGAGCTTACTTGAAGCTCTTGCCGCAACCGCAGCTGGACTCGGCGTTGGGGTTGTCGATGACGAACCCGGCGCCGTGGAGGTTCTTCTGGAAGTCGAGGGTGGCGCCCTCCACGAGCTCCGTGATGTCCTCGCCGATGTACACCTCGACGCCGTGCTGCGCCACGACGGCGTCGTGGTCGCGGGCGCCCTCGACGAAGTCGAGGCTGTAGCTGTACCCGCTGCAGCCGCCGGGCACGATGCCGATGCGGAGGCCGTGGCCTTCCTTGCCCTCCTGCTTCATGACCTCGTCGATCATGTGGGCAGCGCTCTCGGTGATGGTGAAAAGCTCGGATGACTCCTGTTGCCGCGTTTTGGCTTCCGCCATGGGACCACCTGGATACCTCCTTAGTGCCGCTTCTACACTATAAAACCCCGCGTTGGTGCGGCGTGGACGTGTCAGAGGGTCTCCGCAGAAGCTTCATGGCCGTGGCACACCCTCCCAGGGACGGGAGAGACCATGTCCGGGAGGCCCACCATGACGCGTTGGACCGTGCTCACCGTAGCCATCCTCCTCACCGTGCCCCTTGGTGCGCCGGCGGCCACCGCAGGGGCTGCGGGCGGTGGGATGGTGGAGGCGACGGCCGCGGCGCCCTGGAGCGGGACCGTGGAGCGCCCACCCATCGTCATCCTGGATGACACGATGTTCACGCCGGCCAACGGCGTGGTGGCGGGCACAGGCACGGCGAGCGACCCCTTCGTCATCTCGGGGTGGGAGATCGACGGGTCCCGGTGGGCGCCCAGCACGGGGGTCCTCGGGTCGAGCCCCTTCCCCCCGGGCATCTTCATCCAGGGCACGAGCGCCCACGTGGTCATCCAGGGGAACGTCATCGTGGACAACCCCCGAAGCCAGGTGCAGGTGGTGGATGCGGAGCACGTGACGATCCAGGGGAACGTCCTGGAGCGCACCGCCGACGCGCCCCGGCGGGCACCCTTCGACGATGGCGTCACCCTGGAGGGCGTTCGGGACGTGACGGTGACGGGGAACACCATCACGCTGGATGGGGAGCCCCAGGGAGCCAACGGCGTCATCGCGGTGCGGGAGGCTCCCTGGAGGCCCCCCCTCCAGAACGTGGTGGTGGAGGGGAACGCGATCACGTGGAGGGGCACCACGAGCAACAGCGTCCACGGCGTCTACACCGCCGGCGGCGAGGGCGTCACCGTGGAGGGGAACGCCCTCGTGAACGACGGGTCGGCAGGTCGCTGGGAGGCGGTGCAGGCGGAGCGTACGCAGGGCCTGCGCGTCGCCGGCCACGACCTGGGTTCGCCGGGGTCGGCCGCCACCTCCGTGGGGTTCCTCCTGGGGGAGACCACCAACGCGGAGGTCGTGGACAACAACGTCACGGGGTTCACCACCGCTTTGCGCGGGGTGGACCTCGCGGGGTCCCACCTGGAGAACAACACCCTCGAGGCGGGGACGTGGGGGCTGCGGTTGGACCGGGGCGACGACCTGGTGCTCCGGGGGAACGCCCTGAGCGGGAACACCTTCGGGTTGAGCATCCGGGGCACCCACGCGGGGGACTACCGTCACGACGTGGACGCGTCGAACACCGTGGACGGGGTGCCCGTGCGGTACCTCGTGGGTGTGCAGGATACCGTGGTGACGGCCGAGGGTGCGGGGTACGTGGGGCTCGTGGACGCCGTGAACGTCACGGTGACCGCGGCGGCGTCCGCGAGCCCGGGGAACGGCGAGGGCGTCCTCGTGGTGGAGGGGGAGCGCGTGACCGTGGACGCCGGGGACCGAAGCGAGAGTGCGCGGGCGGTGGACGTGCGCTGGAGCCAGGACGTCCGCGTCACGAACCTCACGGGCCACGACGCCGTGCTGGAGGGAGGTCTTGGGTTGCGGTTGGACAACAGCTCCCTCACCGACGGGTCCCAGGGGGTTCGGGTGGCGGGCGCCGGCCACGTGCGGGTGGAGAACGCCACGCTCCTCAGGAACGACGTGGGCGTGAACGTCACGGGGTCGTCCACGGTGGACCTCTTCGCCCTGGAGGTGAAGGGGAACGAGGTGGGTGTGCGGTACGAGGATAGCACGGGCACCCTCAACGCGTCGAGCATCGCCTTCAACCACCTCGCGGGGGCGTCGTCCGTGGCCTCCGCGGGGGAGGTGAGCTTCCTGGATGCCACGGGCTCGTGGTGGGGTGCAAGCGATGGGCCCGGGGGTGAGGGCCCCGGGAGCGGCGATGCCGTCACCACGGGAGGGGAGGGAAGCGCGCATCTGGTGTACGACCCGTGGCTCACGTCGGAGCCCGCGGTGGCGGGGCGTTGACGAGGCGGAGCCTCAGGAGGAGGGTGTTGGAGGGGGGTGCGTCGCCCCGTCGTTCACCAGCCCGGAGGCCGGCCGTCGACGGGGCGACGCGGGGGGGTTGGGGAGGGTGCCCGCGTACGTAGGGACGGGAGGGGAGGGAGGCAAGAATGATCCGTCCCCGTCCGCGGACAAGGCCCCTAAACCCCGGCTTCTATATCAATGTTTCCCCCTCACTGGAGGGGTAGGCGGTTGGCGAAACCTGAAGACGGTCCCGGTGCCTCCTGGCACCATGCGAGCGCGGAAGGGCGACACCGTCCACATCGAGTACACGGCGTGGGATCCCCGGGACGAGGTGGTGGACGCCACGGATGGCACGCCCCTCGCCTTCACCCTGGGCGAGGGCGAGGTGATCCCGGGGCTCGAGCGGGCGGTGAAGGGCATGGAGGAGGGGAGCACGCAACGCGTGGAGGTGCCGCCGGACCAAGCGTACGGGTACCCCCTGGAGGATGCGGAGGTGGAGGTGCCGCGGGATGCCTTCCCCCAGGGGTTCCACCCGGAGCCTGGGGAGGTGCTGGAGATGGAGGACGAGGCAGGGGCGCTGGCGTACGTCACGGTGGTGGACGTCACGAGCACCCACGTGACGGTGGACCAGAACCATCCGCTGGCGGGGAAGACCCTCACCTTCGACATCGAGCTCGTCCAGGTGGACCGGTGAGATCCTGTGCCCAGGCGGAGCACCGCATGAGCCAAGGCTCGGGGACCCCACCACTTATCACCCCCGGGGCCTCTGGAGGGGGTCGAGGACGAGCATATCATGACACCCGCCCAACCCGGCGACAAGGTTCAGGTACATTACACTGGGAAGACCGAGGACGAGGTCTTCGACACGAGCGAGGGACGCGATCCCCTGGAGTTCACCGTAGGCGAGGGCCAGGTCATCCCCGGCTTCGACGATGCGGTGACCGGCATGGAGGTGGGGGACAGCAAGACCGTCACCCTCCCCCCCGAGGACGCCTACGGGCCCCGACAGGAGGGTCTCGAGGCGGAGATCCCCAAGGCCCAGCTCCCCGAGACCCTCGACCCCGAGCGCGGTGACCTCCTCGAGGTGGCGGACCAGCAGGGCGGCCGCCACACCGTCCAGGTCGTGGCCGCCGAGGGCGACTCCATCACGGTGGACCAGAACCACCCGCTGGCGGGGAAGACCCTCACCTTCGACATCGAGCTCGTGGACATCGAGTAAGGCGCCCTGCACGCGCCCCTCTCCCCTTCCTCCCCCCCCTCTCCTTTCATCTTCCCTCCGGTCCCTCGCCGCCAGGACCACGTCACAACCACTCGGCGGCCGCGACGCCGGGCCCGGTGGGCCCTCCCTTGCTGGCGCGGCGGTCGGACCCACCGACCGTCGGTGCGCTTCGCTTGGTTCACTTGCCTTCCATCGCCCCGCCACCGCAACCATCTCCCAACCACTCGGCGACTACGGCGCCGGGCTCGGAAGGCGGCGTTCCCGTCGGTCACTTGCCTTCCATCGCCTC
>CAZDGP010000028.1:19381-20706 GCA_964505085.1 uncultured Thermoplasmatales archaeon
CGGCGCCGGGCTCGGAAGGCGGCGTTCCCGTCGGTCACTTGCCTTCCATCGCCTCGCCACCGCAACCATCTCCCAACCACTCGGCGACTACGGCGCCGGGCTCGGAAGGCGGCGTTCCCGTCGGTCACTTGCCTTCCATCGCCTCCCCCGCGCTCCGCAGCGTGAGCCACGTCCCCACGCCCGCCTCCCGCGCCCGGTCGTAGAGGAGCTTGGCGCTCGCCACGGTCTCGAGGGCGGTGCCGCCGCTGTCGAAGAGCGTCACGTCCTCCGGCGCGGTGCGCCCGGGCACCGTCCCCACCAGAACCTCCCCCAGTTCGCCGTGCGCGTGCCCCTCGCGGATGGCGCCGGTGTCGAGGGCGTGCATGTAGGCGCCGGCATCCTGCGTGAGGCGGTCCCGGAGGTCCACCACGTACGTGGATCGGGCGATGGTCCCGGGGGGTACCTCGTACTTGCCGGGGACGTAGCGACCCATGGCGGTGACGTGGGCGCCGTCCTCCAGTTCCTCGTCCTGGAAGACGGCGGTGTCGGCCGTGGTGGCGGTGACGACGATGTCGGCTCCGGCGAGGGCGTCGCCGCTGGAGCCCACCGCGTGCACGTCCAGCCCGAGCTGGTTCCCCATCTCCTTGGCGAAGGTCTCACGGTGGCTCCGGGTGGGGCTGTAGACGCGCACCTCGTCGAGGTCCCGCACGGTGGCCACGGCCCTGAGTTGACCGCGAGCCTGCGCGCCGGACCCGATGAGGCCCAGGGTGGTGGCGTCCGCCCGCGCGAGGGCGTCGGCGCCCACGGCCCCGGCGGCACCGGTCTTGTACGGGTTCATGGCGGCACCGTCCAGGAGCGCCAGGGGCTCCCCCGTCTCGGCGTCGAAGAGCGGGAGCACGAACCACGCGTCCCGCTTCGAGAAGCCCGCCGAGTACGTGTAGCTCCCCATGGCTCCCGTCTCGGGGAGCATGGCGAAGTACCCCGTGAGCTTCCCCGGCGGGTCCTTCGAGATGAGGGTGGTGCGGGGCTCCGCCGGGGCACCGTTCCCGCGCTCCCGGTACGCCTCCCGCACCGCATCCACGTGCTCCCCCGCCGTGGCGAGGCTCGTGATCTCGTTGCTTCCGATGAAGAGGACGTCGGCCATCGATGATGGATGGGCGTGGGGATGGGTGAAGGTTGGGGTGGCAAGGCAGGGCGGGATCCACCGCCTCGGCGCCGCTTCGTCATGCCTCGGAAAGGAGGATGAAGTCGAACCCCACCCCACGCGCCCTCGGTCGCAGGCTCCCTCCACCCCGGCCGCGGCCGCTACGCGTCCGAGTCCGCGGCGGGGGCTTCGCTGAGCACGA
>CAZDGP010000029.1:0-9156 GCA_964505085.1 uncultured Thermoplasmatales archaeon
GGTCTTGCCCGAGGCGGTCTCGCCGCAGACGAAGACGGACTGCCCGTGCTCGAGGCAGATCCACAGGTACGCTGCCAGTTGCGCGCTGAGGGTGCCCCAGTTCACGATCTGCGTGATGCTGAGGGGGGTGTCCTGGAACTTGCGGATGGTGAAGCTGGAGCCCTTGAGGCTCACGTCGTCGCTGTACACGATGTTGATGCGGGACCCGTCGGGGAGCGCCGCGTCCACGATGGGGTTGGACTCGCTCACGGGCCGCCCGATGCGCTCGCCCATGTTCCGGAGGAAGTCGTCGAGCTCCTTCGCGTTCTGGAAGCTGATGTTCGTCTCCATCATGTCGAAGATCTTGTGGATGTGGCGGATGCGCTCGAGGCCGATGGCGTGGATGTCCTCGATGTGGGGGTCCCGGATGATGGGTTCCAGGGGGCCGTGGTCCACGATGTCCCGATGGAGGAAGTAGCGGATGTTCAGGTCCTGGCTGGGGTCGAGGGTGACCTTGCGGGTGCTCACCATGCTGTTGAGGCGGCTGAGGAGGGTGGCGTCGCCCTCGAGGGCGCGCCCCCGGGTGCGGGTGACGTTGGTGACGCGGTCGTAGAGGTTGTCCAGCGTGCTCCGGAGCTCCTCGGGGGTCTCCGGGGGTTCCTCGTAGGGTGCGAGGGAGAGGATGCGCTCCCGGATGCTCCCGTAGAGGGCGCGCTCCTCCTGGTCGAGGCTGGGTTCGATAGCGTGGTACCGCACCTCCCGGCCCGGCCGGCCGTGGACGTGGATGAAGATGGGGTCGCCCACGGGGTAGATGACGCTCAGGGGGTCCCGCTCCTCCACATCTCGGCTGAGGCTCGGCATGAACTCGGGGACGTGGCCTTCCTCCCGATGGAGGCGGTCCAGGTAGCGATCGAGGTGGGGGTTGTTCCCCCGGGCGGTCTTGATGTCGTCGCTTCGGGGATGTTCGCGCATGTCAAGCCACCGATCGGATCTCCACGATGAACCCGGCGCCGGGCTCCACCCGGAAGGGGATGAGGTCCCCCACCGCGTTGGAGGCGCGGGCGAACTTCCTCACCTGGACGAAGCGGTTCATGGACCCGCCGAGGCGCTCGGCGGTGCATTCGAGGAAGACGTCGGCGCTGCTCTTGAGGAGCGTGGTGTCGATGCCCTGGAGGTCCTCGGGGTTGAGGGTGAGGACGAGGGTGGTGCCCAGGCTGTTGATGCGTTTGATGTTCCGCACCGTGTGCTCGAGCACGTCCTCGCCCCGGGGTCCCGCTTGAAGGTGCGGTTCGGCGATGCGGCTGAAGGTGTCCACGATGACCGCGGGCTGCGTGATGAGCTTCCGGGCGGACCAGAGGCGGGGCAGGAGCGTCCGGGGCTTCACGGGGTGCCCGAGGAGGGGGATGGTGCTGGAGAAGAGGAGGTCCTTCGCGAGGAACGGGTCCATCACCGCGTAGTCCAGTTGCTCCATCTGGTCGAGGAAGGCGGGGGTGGTGAACTCGGTGCTCACGTAGGTGGTGCGGATGCCGTTCTGGATGAGCCCGTAGGCGAGGCGTTGACTGAGCACGCTCTTGCCGCTGCCGCTGGGCCCCATGATGAGGCAGAGGGACCCCTGGGGGAGGCCGCCTCCGAGGCGGCGGGCGAGTTCGTCGCGTTCCAGGTCGATGTCGAGCTTCATGGTATCACGTGCGGAAGTCCATCTCGTCTGCTACGTTCGGGGTGTGCACGACCTTCGCCCGGTGGTCGCCGCTGGTGAGGGTCACGTTCACCGTGACCTCGGCGGTGACGCCGTGGTCCCACCGTGTGGCGTTGTCCAGGAGCGTGGTGTTCACCGTGGTGTGGGTGCCGTCCACGAGGACCAGAAGCTCCTCCTCCAGGAGGGTGGTGGACCCCGTGTTCTTCACGTAGAGCGTGAGCTCCTCGGCGCCCGCGTCGTAGGGCACGTTCTGTGGGTCGTTCACGATGGCTAGGTCGGTGCCCATGGCATCGGCGATGCCCTCGCCGCGCTCCTGCACCTGGAAGGTCATCTTCCCCACGACGCTCGCCATGGCGCCACCGGCCACGGCGGCGGCGGTGATGGCGGCGATGAAGAGGATCATGCCGCTGCTGGCTTCGCTTCCCACGTTACGGCCTCCTGTACGCTGCGGTGCCGTGGGGGCCCACGAGGGTGACGCTCGTGTCCCCCTCGGTGGTCTCGACCTCCAGGGTCTCGCCGGGCATGAGGACGCTGGAGTTGGGGGCCTCCTGCACCTCGAAGGTCGCCACGGTGTCGGGGTCGGTCCATGCGCCGTCCACGAGGAGCGTGAGGTCGTCGAGAGCGATCTCCTCGCTGCCGTCGTGGCGCCACGTGGTGGTGAGGTTCTGGTCCTGGAGGGACGCGTTCGTGAGCGTGAGCTCCTCGGCGCGGGCAGCCCGCTCCCGGTGGAGGGCTTCGACGCGGGCGTCCACGGTGTCGGTGAGGTTGTCGCCTACCGCAGCCACGAGCACGGTGCCGGCGCTGAGGAGCGCCACGAGGATGACGAGGTGCCCAGCCACGGCGGCGAACCCCATGATGCATCACCGGTCGAAGATGCGTTGGATGTCCAACCGCACCTCCTCGAGTTGCGTGGCGGGGCTCTCGCGTCCCTGCAACCGCTCGAGGGCCACGAGGCTGCGCTCGTGGAGCTCGAGGTCACCGCGCCAACCCGCGGGGTCCTCGTGCGTGGGAGCTCCGTCGGCTCGGACCCCCGTGGCAACGCGGAGGGCGCGGCTCTTGGTGCGGTCGTCGAGCCATCCGAGGCTCTGGTAGTACTCCAGGAGGTCCATGAGGCCGCTGCGGCCCACCTCCCGGAGCATGAACCCCACCCACTCGAGGAGGAGGATGTTACGGGCGAAGCTCTCCTCCGCTTGCTCGGGAGCCGCGGGTCCGGGGGCGTCCGCGAGGTTCAGCTCAGGCTCCGGGGTGCCCTCCGGCGTGTCGCCGGGAGCTTGCACGTCGCGATCCGGGTCGGTGCTCTCCCACAGGTTCCCGAGGTCCTCGAGCTCGCCGGTGGGGGGTTCCAGGCTATCGGGTTCGGGAGCGTCGGCGTCGACCGCCTCGTCGCTCGGCTCGGGATCGGTCAGGGGGGTAAGATCGAGGTCGTTGGTCTCGGTCGCCTCCTCTTCGAGAGGATGTTCGTCGTCCCAGGTGGGGTCCTCGGGGCTCTTCTCCGCCACGAAGGGGTTGTACTCGCTGCTCACGGCCTCGGCGAGATGACCCAGGCGACCGAGGCGGTCCTCCACGTTGGAGAGCTTGCCCTCCATGTGGGCGCGATCCTCCTGCATGCCCTCGATGTTGGAGGAGAGCTTCGACATCCTGGCGGCGAGGTCCTTGAGGGTGGACTCCACGTCGATGGAGCCCTCCCGGGGGGATCCCGCGCCGTTGCTCTCGTTCCCCGCTGGGGGGGCCGTTCCCGCGTCCGTGCCTTGGGACCCCGCCGCGTGGGGCGCGTCCCCGTCCGCGTCGTTGGCGGAGGGGGCTTCGCCGGAGCCGGCGGGGTCCTCGTCGTCCTTCTTCTTGAACAGCGCGCTCATGGTTCCACGTCCCTGGTCCTTGTGATCGTTACCGGAGGCTGAGGTTGCTTCGGGTGCCGAAGCTGCTGGGGGTGTTGAAGCCGACGTTCACGGGGCTGCCGCGGCTCGGGATGAGGAGGACGTTGGCCGAGTCCCTCGTGGTGAGGTGCTCGCCGGCGTCCACGTTGAGGTTCACGTGGATGCGCACGCGGTCCCCGTCGCTCAGGGTGTCCGGGTCCTGGTCGCCGGCGTCGTGGACGTCCACGATGCAGAAGCCATCCTGGAGCCCCTGGGAGCAGGTGCCGGCGTTGTGCTGGAGGTCCGTGAGGTTCTCGCCGTGCTCCCACCGGACCACGAGCTCCGTGAGGTCCACGGGGTCCGCACCGGGCGCGAGGTCCACGTACCAGTGCACGTTCGTGATCTCGTCGGTGCCGTCGTCGTCCGCGTCCGTGACGTTCCCGATGATGTCCCGCAGGAGGAGGTTGCTCGAGACCGCCTGAGCGGTGGCCCGCCCCGTGACCTTGCTCTTCCGCTGCAGGTTCTCGGCGGTGTGGACGATGACGGCGGCGGCGATGGACGCGACGATGACCATGCTGATGAACACGAGCATGGCGCCGATGCCCACCGCCGCCCCGTCGGAGCGGAGGCCCGCGCGGGATGAAGCACCCTCTGCGAGGCTCCTCGGCATGTTGGTATCACCCGCGTCCCACTTGCACAGGGACCGTATATCCCCCTCTTGGTTGCGGGAATGCTCCCTCACGCCGAAGGCCCGAAGGGGAAGCATGGGAGGAGGGGCAACCCTCAAGTAGGAGGGTCGGCGCCGCGGGTGCCTGGAGGAGGGGTCGGAGGTAGGAGATAGGAGGGGATGGGGGGAGGAGGGGGTGCGGTCGCCGGGTCGGTGCCCCGGGCGCTCGCCTGCGAGCCCTTGACGCGTCTTGGCGCCACGGGGCGGAACGGCGGGCCCTCAGATGAGGCCCACGTTGCTATGCCCGCCGAAGGTGGCGGGTGCCTTGAAGCTCGCGGTGACCGGGGAACCCATCTCGGGGAGGTAGAGCACGTCGATGCTCTCCCGGGGTGAGATGGCCTCCTTCCCGTAGTTGGCGTTGAGGTGCACCTCGATGCGGACGCGGTCGCCCTCGCTCAGCACCGCGGGGTCGGAATCGCCAGCGTCGAAGACGTCCACCACGCAGAACCCGTCGCTGAGCTCGGCGCAGTTCCCGGTGCTGTTGTACTGGAGGTCCGTGAGGTTGTCCCCGTGTTGCCACCGGATGATCATGTTCTGGAGGTCCACGGGCTCCGCGCCGGGCGCGAGGCTCACGTACCATGAGACCCGCACGATCTCGTCGGTGCCGTCACCGTCGTCGTCGCTCACGTTCCCCATGATGTCACGGATGAATATGTTCCCCGTGACCTCCTGTTGCGTTTCCTTCCCCGTTTCCTGGCTCTTGCGTTGGAGGTTGCCGGCCGTGCTGATGATCACGGCGGCCGCCACGGCGGCCACGATGACCATCGCGATGAACACGATCATCGTGCCGATACCGATGGCTCCTTCGTCGTCGTCCCCCAGTTGGGACCGCACCCTTCGATTGGCCTTCACAGGCATCACCGACACCCTGTCTGGCGAAGGGCGTACAAGTACCCTCGTGGCGGGCCTGGGGGCCCAAGGGAACGTCCGACCCGGGGACCTTGGGACGGGGGGAGCCGGGCCCCGGGGTCCCCTGGGTCCTTGGGACCTCGTGCGCTCACGTGCCCTCCAGGGTCCTGGCGATGAGGGGGGATCTGGGGTTCGGAAGGATGGAGGATGAGAGAAGGAGAGGGGGGAAGAGGGGCCGGCGGCGCCGGCGTGACCGGGTTGGTCAGGGACCTCAGTTGAGGTCGATGTTGCTTTGGGTCCCGAAGGTGGAGGGCGTCTTGACGCTGCCCGTCACGGGGGTCCCGGACTCGGGGATGAAGAGCACGTTGGCCTCATCCCGGGTCGTCATGTGCTCGGAGTCGTCGACGTTGAGCTGCACCACGACCTTGACGCGGTCGCCCTCGCTGAGGACGGACCAGTCGTTGTCACCAGCATCGTACACGCTCGTGACGTTGAAACCGTCCACGAGCCCGCTGAAGGTGGTGTGGTCGGTGTCGGTGTACTCGAGGTCGGTGAGGTTCTGACCGTGCTCCCACCGGATCACGAGGTTGGAGAGGTCCACGGGCTCCGCGCCGGGCGCCAGGGAGAGGTACCAGTACAGCTTGCTGATCTCCTCGGTGCCGTCGTTGTCGTCGTCGCTCACGTTCCCGATGATGTCCCGCACGAAGAGGTTGCTGCTGACCTCCTGCTGGGTCTCCTGACCGGTCTCCTGCGACTTCCGCTGGAGGTTGCCGGCGGTGTTCACGAGCACGGCCGCAGCCACGGCGGCTACGATGACCATGGCGATGAACACGATCATGGTACCGATACCGATGGCTCCGCTGTCGTCGTCCCTGATGTTGTCCTTGGCTAGTCGGTTCGCCTTCACAGGCATCACCCGGTGCCCCTTGCACGCCCCCCGTATAAGGGGTGCCTGGATGCACACAAACGGGGGACCGCCCAGGCACCCGGAAGGGAGAAGGGGACCTCCGGACAGGGACCGTCTCGGAAGGCTCGCGTGGTCGTGCATGATGTGGACCCCACGCTGTGGCCGGCATGTGCGAACCACCCGGATGATCGTCACGTGCGTCCAGGGGTGGCAGAAGGGGTAGGATGGAAGGAAAGAGAGGGGGAAGAGGGGGGACCTTGGACGCGCGGGGGCGTCAGTCCAGGTCGTAGTAGCTGTTCGTCCCGAAGGACGGGGGCGTGTTGAAGCTCGCGGTGACGGGCGTCCCCTGCTCGGGCAGGAGGAGCACGTCCGCGTTGGCTCGCGTGGGAACCTCCTCGCCGGAGCCGAGCTCGACGACGAGCTTCACGCGGTCACCCTCCTCGAGGACCATGACGTCGCCGTCGCCGGCGTCCTTCACGTCCGTCACGTTGAACCCGTCGCTCAACTGCGTGGGGTAGGTGGTGGCGACGGAGAGGTCCGCGTAGTCGTCATCGTAGTCCCACCGGATCACGAGGTTGTTGAGGTCCACGGCCTCCGCTCCGGGCGCGAGGCTGATGTACCACTGCACGGCGCTCACCTGGTCGTTCGTGATGTTCCCGATGATGTCCCGCACGAAGAGGTTGCTGCTGACCTCCTGCTGGGTCTCCTGACCGGTCTCCTGCGACTTCCGCTGGAGGTTGCCGGCGGTGTTCACGAGCACGGCCGCAGCCACGGCGGCTACGATGACCATGGCGATGAACACGATCATGGTGCCGATCCCGATGGCTCCGCTGTCGTCGTCCCGGATGTTGTCCTTGGCTAGTCGGTTGGCCTTCACAGGCATCACCTGGGCCCCGTGGAGGCTCCCGTGTATAAGAGGGTCCTGAGGTGGGTGAACGTGACCCTCGCCCAGGCACCCGGAAGGGAGGAATGGACCTGGGGGTTGATTGGTCAACCAGTCGCCCGCGTGCGAGGGCATGCGTGAGGTACGTTCGAGGTACGGTGGCCGATCGGATGGTTGGTGCAGGGGGCAGGCATCCACGAGGCCGAACGGCTCGAAGGCCGAGTAGATGGTGAGTCCGCGGAACCCCTGCCCTCGAAGCCAACCGGCGACGAGTTGAGAGGGTAGGGCCTGCGGGGGGGCAGGATCACGGCCGTGTCGCTACGCGCCACGGCCTCTCTCGGAGCAGTCCTCGCTTCCCTGCGGGCTGCTCCGCGATCGAACTCCGTTCGAACCCTGCCCCCCTTCCAACCTCCCTCGCTGTCGCTCGGTCGGTTAGTGCGGGGGGCAGGATTCGAACCTGCGAACCCCTTCGGGAGCAGATGTCCCATACGAACCCGCCCGAAGGGAGGCGATGCGGTGCATCTTGAGTCTGCCGCCGTTGGCCGGACTAGGCTACCCCCGCGTCTTCGTCGCAAGCCCCTCAGCCGCGGGGTCGGTCGGAAGCGGAGCTTCCTCCCTGCCCCCGCGTCGAGGTCGGTGACGTTGCGGGGTCCCTCCGGAGCAAGCTCCGTCGGGTCCCCACGGCTCCCTCAAGCGCTTCAACGGTAAGAAGGTCACGGTTCCGACGAGACCATGCCCCGCAGGTGGTGGGGCACAGCCTCCAGCTCCGCCGGCAGGGTGAAGGAGAAGGTGGACCCCTCCCCCGGGGTGGACTCCACCCAGATCTCGCCACCGTGGCGTTCCACGATGCGCTTGCACAACGCAAGGCCAACGCCGTCGCCCTCGCGGCTCCGGCGCCCGGAGGATCCGCGCTTGAACATGGAGAACACGTGCTCGGCCTCCTCCTCGGGGATCCCGACGCCTTCGTCCTCCACATGGACCCGGGCCAGGGCCCCCGTGACCTCGCTCCGTACGCGCACCACCGGGAGGTCGTCGCCGCTGTACTGGATGGCGTTGGATACGAGGTTCTGCAGCACCTGGGTCACCTGGTGCTGGTCCGCCACGACCTCGGGCATCGGCGGATCCGCGGTGACCTCCGCGTCCTCCTCCCGGATGGCCTCGGAGAGGTTCCGCCTGGCCCCCTCCACCGCGTCCTCGAGGGGGAAGGGCTCCAACGCGCCGCCCTTGCGGTCCACACGGCTGAAGGCGAGGAGCCCGTGGATCATGCGGTCCAGGCGCTCCGCCCCATCCCGGGCGTACGCCAGGAACTCCTGGAGCTCCTCGGGGAGCTCGTCGCCGCCACGACGGTCGATGAGGTCGAGGTAGCTGGAGATCATGCGAAGGGGCTCCCGCACGTCGTGGCTGATGGCGGAGGCGAACTGCTCGAGGTCCTGGTTGGAGAGCCGCAGTTGCTGGTTGGCTTCCTCCATGGCCTCCTTGATCTCCCGCACCTGGCGGCTGCGGCGCCGGAGCTCGAGCTGCGTCATGACCATGCGGCTAAGCGCCTCGAGGCCGCGCCGTTGCTCCTCCGTGATGCTCCGGGGTTCCGTGTCGATGGCGCAGATGGTGCCCAACCCGCGGCCGTCCGGGGTCTGGAGGGGGGCGCCCGCGTAGAACCGTATCTCGGGGTCGCCCTGCACGTAGGGGTTGTCCTGGAAGCGCTCGTCCTCGGTGGCGTCCCCCACCACCATGACGTCGTCGGGGTCGCAGATGGCGTGGGCGCAGAACGCGTGCTCCCGCGATGTCTCCGTGTCGTCCAGTCCCAGCTTGGCCTTGAACCACTGCCGGTCCTCGTCGATGAACGTGATGGCCGCGATCTCCGTGTCGCAGATCTTCGACGCGAGGAAGCACAGGTCGTCGTACGTCTCCTCCGGCGCCGAATCCAGGATATCGTAGCTTCGAAGCTCCTCCAACCGACGGTTCTCATCATGAGGAACAGGCAACGACGATGTGGCCACGCGTGCTCACCCGGGACCCTCTCAGACCTCCTCCCGGTTAAGGGTTGCCGAAGGTCCAAGGCGGGCGGGGGACCTGCACTGGGTACGTCAACTGGTCCGGATCTGTCACGGAGAAGGGACAGGGAAGGGGGGATCGGAGCAGCCGAAATGCGCTCCGCCCGCTCCACCGATCAACGCGCAAGACGAGAACCAAGGTGGACCGGAGCGCCCGCAAGGCCGCCCACCCCGCTCGACCGACCAGGGTAGTCTACAAGAACTAGGGTGG
>CAZDGP010000029.1:9256-16523 GCA_964505085.1 uncultured Thermoplasmatales archaeon
GCAAGGCCGCCCACCCCGCTCGACCGACCAGGGTAGTCTACAAGAACTAGGGTGGGCCGGAGCGCCCGCAAGGCCGCCCACCCCGCTCGACCGACCAGGGTAGTCTACAAGAACTAGGGTGGGCCGGAGCGCCCGTAAGGGCGCCCGGCCCGCTCGACCGACCGACGCTTCGCGTCGGGAGGGAGAGTGGGCCGGACCGGATTCGAACCGGCGGCCTCCCGGTTATCAGCCGGGTGCTCCAGCCAAGCTAAGCTACCGGCCCTGGGGGTTCCTGGGGGTCCAGGAGCAACCCCCCTACCCCCACGCTGGTATTTAACTTTGGTGGGATGACGGTTGCGGGGGAGCCGGGGGTGCTTGAGGGGGGTGGACCACCCGAAGCTTCTTGGGCTCGCACGTGCACGGGGGGGCGATGATCCGATCTCGCGTGCTCCCTCTTCTTGCTATCGTGCTCCTGGTCTCCACGGGCCTGGCGGGGTGCTTGAGCGCTGACGATGCCTTGACGCCGGCCGCTGTGGATGTGGGCACGGTGCAGGTGGTGGACGGCAACGGCACCGGTCTTGCTCACGCTCAGGTGACGGCGTTGTCCATGGGTGACGTGGTGGCGACGCTCTCGGCCGACGCCCGGGGTGAGTTGAACCTGGCGGTGTTGCCGGCGACCACGTCGGATGTGGCGGTGTCGGCATCGGGGTTCGCCACGTGGGAGGGCGCCCTGAGCGAGGTGCCGTCGGTGCTGGAGCTGGAGGCCCTGGAGGGGCCTGCGGTGCCGGTGGATGATGCGCCGGTGCTCCGGTTCCTCGAGCCCGTGCTCCTGGGCGGTGCGTACCTTGGGGGTGTGGAGGGGTCCTGCGAGTTCTACAACTGTGGCGCGAGCGAGCCCGTGTTGGAGGTGGCGGGGGATGGCACCATCTACGCGTCGGGCGTATGCTGCATCGGGGAGTCGCCGCCCATCTGGTTCAGCACCGACGGCGGGGCTACGTGGCGTGAGCTCCCGGGGGATGCGCTGCGGGAGAACTACGGCATCGAGGGGGACTTCGCCATCGACGATGCGGGGAACCTCTACTTCAGCGACATCAGCGTGGCGAGCGCGTACTTCAGCTCGTGGACGGGGGAGCAGGAGCACCGGTGGACGGTGCCCGCGGGGCCCTTCGCCCCCATCGTGGACCGGCCGTGGGTGCGGGCGGGCGCCGAGGACGAGGTGTTCTTCCTCTACAACGCGGGAACCGACACGCGGTTCTACCGGAGCACCGACGGCGGCCTCACGTGGACGCCCCACGCCATCTTCGAGGGTGCGTTGGGGAACCTGGGGCAGGGCCCCGAGCGTGACCACCTGTGGGTGGCCGTGGACGGGGGCCTCTGGGAGAGCACCGACGGCGGCCTCACGTGGGAGGACGTGGGGGAGATCCCGGTGCCGGAGGACGAGGGGGAGCGGTTCATGGGGTACAGCGTGCCCGTGGTGGACGAGGCGGGGAACGTCTACCTCACGTACGATTGGGAGCATCGGGCAAGCGCCGGAGCCGACGCTGAGGGCACCGCCGTGTACATGGCGCGGTACGACAGCCAGGAGGCCACGTGGGGTGGCCCCTACCTCGTGAGCCCCGACGCGCCGGGGGAGGCCACGCACCACCTGCCCTGGCCGGCGGCGGGGGCGGAGGGTCGGGTCGTGGTGGCCTGGTACGGCACGAGCGACGATGCCGCGGGCCCCAACAGCGTGGACGAGGATGCGCGGTGGTTCCTGGAGGTTGCGGCGAGCGTGAACGCCGACGCTGAGGACCCGTCCTTCCAGGTGGCGCGGGCTGACCCCGTGGCCGTCCACGAGGGCCCCATGGATCGGAAGCTCCTGGACTTCCTGCAGGTGGAGATCGCGCCGGATGGTGTGGTGCACGTCGCTTACGCCCAGGACCGTGGGGACCGCCCGGACGAGCTCACGCAGGTGGTGCGGAGCACGGGCGCCCTGCCCCTGGAGCCTCTGGACTACCCCAACGGGCCGTGAGGGGCGGAAGGTTCACGGGGTGGGAGCACCCATCATCCACCATGCGCGATGGCGACTACCCTGAGGAACCCGGGGAGGTCTCGGAGGAGGCGTGGCGGGAGCGGCTCTCCGACGAGGAGTTCCGCGTGATGAGGCAGGCGGGGACGGAACCGGCCTTCACGGGGGACCTGTTGAAGGAGAAGCGACCTGGCGTCTTCGTCTGCGGGGGGTGCGGAGCCGAGCTCTTCGAGACCGACGCGAAGTACGATTCGGGCTCCGGTTGGCCAAGCTTCTACGAGGCGCTCGAGGATGCGCCGGTGGAGGAGCGGGAGGACCGCAGCCACGGCATGGTGCGCACGGAGGTCATCTGCGACCGGTGCGGGGCGCACCTTGGCCATGTCTTCCCCGACGGGCCCGAACCCACGGGCCGTCGGTACTGCATCAACTCCGCGGCTCTTGACTTCGACGCGGAGGATGGTGCGTGAGGAGGGGAGATGGAGGGGGGAGACCGCCCCCCGGGCCCTTGGTGTTAGGAGGTTCGTGACGCACGTCCTGGCGGGCCCGGGAGACAGCCGGGATGGGATGGGATGCACGTTGGCCAGGGTGCGCACGTGCGTCGGGTCGCGCCGACGCGGAACCCCCCACCCCCGCCAGGGTACCATAAGGTTGTCGTTTCATGATTCGACGTTCGACGAACGTCGGTTCGTGGGGGCCGGTTCTTCGTGGTTCGTCCACGTGGCAAGGAGTTCACGTCCCGGCATCTAGCATCACGAGGTCGCCCTTCCGGGTGACGTTCGTGGAGCCCTCCCGGCCCAGCACCTCCTTCACCGTGGGGCTCCGGGCGCCCTTCACCTTGTCGAGGTCCCGGCTCGTGTACTGGCTGCGGGCCCGGGCCACCACGTCCCCCTCGTGGACGATCTCCACCACATCCTTCTCCTGGAACGCGCCCTCCACGCGGGTGACGCCGGCGGGGAGCAGGTGGCGACCGCCGCGGAGGGCTTTGGCGGCGCCGGCGTCCACGTGGACGCGTCCCCGGGGTCGGGCGAGGGTGAGCCACGTGGCCTTGTCCCCGTTCCCATCGCCGCGCTCCCGGAACCGGGTGCCGATGTCGTCCTCCTCCAGGATGCGTTGGAGCACCCTCGTGGTGCGTCCGTGGGCGATGTGCACCGGGACGCCCCCGTTGGCGGCGATCTCCGCGGCGTCCACCTTGCTCGCCATGCCTCCCCGCCCAAGGGACGAGCCGCTGCCGCCGGCCATCCCCCGCACCTCGGGGGTGACCTCCTCCACGGTGGGGACGCGTTCGGCTCCGGGCTCCCCGGGGGGTGCGGTGTGGAGACCGTCCACGTCCGTGAGGAGCACGAGGAGGTCCGCATCCACCTTCGTGGCGACGTAGGCGCTCAGGCGGTCGTTGTCCCCGAAGCTCGTGTCGATCTCCTCCACGCTCACGGTGTCGTTCTCGTTCACCACGGGGACGACGCCCAGGTCCAGGAGCTTCTCCACGGTGTTCCGCAGGTTGAGGTACGCTTCCCGGTGGGTGAAGTCGTCCCGGGTGAGGAGGAGCTGCGCCACGTGGACGCCGTGGCGGTCCAGGGCCTGTTCCCACGCGCGCATGAGGTGGGGTTGCCCCACGGCGGCGAGGGCCTGCCGCAGGCGGATGGTCTCCACGCGGTCGGTGACCTCCAGAAGGGCCTTGCCGGAGCCGATGGCTCCGCTCGATACGAGGATGACGTCGTGGCCGTCCTCCCGCAGCTCCCGGAGCTCGTCCGCGAGGGCGCCAAGGGTCCCGGGGTGGAGCTCGCCGCGGTCGTCCGTGAGGACGTGGGTCCCCACCTTCACCACGATCCTCATGCCACGTCGTCCTCCAGGGGTTCGTGCTGGAAGGCGCGGCCGTCCTCCCCCTGGTACGTGGCGGCGGTGTGGCCGTCGCCCTGGAGGGTCCACTTCGTGGTGGTGAGGCCCTCCTGCCCCACGGGTCCCCGGGCGTGGACCTTCCCGGTGCTGATGCCAAGCTCCGCGCCGAGGCCGTAGCGGTACCCGTCGGCGAAGCGTGTGCTGGCGTTCACCATGACGGAGGCGCTGTCCACGGCCTCCATGAAGCGCCGGCCACGGTCGGGGTCCTCGGTGAGGATGGCGTCGGTGTGGCCGCTCCCGTGGTCGTTCACGAAGCGGATGGCCTCCTGGAGGGTGGGTACGACGCGCACGCACGCGATGAGGTCGCCGTACTCCATGCCGATGTCCCTGGAGGTGGCGGCGACGACATCCGGTTCGAGCTCCTGCACGGCCTCGTCACCCCGAACCTCCACATCGTGGTCCCGGAGGGCCTCCACGAGGGCGGGGACGGCCGTGGATGCGGCGTCCTCGTGCACGAGGTAGGTCTCGGTGGCGTTGCACGCGGCGGGGTAGTCCACCTTCGCGTCCACGCAGACGGGGAGGGCGGAGTCGAGGTCCACGTCCCGGTCGAGGACCGTGTGGCACACGCCATCGGCGTGACCGAGGACGGGGATGCGGGTGTGGTCCAGGACGTACCGGACGAAGTCGCTGGAGCCCCGGGGCACCACGAGGTCCACGAGGTGGTCGAGCGTCAGGAGGTCCTGGAGCTCGCTACGGTCCTCCAGGAGCTGGACGCTGTCCGGCGGGAGGCCCGTGTCCAGGAGGGCGTCGCGGGCGAGCGCCGCCACGGCGTGGTTGCTGGCGGCGGCCTCGCTTCCGCCCTTGAGGAGCACGGCGTTCCCCGTGCGCACCGCCAGGGCGATGATCTGCACGGCGGCGTCGGGCCGGGACTCGAAGGCGCAGGCCACCACGCCTAACGGGACCGTGGTCTGCCGGAGCTCGAGGTCGTCGTCGAGGCGCGTGGCCCGGACCGTGCGCCCCAGGGGGTCGGGTTGGTCCGCCACGGCCTCCACGCCGGCGGCAGCCTGCTCGAGCTTCGGTCCGCGGAGGGGGAGGCGGTCCCGGAGCACGGGGCGCATCTCCCCCCGGTCCACGAGGTCCTGGGCAGCCTCGAGGTCCTTGGCGTTGGCCTCCTCCACCTCGCTCC
The DNA here is from genome assembly GCA_964505085.1 of uncultured Thermoplasmatales archaeon. Classification (GTDB taxonomy): domain Archaea; phylum Thermoplasmatota; class SW-10-69-26; order JACQPN01; family CAZDGP01; genus CAZDGP01. Next base: position 14,263 of record CAZDGP010000029.1, read on the forward strand.
GGCGCTCCCTCAGGAGCTCGGCGAAGCGTGCGAGGGCCGCCTGGCGGTCCCCGTCGGGGGAACCACCGAGGGTGCGGAAGGCCTGGCGGGCCAACCGGGCCTTCTCCTCGACGGTGGTGCGCGTCATGTACCGGGCCCTTGCGCCTGCTGGGGCATCAAGGTTGCGGGCGGTCCCCGTACCCCACGTCCCCGTCCAGGGGGATCCCGCTCACCATGAAGCTCCCGGACCCGCGGGCGAGGACGTTCCCGTCGTCGTCCCGGGCCACGGCGTCGCAGAGCATGCGGCGCTTGCCGGGGTGCACGAGCTCCCCCCGGGCACGGATGCTCCCCTGGGAGACGGGTCGAACGAAGTCGATGTTGAACCCCGCCGTGAGGACGAAGCGGTCCTCCACCTTGCTGTTGGCGGCGAAGAACGCTGCATCGTCCAATGCCTTGAAGAGGACGTGGCCGTGGACGGCGTGGGCGGCGTGGAGGTCCTCCTCCCGCACCGGGATCACGACCTCGCAGATGCCCTCCTCGATGTGGACCTCGGGCTGGAACTTCTCGTTCACGGGCGCGCGGAGGTACATGCGCTCCAGTGCCCGGTGGTGCTCCGAGTTCCCCACGTGCTCACCTCCCCAGGAAGCTCGCGTCGAAGGTGCTCGTGGCCGTGGCGTTGCGGAGGAGCGTGGCGACGAGCATGAGGGGCAGGGCCTTCGCCGGGGGCATGGCGCCGGAAGCGCATCCAGGGATAAGGTATTTGGGTGAGGAGCGTCTCCAGGGGCTCAACCCCCGACCTCGAACCCGCGCAGTGCATCACGAGGTGGGGCTGGACCACGGGACCCGCGGGGCGGTGCGAACCGCCCAGAGGCCCCTGGCGTCGCCGACCCGGACCCCTGAGGATGGGAGCGGAAACGCCAGGACAAGCCTTATATACGGGTCCCTGTATATGGCTCGTGCTCAGCCGCCCCCGGCGGTCCTCCAGGAGGAGTCCCGCACGGACGGATGGCTGGCAACCCGACCCCCGTCGGGCGCAACCTCACACGTGCTCGTCCGGCCCTCTCGAGAAGGCTGCGGGCGTTCTGGTGGAGGATGACTCCATGGCAGAGGACTCCGAACACGGTTCCGACTTCAAGTACATCGTCCGGCTCGCCGGTACCGACCTGGACGGCGAGCATCAGGTGAGCCAGGGCCTCACCAGCGTGAAAGGCATCGGCAACCGCCTGGCCGGCATCGTGGCCGACATGGCGGAGGTCCCCCGGGACGAGGTCCTGGGCGACCTCAGCGACGAAACCGTCGCCGACCTGCAGGAGGCGCTAGAGCGCCTGGAGGACGAGCTTCCGTCCTGGCTCCTGAACCGCCAGAAGGACTACGCCACGGGGGAGGACGTGCATCTTGTGGGCCCCGACATCGAACTGCGTAAGCGGGACGATCTCAACCGGCTCAAGAAGATCCGTGCCTACCGCGGTGTCCGCCACGAGCGCGGGCAGAAGGTCCGGGGCCAGCGCACCCGAGCCAACGGCCGCACCGGCCTCACGGTGGGCGTGGAGAAGAAGAAGGTGCAAGGCGGCGGAGACGAGGAGTGACCTGACCTATGGGCGATCCCAAGTTCTCCCGGAAGAAGTACGAGACCCCCACGCACCCGTGGCAGGGTATCCGGATCTCGGACGAGGCCGAGATCATGAAGAAGTACGGCCTCAAGAACAAGCGGGAGGTATGGAAGGCCCAGACCTTCCTCCGTGGTCTGCGTGGTCAGGCCCGTAAGCTCCAGGCTCTCCAGGGTCGCGAGGACCCCCAGGCCGAGCGGGAGACGGACCAGCTCCTGAAGCGTCTCAACCGGTTGGGCCTCCTGGACGAGAGCGCCCGCCTCGACGACGTGCTCGCCCTCAACATGGAGGGCGTGCTGAACCGGCGTCTCCAGACCCAGGTGTACCTCAAGGGTCTCGCGTCCACCCCGGACCAGGCCCGGCAGCTCATCGTCCACGGCCACATCCTCGTGGACGGCGGCCGCGTCACCGTGCCCTCCTACCGCGTCACGCGGGACAAGGAGGACGCCATCGAGTACGCGCCCGGAAGCCCCCTGCAGGACCCCGAGCACCCCGTGCGGCCCCGGGTGGAGCTCACGGACACGAGCCACGTGACCCGTGACGAGCCCGAGCCCGAGGACGATGAGGGTGGCGAGGACGAGGAGGCGGACGAGGCCCCCGAAGCCGAGGCGGAAGGCGACGACGAGGACCCGGAAGCCGAGGCGGAGGACGACGTGGAACCCGAGGCCGACGAGG
>CAZDGP010000029.1:16623-20659 GCA_964505085.1 uncultured Thermoplasmatales archaeon
GACGAGGACCCGGAAGCCGAGGCGGAGGACGACGTGGAACCCGAGGCCGACGAGGCGGAAGGCTCCGCATCCGACGAGTCCGACGACGAGGAACCCGAGGAGGAAGAGTAACATGGGACGATGGGGAGTCGCGCACATCTACGCTTCGTACAACAACATCATCATCACCGTCACGGACGTGACCGGGGCGGAGACCATCGCCAAGTGCAGCGGCGGCATGGTGGTTCGGGCGGCCAAGGACGAGGCCAGCCCCTACGCTGCCATGCGCGCCGCCGAGAAGGTGGCGGACCAGATCCGCGAGAAGGGCATCGACCGCCTCCACGTGAAGATCCGGGCGCCCGGCGGGCACAAGTCCAAGTCCCCCGGCCCCGGTGCACAGGCGGCCATCCGTGCCCTGGCCCGCGCGGGCATCCGCGTGGGACGCATCGAGGATGTCACGCCCCTGCCGCACGATGGAACCCGGAAGAAGGGCGGCCGCCGCGGCCGCCGCGTCTGAGGAACATACCATGGACCTCGAGGTCGTAGAGCTCTCGGAGCGCCGCGCCGAGCTTATCATCGAAGACGTGGACCACAGCGTCGTGAACGCCCTGCGCCGCACGCTCATCAGCGACGTGCCGAAGCTCGCGGTGGAGGACGTGACCATCTACGACAACACCAGCGCCCTCTTCGACGAGATCATCGGCCATCGCCTGGGCCTCCTGCCCATCCCCACGGACCTCGAGACCTTCGGAGGGGTTAGGGAGTTCCTGGAGCGGGACCCGGCGGAGGACGACGAGGAGGAGGGTGTGGCCATGGACCAGGTCCTCTTCACCCTGAGCAAGGAGGGCCCCGGCACGGTGTACGCCGAGGACCTCAAGCCCACGGACCCCGCCTACACGGTGGCGGACCCCAAGGTCCCCATCGTGAAGCTGAGGGAGGGCCAGCGCCTCATGCTTGAAGCCACCGCCCGCCTCGGCGCCGGCAGCGAGCACGGGAAGTGGAACCCCGTGAACGGTGCCGGGTACAAGGAGTACCCCACCATCGAGCTGAAAGGTGAGCCTCCGCTGCTTCCCAGCACCGTGACGGCGCTCCGCAAGGTGGCGCCCCCGGGCAGCGTGGAGTTCACGGAGGATGGAAGCATCGAGGTGCTCGACCTCGAGAAGGCCTACGACTTCCTCCGCACCGCCAAGGACCTGCACGACCTCGAGAACGTCGAGGTGGGTTTCGAGCCCAACAAGTTCATCTTCCGCTTCGAGACCGACGGGAGCCTCGAGGCCCGCGACGCCCTCGTGGCGGCGGTGGACGTGCTCCTCTGGAAGCTCGAGGCCGTGGAGGCCCGGGTGCCGGAGCTCGACGAGGCGGAAGCGCCCGCCGCGTGACGCCCCACACCCCCTCACCACGACGTGGACCTTTCCCCCTCTCCTTCCCCCTCTGTCCTTCCTTCCCCACCTCCCAACCTCCATCGTCCAGGACCCGTTGCGGGCCCTGGTGGAGGCTCCTCCAGCTCCCTTCCCTGAACCCTTATCACGCGGAAGCCCGCTTCCCGGGCCATGATCCCCCAGGACCTCGTGCCCTACGTGGTGCTGGAGCTCTCCACGTGGCAGTTGTACGGGCTCATCTTCCTCCTGGGCACCTTCGCCGTGGCCACCCTGAGCGACATCAAGCACCTCCACGCGCAACGGGAGTTCCTGGAGGTGTGGGTCCTGGTGATCCTCGCGTTCCTGGCGCTGGAGGTGTGGGAGACGTGGCAGGCGGGGTGGGTGGTGGACCCTGCCGCGGCGGTGAAGTGGGGGGTGCTCCTCGTCTTCACGATCCTGAGCCACCGGGAGGTGGGGGTGCTCTTCCGCCTCGCCCGCGGGGACCTCGCCGCGTGCGTCGCCGCCTGCGTGCTCCTGCCCGCGGCCCTCGTGGTGGTGTTCTGGATCGTCCTCAAGGTGCTGAGCGTGGTGGCCCAGCGGGTGCTGGGGCGGGGACGGTTCCAGTACCCGTTCATGCCCGTGGTGAGCATCACCACGGTGAGCCTGCTGGCGCTGGGTTGGTACGGGGCCGGGACCCTGGCCGTGGTCATCCCCTAGAACAGGGCGAGGGGTACAGCGCGGTCCACGCCCATGGCCACGTAGAGGGCGCCCAGGTAGATGATGCTGTACCAGAAGAGCCGGTAGCTCACCTGGGGCGTGAAGTCCCGCCACACGCGCCACGCAAGCCAGAGGAAGGCCGCTCCGAGGATGCTCGCCAGCACGAGGTACACGGCCCCGAGGACGTCCAGGGGCCACACCAGCAGGAGGGTGGCTGCCACCAGGAGGACGCTGTACACGAAGACCCCGCGCTTCGTCTCCTCCTCCCCCCGGGCCACGGGCATCATGGGGAGGTCGGCCCGCTCGTAGTCGTTCCTGTACACGAGGGCGAGCGCCCAGAAGTGCGGGGGCGTCCACAGGAACACGAAGCTTCCCAACAGGAGGGCGGGGAGCGCCACGTCACCGGTGACGGCGGCCCACCCCACGAGGGCGGGGAAGCACCCGGCGGCGCCTCCGATGACGATGTTCTGGCTGGTGTTCCGCTTGAGCCACAGCGTGTACACCACCACGTAGAAGAGGAGCCCCCCGAGGCTGAGGATGGCCGCCATCCAGTTCACCTGTCGTACGAGCACCACCATGCTGGCGGCGCTCAGCACGATGCCGAAGACGAGGGCGTGCCAGGGCTCCACGCGACCGTCGGGGAGCGCCCGGTCCCGGGTGCGGTACATGAGCTCGTCCACGTCCCGGTCCAGGTAGTTGTTGAGGACGCTGGCGCCGGCGGCGGCGAGCCCGCCCCCGAAGAGCGTCCAGAAGATGAGGTCAAGGGGTACCCAGGGGTCACCGCGGGCCACCATCATGGCGCTGAACCCCGTGATGACGAGGAGGAAGAGGATGCCGGGTTTCGTGAGCTCCACGAGGTCCGAGAGGAGCCCCCGGACCCCCGTGGGCTGCCCATCGCCCTCCCCCTGGTCCGCAGGGTCCGTGCCGTGAGCCGCCGCAGCGGCCGCGGCAGGGGCGGCATCGGGCTCGGTGTGGGGCTCGGCCTTCGCGATGAGCCACGAGAGGAGCGCGGCCACGAGCACCGCGCCGAAGATGAGCGTGGCGATTCCGAGGTGCGCCACCACGATGACGGGCTCGAGGACGCTTCGCACCGTGAGGCCACCGAGAACCACCTGGGTGGGGAGGAGGAAGAGCGCGAGGCTCGTGGAGGTCACGAGGCCGCGGTGCTCCCGGTGCTCCCGCCACGCCCACACGGCCTCGGCGAGGATCATGAAGCCCGTGACCATGGCGAGGAGGCGATGCACCCACTCGGCCATGACCTGGTGGGCGGTGAACCCGGCCACCGCCGTGAAGTCCGGCACCCACGCGGCGAACCCGCCCTGGGCGGGGTCGCAGCTGGGCCAGCTGGGGCATGCCATACCGGCGTGGATGGCCTTCACGTACGACCCGATGAGGATGAGGATGTACGTGACCACGGCGGTGGCGATGGCGAAGTTCCGGAAACGCTTCATCGGCGGCTCCTCCTGACCCAGGGGGTCCCCACCGCGGCGGTGCGCCCCCCTGGGGAGTCGGTGGCTCCGGATGCCACGACTTGCATTAAAGCTTTATGCTCAACGGGGGATGCCGGGGACCCACCATGGCCCTCTGGAGGTACACCCTGGAGCTCCCCGACGGCCGCCGCATCTCGAACCTCGTGCGAAGCGGCACGAGGGACGGAGCCGTGGCCCGCGTGGAACGCATCGCCGAGCGCCGCAACGGCGAGCTCGTGGAGGGGCCGGAGCGGGCCTCAGGAAACGAGTGAGCGATCGGGGTCCAGACGGCCGCGCCACCCACCCCCGCCAACCCTGAAGTTTTTTATAGCGGAAGGGTCGTACCGGGGTTGCCCTCCCGGGGGGTGGTGGATGCACCGACCCCCGGCGAACCTACCCTTCATCGGGGTGGCGTTCCCCACATGCGGAGGTAGCCTAGCATGGCCAACGGCGCAGCGTTGAGGGCGCTGTCCTGTAGAGGTTCCGCGGTTCGAATCCGCGCCTCCGCACTGC
>CAZDGP010000030.1:0-1869 GCA_964505085.1 uncultured Thermoplasmatales archaeon
GTACAGCCTCCAGATCCGCGGCCAGGACGACCACGGCAACAGCATCTCCACCTTCAACACACCCCCCATCCGTTACGAGCCCGGGGCCGTCCAGCAGATCACCGGCGCCACCAGCATCCCTGGCCCCGGCGCCCCCCTGGCGTTCGCCGCCCTGGGCCTCGCCCTGGCCCTGGCCGGCCGCAGGCGCCTCGACGGGGAGTGACCCCGGCTCCCCCCCGTGCCACAAGCTTTAAGTGCGACCTTGGGGACGCTTCCAACACCCCCGAAGCGACCCCCCAACGGGTCCCGGGTGTTGCCCCCGCAGCCACCAACCCCACCCAGCCTGGCGGCTGCACGCCCACGAGCTGGAGGACGACCACGTGACCGTGAACCCCCAACGCATCAACCGCCTCACCGAACACGGCCTCACCACGTACGAGGCCCGAGCCTACCTCGCGCTCCTGGACCTCGGCGATGCCGAAGCAAGCCAGGTGGCCGAGGTGAGCCGCGTGCCCCGGACGAAGATCTACAAGGCCCTGGACGGCCTGGAGGAGAAGCGCCTCGTGGAGGTGGTGCCCGACCGCCCCAAGCGCTTCCTCGTGCAACCCATCGAACGGTACCTCGCGAAGCTCGAGGAGGACCACCGCCGGAAGGCCCGGGAGCTCGACGCGAAGAAGACCGAGCTCGGTGCCGAGTTCGCCCCCGACGCCCGCATGGAGCCCCGGGAGGCCGGAGGGTTCCTCGCCATCCAAGGCCGAAGCAACGCGTTGAGCCGGACCCTGGAGCTCGTGGACAAGGCACGGGAGACCCTCACCTTCCTCACGAGCGGGCCCGGCGCCAAGCGCCTCGCCTACCACGCGGACCGCCTCCAGGAGGCCCACGCGCGGGGCGTGGAGGTGCGCGTTCTCTGCCCCTCCACCGCCACCAACCGCGAGGCGCGGGAGACCCTGGCCGAGGTGGCCACCGTGCGGGAGGCCCGCGTGGACCCCGGACCCAGCACCCTCGCGGTGGCCGACCACGACGAGGCCATCATCAGCCACCACGTGCCCGACGACACCCACCACTACCAGGGCGCGGACCCTGCGGTGTGGACCGACGACGGCGGCATCGTGGAGGCCCTCCTGGCCCTCGCGGCAAGCGCGTGGACCCTCGCCCACGGCGAGGCCCTGGACACCGCCGCGAAGCCCCTGCGGGTGAACGGCGATCTCGACCTCCGGGAGGCCCTGGCCCGCGCCCAAGCGTGACACGGCCTCGAACCGCCGGATCCCCTCCCTCCTCCCCCCTCGCCTTCCTCTGCTTCCTTCCGTCCCACCATCCCTTCGATACCGACATCCTCCCAGCGTCCTGCTACCGGGACCCCCTCACCGGACACCCAACCTGTCACCCCCTCCGGGGAAGAGGGCTCGTGTTACCGTCCTCGTGACAGGCGAGGGTAGAAGGGTGGACCCTCCCACGTACGTGGTGGCAACACCCCGTCGGGCCCCCGCCCCGTTACCTCTCTCCAGCTTGGGGGCCCGGCCACCCCCTGCCCTGCGCCCCGCCGACGTCGACGCCGGGGCCTGGGTGTGCCACAAGTTTTAAGTGCACCCTTGGGAACGGCTTCCATACCCCCCGAGGGGCTCCCCTTAGGAACCCCCGGGACAACGGGTGTTGCCACCCCCCGTGATCGCCCCCCAACCCTCACCAGCGTGAGCTTGGGCTACGCGTCGCGGGGAGGGCCCCGCTGGAGGACCCGCCCATGATCCGCCGACCCCCCACCGGCCGCTCGGAGATCCCCCGTGTCCCCCAGCTGTGCTCACGGACGGTGACAACGCCCATGGGAACCACCGGTGACACGGAGCACCTTACGTGCCCCGGGCACCACGGTTCCGCCACCCGGGTGACAACCCA
>CAZDGP010000030.1:1969-4283 GCA_964505085.1 uncultured Thermoplasmatales archaeon
CACCCGACCCCCCGAGGTGTTGCCCCCATGCCCCACGACGGAGGTGCAGCCGCATGAAGCGACGCACGTCGCGCCGCAACCAGGTGCTCTCGCTCCTGGCCCTCGCCCTCCTCACCGTGCCGGTCATCGTCCCCGCCCAGTCGGTGGAGGTCGTCACCGGCCACACCGTCTACGTGGACATGGACAGCCTCGACCCGTGCCTCGCCGCCGTGGCGGGCATGGTGCGCTCCCGCGTCCTCTGGTTCGACGGGAGCCTCCTCCACGAGCGCACGAACTTCGACGGCGACAGCTACATCTACGCCACCCAGCACGGCGCCCCGGACCCCACCCACCACATGCGGTGGGAGAACATCACGGAGATCGAGGACGCCGGCTCCAAGGTGCTCGTCACCTCCCAGTACTACAACTTCACCGACCCCAACGGCATCCACTGGAACGTCACGGAGGTCTACTGGGAGGAAGGTGTGAGGTACAACGTGAGCGCGAGCGCCGACGGGGACTCCGGCCAGGTCAGCGCCAACTACCAGGAGGCGGACAACGCCACCGCCGGCACCAACCGGTACTACGCGTGGATCGTCCAGATCGGGAAGACCACCCAGGACCTCCACGCCGGCACCGCCGACCACGAGGTCTACAACTTCGTGAACCTCGTGAACACGTGCAAGTTCAACGAGGACGCCAAGAACGGCTCCGTCAACCACACCAACGACCCCCCCGGCTTCGAGCACGACGACAACACCACCTACCCCCACGATCACCAAACCTGGGACGTGGACCTCTACGTGGGCAACGAACCCAGCAGCATCCCGCTGGGTCAGGACCCCGACAACACGGTCAACTCCCAGGGGGAGCACGAGGGCGACCGGGAGGGCGGCACATCATGACCGCCCCCACCGCCCACGCGCCCCGCATCACGCGCACCGAGCGCCATCACCGTCACCCGCACGTCCGTGCGTCGCCGCCCCGCGGCGTCCGCACGGCCCCGCGGATGAACTATCGCATTCACCCAACCCCCCGCCACGTTGCTGGAGAGGCAACCGGCGGCACCCCCACACGCACCCCCGTTGCCACGGGTGCGCGCCGCCGGCGGCAGTTGGAGACACCCAACAAGGAGAGGTAAGAATGGCCCTGAGCGAAGAACGACTGGAACGCATGCAGGAGTACGGCCTCACGGAGTACGAGGCCCGTACCTACCTAGCGCTCCAGGACCTGCAGACCGCCACCGCCCGGGACATCGCGAACCTGTCGCGCGTGCCCCGGACGAAGATCTACAGCGTCCTGGACGACCTGCACGAGAAGCAGCTCGCGGAGATCATCCCCGAGCGGCCCAAGAAGTACGAGGTGGTGCCCTTCGACCGGTACCTCACCGAGTTCGAGAAGCGCTACAAGCAGAAGCTCGAGCGCATCGAGGAGGACAAGGAGGTCCTCACCCGACCCCCCGAGACCAGCGGTAACGGTCTCGGCGACAAGGCCGGGAGCTTCAACGTGCTCAAGGGCCGTAAGAACGTCATGAACCGCACCCACGAGATGATCGCCCGCGCCGAGCGGGAGATCGTGGAGCTCGGCACCGAGTACAGCGTCGTGCGCATGGGGTACTACCTCCCTGCGCTCAAGGAACGCGCTGACGAGGACGTCGAGCTGCGGCTCGTGTGCCCCGTCTCCGAGGCCAACCTGGAGAACGTGGTCGAGGTCGCCCAACTGGGCGAGGTTCGCCACATCCCCGACAAGACCCCCGGAAGCGTCATGCTCGTCATCGACGAATCCGAGGTGCTCATCTGCCACTACGTGCCCGACGACGAGCACCTGTTCAAGGGCGAGGACGTGGCCATCTGGAGCGACGATCAAGCCATCGTTCGCGACATGAAGAACACGATCCTCACCCAGTGGGAGAACGCCGAGAGCTCGGAGCACCTGCTCGAGAACGCCCCCAAGACGGAGGGTTCCTAGGGATTCCCTCTGGGGTTTCACCCACCCCAGTGACAAGGAATCCGTTAATATCCCCCAACCGTGCTTCGAGCCTGAAGTGGAGGCTTGCACGTGGGTAAGGAGGCTGAGGCGAACCCCGAGTCGGGGTCGCTAACTTCCCCACCCGCTCCGCGGCGTCGCCGCCGAGGGTGGTCCTCTCCTGCCCCGCCACCGCACCCTGCCGGCCGAACGTTCGGCCGCCGGGTCGGAGGCGCCACTTCAGGCTCAAGCAGCCAACACGCCTGATACAAGGAGACTAGACAACCATGAACGTGAAGAAGATCGTTGCGCTCTTGGCGGCCATCGCCATCGTGGGTTCCACGACGGCCATCGCCGGCGAGACCGCCAC
>CAZDGP010000030.1:4383-13870 GCA_964505085.1 uncultured Thermoplasmatales archaeon
CCCTCTACCCCCCTTTCCCCCTCTATCACCCTCACGAGATCCCGAGGTGTTGCCCCATGAAGACGCGCCGCCCAGAGTGGACACCCTACGGCCACGAGGCCCATCGCCAGAAGCGTATCTGGCGCCGCCGCATCGTGGCCCTCGCCCTCGGTGCCATCCTGGCCGGCGGCCTCATCCTCGTCATGGGGAGCCTCTTCACCACCCAGACCACCATCTCCACCGACGGTGGTGGCAGCACCGTGAGCATCGACCGCCCCGAGGAGAAGGAGCGGACCCCCGATGCCACCCTCACCCTCACCCCCGGCGAACTCACCGTGGCCCCCAGCGCGCTCCAGGCCGCCGAGCGCACGAGCCCCACGCCCCAGTTCGGCCGTGACGCGCCCCCCGCGCAACCCATCCCCATCAACCTCCTGCTCCTCAAGTACGGCCCCGCAGCGGCCGTCGTCCTCCTCGCCATCGCGTTCCTCCGGCGCAGCCCCGCCTCCCAGGAGGAGGTGAACTACGGCGTGTACAAGGGCGCGCTCCCCCTCGAGAACATCAGCGCCCGGTACGCGCACCTCGTGAAGACGAGTCGCGCCACCTACGAGAACCCCTTCGGGAAGTCCCGGAGGGACTACCTCCCACCCCGGTTGCGGAGCAACCGACCCCCCCGATCCGACAGGTGAACCCATGAACGCCCCCAACGAACACCCCCACGCGCCCTCCGGCCCCGTGCTCCTCCTCGCGGCCACGGTCCTGGGAGCCCTCGCGCTCTTGGGTGTCCTCCCCGATGCCCTCGTGGGCATGGTCCCCGTGATGCTCTACCACCGCGTCGAGCAGCACGGTGCCCTGGAGAACGGCACACGGCGCAGCATCTACGACCACGTGGCAAGCCACCCCGGCTCCTGCATCGCCTCGGTGGCGGAGCAGACCGACGTGAGCCACAGCACCGCAAGTTACCACCTGGAGAAGCTGGCGGAGTCGAGCCTCGTGGTGCCCCTGGAGGACGGCAACAAGATGCGGTACTTCACCAACGGCGGAGCCTTCACCGAGACCGAGCGCATCACCCTGGCCATCCTCGAGAACCCCACCACCCGCGAGGTGCTCGCCACCATCGCCGAGGCCGACGGCACCTACCGCGCTGAGGTGAGCGAGACCCTCGACATCGCCACCCCCACCGTGAACTGGCACCTGGACCGCCTCCGGGCCTGCGGCTTCCTCACGGAGGAACCCCACGGTCGCAACCGCATCCTCAGCGTGGACGGGTCCAGCCTCACGTCCCTCCTCGACACCCTCGTGGAGAAGCTCCAGGAGACCCGCTACGAATCCGAGGGTCTCGAGGAGCTCCTCCAGCGCTTGAAGGCGTAGCTCCACCACCCCGCATCCCAGGGTGCAGCCGGAGGGCCCCAGCCCCGTCAGTTCACAGGAGCAGGAAGAGGATCGTGGTGCCCAACGCCTGCATCGTGACCGTGGCCGCCACGAGCTCCATGAAGATGCTCGTCATCGTGTTCATGCTCGCCGTGAGCATGGCCGTCTTGTGATGTCCGTAGACCCTGAGCCCCGGCACCATGCCCCGGCTCACGCTCGACTCCACCGGTTCCAGGTCATCGATGGCCGCCTCCACCGTGGACCGCATCACCTCCTCCAACCGACCCACGTCCACTCCCTGGCCCACGGGCCCGAAGGCCCCGGCCACGGCGTTGATGCTGTGGTTGTCCGTGGTCATGACCTGCACCGAATCGACGAGGTGCTCCACGGTCTGGGCCAACCGCTCCGTCACCTCCGGGAGCATGTTGTTCCCATCCCAGAGCACGTAGGCGTGGCGCGTCCCACCGGCCTCCACCACGAGCGCCTGCACGCCCTGGGCCCCGATGCCATGCCGGTGGTCGAAGCTCGCGTCGTCCTGGGCCACACCCGCCTGCAGGGAGCCCACACGTTGCTCGAAGGCCTCCCGCGTCGCCTCCTCCGCGTGGTCGAGGATGGCCTCCGCCCGAGGCGTCGAGAGGTACACCTGCCCCGCCCCCGGCCGCAAGCTGTTGTGGCAGTCCGCGAAGACCGCGTGCGACGCCCCCGCGATGCGCGCCCGAAGCTCCGCGGCGAGCCCCACGCCGTGCTCCACGTCGTCCAGCGCCTGAGGCCACGACGTGTACGTGAGGAGCACGCCCTCGCCGAAGACCTGGCTCGTGACCCGCACGTGGTCGCCCGCCGTCACCGCCGGCGACCCCCCGGGTTCGGGCTCGAGGTCCTCCACGAGGTCCCGCACGGACCGGGCGAAGCGCTCCACCTCCTGGGTGGTGGTGGGGTTGTAATCGTGGGTGGCGGGGCCGTGAGGCACCATGACGAACTCCGACGACGCCCCCACGATCTCCGACACCTTCCCCGGGAGGTCCCCCCCACCCAATCGACCCACGGGCCCCGGGTGGAGCACCGGCACCACCATGGTGGCCTTGTTGGAGCCGTCCGGCCGGTGGAACCCCACCACCCCGTACTGGGCGTCGATGGGTTCGCTCCACCGGTTCAGCACCTCCTCCGCGTCGAAGCTCCCGGTGGTGAGGTGGTCCAGGTACGCCCGGAACATCTCGCTGGCGCTGGCGTCGAAGTTCTCCTCCAGTGGGGTGTCGAAGATCCGGAGGAAGAAGACGAGAGGCGCCAGGAACACCACCGCCAGAAGACCCACCACCAGCCAGTCCCGGGGCGTGAACCCGTAGATCGCCCAGAGGATGGGGAGCGCCACGGCGGTCTGCAACCCGCTCACCGGCAGGCTCCAGAGGTTGCGGTTGTCGCTGATGGCGAAGAGCACCGCGTGGCGGAACGCCGCCACCATCATGTACCCCACCACGAGCACCCACTTCGCCGGCACATCCAGGAGGGCCGACAACGGTGCCGACACCACCGTGGCAACACCGGCGATGGCGGCGCCCACCAACGCCAGGAAGGCGGCGCGCTTGTAGTACAACGTCCCCCCGAGGGCGTTGGCGAGAGGGGCCGAGAGCAACCCCGCCGCGAACCCAGGCACCGCCAGCAGGAGGAGCCCCCGCACCACCCCCGTGGGCGACGGGGAGAGGAAGAGCCCCAGGATCACGCTCCCAACCACGAGGGACGCGAAGGTGAGGAGCAGGGAGGGCGCACGGAACACCAGGTTGCTGAGCTTGGCGGACCGCTCCACGCTGTCCTGGAGACCATGCTCCTCGGAGGGTGTCGACCCGCTGGCCATCGGTGAGGCAGGGTGCGCGGCGTTGATGAACCTTGCGCACGACCGCCCCGCGTCCTCCGCACGCTCGCGGGAGCCCGCGTGTTACTCACTCGCGTGACAACCGAACCCTCTTCCTTGCGCAAGGCGCTTGTTGCAGCTGGAGGCACGGGAACGTCCCGGCCCGGAGGCACTTGGCATGCTACAGAAGCTCCTCGCGATGCTCTTCAGTCTGATCCTGGCAGTCACCGGCGTCGTCCCGCCGGGAGCCATCCCCGGCCTCGACGCCGGCGACGACGCATCCTCCGCCGGTGGGGACCTCGACATCGCCACCCACGGACCCGACGGCACCGTGGCCGGCGTGAACGTCCACACCCTCAGCGTGGAGGGACGAACCGTAGAGGACGACCGCTGGGGCATCGGTTCCCTCGACGAGATCTCCTTCCAGGTGGGCCCACAGGTCGCCGAGGGCGCCTCCCTCCAACTCGGCGACTCCAACCTCCGCCTCCACCCCACCGACACCCTCACCATCACCGACTTCCAGGGGCGCTTCCGCTTCACCAACGTCGGAACGCCCACCGCCACCATCCTCCTTGACGGCGTGGTGCACCGCACCAGCGTCGACGACGGCACCGGCGGGAACCCCCTCAGCACCGAGACCCGCACGAGCCACGACGGTGACGCCGCCCGCGGCGGCGACGCCACCCCCAACGCCGGCACCGACGCCGGCGACACCGGCCACATCACCATCGCGAACGGCCAGGACAACGTGGCCGTGGAACGAGGGGCGAGCCGCAGCCTCCGAACCCTCGCCGAGAGCCCCAGCAGCCAGGGCACCACCCTCTTCGCCACCTGGGTGAAGGTGGACGGCGAAGAGGTGAGCGACTACCTCCACGGCGACGGGGAGCTTGGCCACATCACCTTCCAGGTGGGTCCCGCCCCCGACGGCACCACGCAGATCGTGCGCTTCGACGGCGAGGAGCGCGTCCTCGAGCACGGGGCCATCCTCGACCTCGAGAGCTTCCTCGGGTCCTACCGCATCTACCAGGTGGAGAACGGTCTCTCCCGGATCCACCTCTACGGTGCCGCCGCGAACCTCACCACCCAGGACGCCTCCACCGCCGGCGTCGGTGGTCAACCTCCCGTGGTGGGCTTCACGTGGACCCCCGACGAACCCACCACGAGCCACACCGTGAGCTTCCGGAGCTCCAGCTACGACCCCGACGGGCGCATCCTCCTCACCGAGTGGCGCTTCGGCGACGGGGACGTGAGCTTCAAGACGAACCCGGACCACCGCTTCGACACCCCCGGCGTCTACTCCGTGACCCTCACCGTCACCGACAGCGACCTCCACACCCGCACGGAGCACGCGAACATCACCGTGGGCAACACCCTGCCCAGCGCCGACTTCGGGTGGACCCCCCAGAACCCCACGGACCTCCAGGAGGTGGCGTTCACCTCCCGCGCCTGGGACGGCGACGGCGCCGTCATGGAGCGCTACTGGGACCTGGGCGACGGTGAATCCGCCAAGGGCCGCAACGTGGACCACACCTACGCCGACGACGGCACCTACCCCGTGACCCTCACCGTGCGGGACGACGCCGGCGGATGGGACAACGTCACGAAGCTCGTGCACGTGCGGAACGTGCCCCCCGAGGTGAGCTTCTCCTGGACGCCCACGAACCCCATGGCCCTCGAGCCCGTGACCTTCACGAACACGAGCCACGACCCCGACGGGTCCATCGTGAGCACCACGTGGAAGATCGAGGGCCACGGCACCCTCACCGACCCGCAACCCACCGTGAGCTTCCCCGAGTCCGGGGACTACACCGTGAGCCTCCGACTTGAGGACGACGACGGCGACGTGAGCGAGCGCTCCCAAGTCGTGGAGGTGCGGAACCGGCCGCCGGAAGCCAACTTCACCCTGAGCCCCAGCGACCCCGTGACGGGGGAGGTCATCGCCTTCCAGGACCAGAGCGTGGACCGCGACGGAAGCGAGGGCATCCAGAAGTGGGAGTGGGAGTTCGGCGACGGCACCACGAGCCAGGAGTCCAACCCCAACCACGCCTACGCATCCCTCGGCACCTACACCGTGAACCTCACCGTCACCGACGTCCACGGCGCCGAGGACACCATCTCGAAGGTCGTGGACGTAGCCAACGCGCCACCCACCGCCGACTTCACGTGGAACCCCAGCCAACCCACGGACACCACCGCCGTGGGCTTCACCGACCAGAGCCGCGACGCCGACGACGACATCGTGAGCTGGACGTGGGACCTCGGTGACGGGAACCTGAGCACCGCCCAGGACCCCTCCCATCGGTACGGGGACGACGGCGTGTACAACGTGTCCCTCACGGTGGAGGACTCGGTGGGGCACAACGACACCCTCACCCGCACCCTCGTCGTGGACAACGTCCCCCCCACGGACGTGAACACGAGTCACCACCCGCCCGAGCCCACCAGCCGGGACACCGTGACCTTCACCATCACCGACGCCCACGACCCCGACGGCACCATCGAGGAACGGTACTGGATCCTCCCCAACGGCACCGTGGTGCAGGGCGACACCGTGGACGCCAAGCTCCCCGAGGGCGTCCACACGCTCCGGGCCGTGGTGGTGGACGACGACGGCGCCGACACACGCGTGAACCACACCCTCCGCATCTACCCCGCGGGCCCCATCGCCAACTTCACGTGGACCCCCACGGAACCCAGCAAGGACGCCCTCGTGCAGTTCACGGAGCTCGTGGACGTGGGCGACGCCCCCATCCGCAGCGTCCAATGGTACTTCGGGGACGGCTTCCGAAGCTACGAGCACGACCCCACCCACCGTTACGAGGAGACCGGGAGCTTCACGGTGAAGTTCCGCGTGATGGACGAGAACGGGAAATCCGACATCGCCGAGAAGGAGCTCTTCGTCATCCCCCCGCCCACCATCAGCTTCGTGAGCAGCCCCACCCAACCCAACGCCGGTGACACCGTGACATTCAACGCCACCGCCGAACCCGGGGACCCCGACGGCACGATCGAGGAGGTGCACTGGGACTTCGGCGATGGCAACACCGCCACCGGCGTGAACGTCACCCACGCCTACGCCTCCACCGGCACGTACGACGTCACCGCCACCGTCACCGACGACCACGGCGGCACCAACAGCACCTCCAACCACGTGACCGTGATGAACACGCGCCCCGTGGCGAACTTCACGTACTCCCCCACCCTGCCCCAGGCGGGTGAGGTCGTGAGCTTCGTGAACAAGAGCGTCGACGACGACGGCAACATCGCGAGCCAACGCTGGGACTTCGGCGACGGCCAGGTGAGCACCGCCACGGATCCCGACCACACGTACACCACGAGCGCCATCTACCCCGTGGAGCTCCGGGTCACCGACAGCCAGGGCGCAAGCGACGCCCTCACGCGCTCGGTGAAGGTCACGAACGACCACAGCCTCACCGTCATCATCCAGGTGATCCACCCCGACGGTGTCCCCGTGGACCTCACCCGGAACGACCTCCTGTCCACCTTCAAGGTCATCGACACCGGCGTGACGAACCGGTCCGACAGCACGAGCCGTCCCGTCATCGTGGACACCAACGGCACGGCCCGCGCCACCTTCGACGTGGGCGAGTGGATCGGGGGCGAACCCATCCAGTACACCCTCAGCGGCGGCCAACTGAGCTCCCCCGTCAAGTTCAACATCGTGCCCCCGGCAGAGGCCAGCATCATCAAGCGCGGCCCCATCGTGGCGCCCTTCCTCGTCAGAGCCCAGATCGACGTGGACGATGCCCAGCGGAGCCCGCCGGTGGTACCGGACGCCGAGCCCGACCCCTCCGACGGGAAGCGGTACACGGACCCCACGGAGCCCGTGAACGGCACGATCCAGCTCGACTGGACCACCGGCCGACCCATCGACCACGGCGAGTACGTCGTCTACATGCACTACCTAGGTCCGGACCCGGACGATCGGCGCGTGCGCATCCACTCCTTCGAGGGCACCACCGACGGCAACGGCACCGCGAACTTCACCGTGCCCTTCACGGTGGACAACGGCACCGCCGCGTACCTCCCGGGAAGCTACGAGCTGGAGCTCCGCTACTGCCCGGACGACGGCTCCATATGCTTCCGGGGCTTCGCGTCCTTCGTGGAGGACCCCGGCGCCATCTTCCGCAGAGCGAGCACCGCACCGTAGCAGGGCCGCCTCCCGATCGCCGGAACCTTTTTCCCCCCGCCCGCGGGTCCCCCCACGGTGACGTGACGCCATGGAGGACCCTCCGCGCCGGGCCCAGGACCTCGCCCCCGTGGACGAAGAGCTCGTGGACGAGCTGGCCCAACGCCTCCACAAGCTCCGGGACTACACCCGCCTCCACATCGAGGGCCTGGACAACATCCCCGAGGGCAAGGCGGTCCTCGTGGCGAACCACACCGGCGCCCTGGGCCTGGACCACGCGCTCCTCTTCCTCACCCTCTACGAGGAGCTGGGTCGCCCCTTCCGCACCGCCGTGCACCCATCCTTCTTCGACATCCCCCTGGTCCGGGACCTCGCACCCCGCCTCGGGTTCTTCGAGGTGAGCGTCACCACGAGCATGCACCTCCTGGACGAGGAGGAGCTCGTGCTCTACTTCCCCGAGGGCGAGGACGGGAACCTCAAGCCCTTCTGGCGGTACTACGAGCTCCAGCCCTTCCACCCGGGCTTCAGCCGGGTGGCCCTCGCCAGCGACGCGCCCATCGTCCCCATCACCATCGTGGGCGGCGAGGACGCCAACCCCAGCCTCGGGCAACCCCGGTGGCTCAAGGAGCGCGCGAGCTTCCCCGTACCGCTCCCCCTCACGCTCCTCCCCCTGCCGGCCAAGTGGCGCATCAAGGTCCACGAGCCCCTGCCCGTGACGAAGTGGACGCAGGGCCAGATGGCGGACGTGGTGGACGCCAACCTCGACGAGGAGATCGCTCAGGACCTCCAAGCCCACATGCAATCCGCCATCGACCAGGAGCTCGAGGCCCGGGGCAACGCGTTCCTCTAACCTGCGCTGTGACGAACGCGGGTGAAGAAGGGAAGGAGGGGGGTCCTCGGTGGACCCGGGTGGGGGACCGCGCCGGCGGTTCCCTCACGGTGCGTCAGTACTCGTCCAGCACGAACTCGTTGAGGCCCTGCAGGCGCTTCGCCGCATCCTGCGGGTGGAGCGCCCGGGTGATGGCGGTGAGGTTCGTGAGGAGCACGTTCCCGTCCTGGGGCGTGAAGCAGAAACCCACGACCTCGTTCCCGTTCCGCACGCTCACGGTGGGGCGGCTCACCACGGTCTGCGCAAGGATGCGCCCGTAGGGACCCATGTCCCGGCCGAAGCTGTAGACGAGGTTCGCCATCTGCTTCTCCGTGAAGCTCACGCGAGGGGTATCCTCCAACCGCTCGAGAGCCTCCTCCGTGGTGAGCTCGTCGTCGAGCTTCAAGCTGAACCAGATGGTGTGCATGTACTGGGTGGGGACCTTCACCGCGCTGCTGAAGAGGTCCAGGTCGTGACCCAGCGTCTTGTACACGTCGTTCACGTCCCTGGCGTGGTGGCTTCCGAAGCGGTCCCCGTGGGTGCCCACGCTGGGGGCAGGTTGGAACGTCTCGTCGCTCACGTCGCTCGAGCGCCGGATGGCCACGAAGCGGCCCTCACGCACGAGGCTCTCGTCCCCCCGCATGCCCAGGGCCTTCACGAGGACGCTGATGTTGTGGGTGTTGCAGGAGACCACGTGGACGAAGGACTCCTCCTCCAGGTCCACCGCCTCGTCGTTCACGCCCAAGGCGAAGGGCACGCCGAAGCCCGCCTCGCTCCCCTGGGCGAGGAACGTGCGGGTGCCGTCATCCAGGTCCTCGTAGGTGCGTTCCTTGTTCTGGAGCCCCACAGGGGTGCAGTCCACCACGACGCGAGCCTCCTCCAGCGCCTGCTCCGCCGTGAGGTCCGGGGCGAGGCCCAGGGCCGTGAACTCGTCCCACTTGGACTCCGCCACCGCCAGCTGCGCGCCCTTCTCCTGGAGCGCGTGGATCGTGGGCCGGTCCGTGGCCCGGGGGGTGTGCTTGTAGAAGGTGACCTTGTCGATGCCCAGGTCCTGTCGGAAGTCGCAGGCGAGGCCCGTGAGGGGCCCGCCGATGGTCCCGGGACCCACGATGTGCACGGTGTTCTCGGACGGCATGGTGGATCTCCTGGAACCGGTATCCCGGGATGGCTTAAAAGGGTTGTGGGGATGCTTGAGCCAGCTTCGCCGCCTCCCGCACCGGTCCCGTGCCCCGGGAAGAACTACACCTTGGGTACGGGCACATCCGCCACCTTCCGCCCC
>CAZDGP010000030.1:13970-20368 GCA_964505085.1 uncultured Thermoplasmatales archaeon
CCCACTAGACCTTCGGAACGGGGACGTCCGCCATGATGTCCTCGAGGATCTCCTCGGGGGTGATGCCCTGGATGCGGGTCTCGGGCTTCAGGATGAGGCGGTGCGCCAGCGTGGGGTT
This sequence comes from uncultured Thermoplasmatales archaeon, assembly GCA_964505085.1. Classification (GTDB taxonomy): domain Archaea; phylum Thermoplasmatota; class SW-10-69-26; order JACQPN01; family CAZDGP01; genus CAZDGP01. The sequence continues at coordinate 14,089 of CAZDGP010000030.1, forward strand.
CACGATGCGCTTGATGTCATCGGGCGTGACGTAGTCCCGACCGTTGAGCACGGCGTTGCTACGTCCCAGCTTGAAGAGCGCGGCGCTCCCACGGGGGCTCGCACCCACGTAGACGCGCTCGTCCTCCCGGGTGCGCCACACGATCTCCGTGATGTACTTGAGGATGTCCTCGCGAAGATGCACCTTCTCGATGACCTGCTGCATCTTCACGATCTGCTCGGGGGATGTGACGGCCTGGACCTCGGCCTCGTCCTTCCCGCGGCTCTGGCGCCGCCGGAGGATCTCCACCTCGTCCGGGCGCTCGGGGTACCCTACGCTGAGCTTCATGAGGAAGCGGTCCATCTGAGCTTCAGGCAGGGGGTACGTGCCCTCCTGCTCCGTAGGGTTCTGCGTGGCCATGACCACGTAGGGCTTGTCCAGCACGTGCGTGTGCCCCTCCACGCTCACCTGCCGCTCCTGCATCGTCTCCAGGAGAGCGGCCTGGGTCTTGGGCGGGGCACGGTTGATCTCGTCAGCCAGGAGGAAGTTCGTGAACACCGGGCCAGGGCGGAACTCGAACTCGCCCTTCTTCTGGTTGTACATGTAGATGCCCGTGATGTCCGCCGGAAGCAGGTCGGGCGTGAACTGGATCCGTCGGAAGTCGCAACCGCTCGCCTGCGAGAAGGTGTTGCTCATGAGGCTCTTCGCGAGGCCGGGGTAATCCTCGAAGAGGATGTTGCCGGCGCTCAGGATGTTGAGCATCACGAGGTCCAGCACCTCCCGCTTGCCCACGATGACCTTGGCAACCTCGTCGATGATGCCGTTGCTGATGCGGCTCACCTGCTTCACCGCCTTCTTCAGGTCCCGCTTGGGCGGGTTCTCCTTCTGAAGACTTTGCACGACTTGGTCAGGGTCGGGATCGGCCAAGGTAGGGGGAACCTCCTCACGACGGGGTGCGGGGGGCCCGCACACCCACGCCCGAGTACACCCAGGGACTTATAAGGTTTTCCGATGCCAGCCCCTACCGGTCCCGCCCTCTGGCTCGGAGACCCACCGCCACCAACGCTGCGGCAGCGAGGAGGACCAGGACGCCGGGCGCCGGCACGTCCGAGAGGCCGGCGGCGTTGCCGCCGGGCCCACCATCGTCCCCGACAGCGTCGAGCGTCACGGGTCCGTCGGCGGGACCGCGCACGGTGGTGTCGCCGTCGTTGGCCTCGAACCAGATGGTGAGGCCCTCGTCCAGGGGCAGGGGGTCCTGCGTGAGGTTCACCACGGCCTCGTACTGGGCTCCGTGCCTCACGTTGCCGGCGGTGTGCCGGAGCGTGATGGTCTCGCCGTTCACCAGGGCCCGCACGTACACGGGATCGTCCCCGTCGGCGTCCTCGACCACGATGCCAAGGGTGACGTTCCGCGGCGGGTCACCCCGAACCTCCACGATGGGGTCCCGGAGCAGGGGCGTGGTGGACGCCTCCGCGTCCACGGGGACGCTGGGCGGGCTGGGGTTGCTCGCGTGGTCCACGGCGACGACGCGGTAGGTGACGCCGACGCCCGGCGGAACCTCGTCGTCCCGGTACGTCGTGGTGGTGCTGTTCCCGAGGACCTCGTAGTCGGAGCCCGTCACCTGGCGCTCCACCACGTAGTGGTCCACACCGGTATCGTCCAGGCTGGGGAGCCACGAGAGCACGATGGCACCCTCACCGGTGTCCTCGGCGGTGACCTCCGTGGGAGCGTCCGGGGGTGACCCGTCGTCGGGGATGCTCACCTCAAGAGGTGCGCTCAGGTTCCTGTGCCCCAACTCGTCCTCGAGGATCACGGCCAGCGTGAGGTTCTCCCCCGGCGTGAGGTCGGTGATGGAGAGCACGTGCTCCGTGCTGAACCCGGGATCGCTCCGGGTCTCGTTCCCATCGTCCGTCACCAGGACGGCGGCGGTGAGGCTGGGTTTGTCCGTGGTCCACGTGACCTCCATGGACGTGGGGCTCACCTTGGAGACGCTGGGCCCGCTCACGAGCGTGGGCGGACGCGTGGCCAGGTGGAGCGTGAGGTTCGCCCGGGCGGTGTTGCCTGCGGCATCCTGCACCTCCACCGCCACCACCTTGTCGCCGTCACCATCCTCGAGGGTGAGGTTCACGTCACCGGTGCCGTTCAGGGGCGTCATCCAGGGGGCGTCCGCGAGCTCGCTCGCGTTGGACGCCACGCGCACCGCGTGGACGCCGCTCAGGGCGTCCGCGGCGGAGACGTTGATCGTCACGTTGCGTTGGGTGACGACGGCGCCATCCTCGCGCTGGAGCGCCACGGTGGGGGGCGTGAGGTCGATGCCGAAGCTCGCGGTGCCCACGCTCGTCATGCGGTTCCCAGCGCGGTCCACCGCCTGGTAACGCACCGTGGTTTCGCCCTCCGCATCGAAGCTCGGGGGCGTCCCGGGCAGGTACGTCTGGGGGAACCCGGAGTCGTTGGTTCCGTAGTGGACGCGCTCCACGCCGCTCACGGCGTCCGTCACGGGGATGCTTCGGAGCACCACGGGACCCCGGAACCACGGAACGTCGTCGGTTCCTGGTCCCTGGGTGCCCTCCAGGAGGGTGGTGGCGTTGGGGTCGAGAGCGGGCGGGGTGTTGTCCACGGTGATGGCGCGGGTGCTCGTCACCGTGGACTGGTCGTTCGAGACCTCCAGGACGAGGGTGAGGTTGCCGTCAGCGAGCTCCCGCGTATCCACCTCCACGGGGTAACCCTCGGTGTCGGGCTCGGCGGGATCGTCGATGCCCGCGTCCACGTCCACCTCGGCGGCGCTGGCGAGGAGCGTGGAGGTGGTGGAGCCGTCCGGGAGGGCCTGCTCCGCCTGGAGGGTCCAGGTGACGGAGGGGTCGCCTCCGTCGGAGGCGGGGACCGCACCCAGGCGGAAGCGCACGGGGTCCGTCCCCTGGAGCAACGCACCGTTCTGGGGTGAGATGAGCTCCGCGTGGAGGCTCGCGTTCGTGGTGAAGCTCGTGGTGGCCTGGGAGACGTGACCTGCGCGGTCCACGCTTCGGGCCGTCACATCGTACGTGGTGTTCGCCACGAGACCCTCCAGGTCGAAGGCCACCTCGTCCAGGTCACCCTCGACGGTGCGGAGAGGCTGCTCGGCGTCGCTTGTCTCGACCTGGAGCGTGTGGAGGTTCGCCTCGCCGGTGACGCTCCAGGACACCGTCGCCTGGGTCCGGTCGGGGCTTGCCTCGAGGTTCTCCACGATGGGGCCCAGAAGGTCCAGTGTGAGGGTGCGTTGGTTCGCTGCGTCGGGAGCCTGCAGGTTCCCGGCATCGTCCAGAGCCAGCACCTCGAACTCCACGTCGGTACCGTGGCTCACGTTCCCGGCCTCCCCGAGAGCCGAGGCGTTCCAGAGCACCTGGTTCCGGGCGTCGGGACCCGTGGCGGGCACGGTGGCAGCCACCGTCCAGTCGGTTTGGACGCTGGGGATGCGGTAGAGGAGCTTCACCTGCTCCACGTCGCCACCCACGATGTCCCACCCCACGGGGAAGACGGTGCGGTTCTGGATGCCGGGGTGGGGCGCGAAGGCGTCCACCACGGTGCGGACCTCGGGGGTGCGGAGGTCCACCGTGTACGTGCGGGTCACCTCGTCGCCGCTGTTCCCGGCGCCGTCCACGGCGCGGATGCTCACGGTGACGGTGTCGCCGTGGGAGACCTCCGGCACGGCCACGGTGCCGTGCACCGCGAGATCCCCGCCGGGCGTCACCGGTGCAAGGTTCCGGGTGGTTCCCTCGTGGGTGACGGTGCGAGCGATACGCTCGATGCCGCTCCCGTCGTCCTCCACGGTGAAGGGGATGTGGAGCGTGCGGTTCCCGTCCTCGTCCGGGGCGGAGCACGTGATGGCTCCGCACCCGAGGTTCGCGGAGGTGACGTCGAAGCTCGCCTCGGGAGGTGTGGCGTCGCTTGCCACGGGACCCACCGCGGGGTCGCTGGGGATCCACCGGCCTGCGCCCAGGACGAGGTAGGAGCCGTCCTCAGGTTGGACGACCCGCGTGCCCAGGTGGTACCGCGGGAACTCCACGTCCCGGAGCACGGGTTCTTCGTCCTCGCGGAGGCTCACCTCCTGCACGGCACCCGTGAACGCATCACCCTCGGTGAGGCCCCCCATGAGCCGGAAGCCCAAGGACATGGGGAAGGCTCGGGCGTCGTACACCGGCACGGGGAGCGTCTTCCCGAGGTTGGTGAACCGTCGCTCCTCCCCGTAATCGGACCAGTTCCCGTCGGCAGGTACGGGAAGCTCGTACACCGCATCGGAGACGTCATCACCCGTGGTCCCTCCTGCCACCACCAACCGGGGACCCGAGACGTAGGCGACGGCGGGATGCGAGAGGGGTTTCGGGATCTTGGCGATCTGCGTGACGACCACGTTGGGCCCGCTAGCGTTCGTGGGGGGTGAACCCGGGTCTGTGGCGTTCACGTCGAGGTCCACGCGGAACACGTCCCGTGAGGGGCCGTCGTCGGTACGGCCGCCCACGAGGAAGATCTCGCGGTTCTCCTCGTCGATGGTGTGACCGGCGAAGGCCGCACCGGTGAGGTTCGCCTGGTACTTGGGAGCCACCTCGTGCGTGAGGTCCCGGACGTACGCGTCGTTACCGCTCTCGGGCGGGTAGAGCGCCACGAGTCCGTCGTAGCCACCGCCGATGAGGAGGACGTGGTCGTCCTCAACCCAGTTCGTGGTGTCCTCGCGCCAGATCCCCACGGCACCTACGGGCGGTCCGCCCACGGGGCTCCAGTCCACGCTGAAGTTCTTGAACATCAGAGGGTCGCTGGAGGGATCGTACACGAGGACATCCGTGATGGGGTTCCCCGCCGCGTCCTCGCCTCCGATGATGTAAAGGTGGTCGGGTGCCGAGTCGGTCCTCCACACGAGGGTGCTGCCGCTGCGCCGCTCGGGCATGGTGAGGTCCAGGGTCTCCAGGTTCCCAGGGGTGTCCTCGTCGATGGTGAGGCGGTGCACGGACGTGGACGGGTTCGTGTCCTCGTTCACTCGGACGTCGAACCGGTAGACACCGGGGTCCACGAAGCTTCCGTCCTCGTCGCGCGCGCTCCACGGGACCTCGACCTCGTACACCGTACGGTTCACGGCTTCGCCCTCCCGCGTGTGCTGGAGCGTCCGGGGGGTGCCGATGAAGCCGTCCCAATCGTGGCCAGAGCGCTCGGCCAGCACCTCCCCGGAGTCGTCGGCGATGGTCACGTCGTAGCTCCGGACGGGAGCGCTCATGACGAGGTTCAGGCTCGCGCCCTCCCCCAGCTTCGGGTTGGCGTGGTCCACCTGCACGTCGAGGAGCTGCGGCGTCGCGCTCAGGTTGAAGCTCGTGGACGCCTCCCCCACGGACCTGCCCTGCGTGAGGAACGTGCTCGTGGTCCGTGCCTCCACGTGGACGTCGTAGGCACCGGCGGGGATGGCGGCGGCGTCGGCGATACCCTTCGTCTCCCGGGGGCAGGTGGGGAGGGTCCAGTTCACGTCCTGGCAGGTGGTGCGGGTGTCCAGTAGGAGGTCCACGGTCATGGGACCCACCACGCCCGGCAGGAAGCACACGTTGACGGCTGAGACCTTGATCCGAGCTTCGTACCCGTAGAATGGGACCCGCCCGCACTCGACCTCAGCTGCATCGGGGTTCACGGTGCCCACGGTTACGTTCTTCACGAGGTCGTAGTACGTCTTCGCGGGGACCGTGGCCACGAGGAAGCGGTCCACGGTCTCGCCTCGGAGGAGGGCGTCATCCTCTGGGTCGAGGTAGAAGGCTATCTCCCCGTGCCTGTCCGGGTCCCCTGAGAACTCCTGATAATCCACCTCCGCGTGGATGCAGACGGTGCCGGAGACGTTCTCGGCCGCATCTCCGCAGCGTTCGTCGTCGGGCTCGTGGACGCTCACATCCGTGGTGGGTGTCACGAGGGGAACCGTCGAGTTCACGAGCGCGCTCCCGAGGCCGAGGCCCGTGAGGTTCCGCGTGAAGGCGTCGAAGCCGAGGCCGTAGGCGGCGAGGGGCGGGTTGTCCATGCCCATGCCGGTGCGGGTGGCGTCCGCGGGGTCGTCGGTGCGGGGTTGGAGCCAGTAGCTGTTCTCCTCCTTGAGCCGGTCCTCGGTGGTGCGAGCGGGCTCGTAGGTGTCGCCCTGACCGTCCCGGAGCCATCCGTCGTAGTGCTCCGTGATGTCGTAGGCTGGCAGGGTGTCCTGCTCGGGGCTCGTGGCGTGGCCGGTGTTGATGTTGCCGTCCTCGTCACGGAACCCTTCGAGGACGTCGGCGAGGGTGGGGAGGGGGATGTCGGGGAGGTGGAGGTC
>CAZDGP010000031.1:0-6179 GCA_964505085.1 uncultured Thermoplasmatales archaeon
CTCGGCACCGCCGGCGTCGTGCTCGCGGGCGTGGGCGGCGCCCGAGCCCCATTCACGGGCCGTGGCCGCGTGGGGTCGGCCATGGAGATGGTCGTGGTGGGAGGCATCGCCGCCGTGGTGGCCTACGCCGTGGGGTTGGGGACGGAGACGTTCATCGCTTGATCCCTCCGGGACCTGGTGCCACAGGTGGGAACTATCGGAACCCTCATGGGTCCCCACGGGGGTTCCTTCCGTATGTCCTCGTCCTCCCGCACCCAGGGTTTGGATGCGTTGCTTGAACCCCGTTCGGTGGCGGTGGTGGGGGCCTCTCGCTCCCCCGACGCCATCGGGCGACGCATCTTCGAGAACCTCCTGGAGGCGGACCTGGAGGGGCCCGTTCATCCCGTGAACCCCAAGGCCCGGTCCGTGGGCGGCGTCCGCGCCTACGCCGCCGTGGAGGAGGTTCCCGACGAGGTTGACCTCGCCGTCATCGCCGTCCCCGCCGAGCACGTGCCCCATGTCGTGGAGGGTTGTGGACGGGCGGGGGTCAGGGCCATCGTCGTCATCACCGCGGGGTTCCGGGAGGTCGGGGGCGAGGGCGTGCAGCGGGAGGCGGAGCTCCGGGAGCTCGCGGACCGGTACGGGTTGCGCGTGGTAGGTCCCAACTGCATGGGTGTGCTCAACACGGACCCCAACGTGCGCATGAACGCGACCTTCAGCCCAGCCCACGTCCGCCGCGGGGGCCTCGCCTTCGTGAGCCAGAGCGGAGCCCTGGGCCTTGCCATCCTCGACACCGCCCAGGAGCTGGGCTTGGGCCTCAGCCACTTCGTGAGCCTCGGGAACCGCATGGACGTCTCCAGCAACGACCTCATGGAGGCGTGGTCCCACGACCCCAACGTGGACGCGATCCTCCTCTACCTGGAGCACTTCGGCAACCCCCGGAACTTCATCGACGTCGCCCGGGAGGTGACACCCCGGAAACCCGTCCTCGCGGTGAAGAGCGGACGATCCGCCGCCGGCGCCCGCGCCGCCCGCTCCCACACGGGGGCTCTCGCCGAGGAGGACGCCCTCACCGACGCGCTGCTGGAGCAGTGCGGGGTCCTCCGCGTGGACACCATCGAGGAGATGTTCGCCCACGCCCGCGTCTTCGCCCGAGCCCCCGTGCCGCCGGGGAACCGCGTGGCGATCCTCACGAACAGCGGCGGCCCCGGCATCATGGCCACCGACGCCCTCGAGCGGCACGGTCTCGAGCTCGCGAGCCTCACCGAGGCCACCCGGGAGCGCCTCGCGGAGGTGGCACCCCACGAGGCGAGCATCAGCAACCCCGTGGACCTCACCGCCGGCGCCGGTCCCGCGGAGTACGAGGCGAGCCTCGAGGCGATCCTGTCAGATCCTCACGTGGACGACGTGCTCGTCATCTACACGCCCCCCACCTTCATCCGGGACGAGCAGGTGGTGGAGGCTCTCCTCACCCCCGAGCGGGGTGGCAAGCCCGTGCTCGCCTGCGTGCTGGGACGGCGCCAGGGCGACACCGCCTTCCACCAGCTCACGGAGGCCGGGCTCCCCACGTTCACCTTCCCGGAGTCCGCCATCCAGGCGCTGGGAGCCTACGTGTCCTGGGGGGAGCTGCGGAACCGCCCTCTGGGTACCGTTCCCGACCTCCCCGGGATCCAACCGGAGGTTGCCGACGACATCGTGGCGCAGGCGCTTGACCGCGGCGACGAGTGGCTTCCCCCCGGCGAGGCCTTCGACCTCCTGGCCGCCTACGGCATCCCCGCGGCACCTCCCGCCCGCGCCACCACCCCGGAGGAGGCCGCGGCCCTCGTGGAGGAGGCCGCTGGGTCCTCCGTGCTGAAGGGTTACGCGCCGAGCCTCGTCCACAAGAGCGACGTCGGCGCCGTGGTGCCCGACGTGGTCGAGGCGGCGGATGCCGAGCTCGCCTTCCGAAGCATCGAGGCGGCCGTGGAGGCCGCCGGCCACGAGCTGGAGTCGGTCATGGTGCAGGACCAGGTGCCCGCCGGGCGCGAGGTCATCATGGGCTCCACCGCGGACCCCGTCTTCGGCCCCACGGTCCTCTTCGGCCTCGGGGGCACCCACGTGGAGGTGCTGCGGGACGTCGTGGTGCGCCTGGCACCCCTCCGCGACCACGAGGCCGCCCGGATGGTCCGTGCCATCCGCGCCTGGCCCCTGCTGGAGGGTGTGCGGGGCGAGCGACACGCGGACGTGAACGCTCTCGAGGACATGCTCCTTCGGATCTCCCAACTGGCCCGGGACCGTCCCGAGGTGCGGGAGATGGACCTCAACCCCATCATCGTGGGTGATGCGGGCGAGGGTGCCGTGTGCGTGGACGCCCGGATCCGGCTCTGGCCTGGCGGGGAGCCGCCGCGACCCAGCGGGCGCGGGGCTCAACGCACCTGATGGCCGCTACTCCCAGTTCGGTCGCCTCGCCTCAGGTTGCTCCATCAGCACCTCACGCACGTGGTCGGGGAGTGGAGCCTCCTCCACCTCGGCGTCCAGGCCCTGCTCCGCCAGGAACGCCCGGAGTTCGCTCCGGGAGGGGAAGCTGTAGAGGTCGAAAGCATCCGGCGTCGGGCTCGTCCCCATGTGGTCGTAGTGGATCACGGGGAGGTCCGGGTCCTCCCGCCACCGGCTCGCGCCCGTACCCAGGATGTGAGCCATGGCCGCGCTGGGTTGCTTCGGGTCCACGAGCTTCCTCTTACCGTGCTCCACGCGCTCCAAGTTCACCATATCGTCGGTCATGCACCATGTTCTGTTGGTCGTGTGACTTGAGGTTGGCGGCTCCGTCCCTTGCCCCTCACGTGACGGAACCCTTACCAACCTGCGGTTCCTTGCCCTCCTCCATGTCCGATGCCTCCAGGTCCCGCCTTCACCGCGCCACCTTCACCGTGCTCCGGGGGCTCTTCGCCCCCATCGCGTGGACCGCCGGCGCCATCCCCATCATCCTCGCCGCACCCCCGGCCGGGTGGTTCCTGATGTGGGCGTGGCCCCTCACACCCGCCTCGTGGCTCCTGGGGAGCCTGGTGAAGGTGAGCGTGCTCTTCGGCGCGTACCTCCTCTACGGGTGCACGCTCCTGATCGTCATCATCGTGCTAAGTCGGTTGCTCCCCATGGGGTACCAGGAGGGCCGTGAAGGTCACGAGTCCAGCCGCAGCGTCTTCTTCGTCATCAGGAACGTGTGGATGCTCGTGGCCCGCGTCATCTTCCTCACCTTCGTCCGCGCCACCCCCCTCATGAGCGCGTACCTCCGGGGCCTCGGCGCCGAGGTGGGAGCCAAGACCCTCGTGAACACCGTGCAGGTGTGGGATGCACCCCTGCTTCGCATCGGGAAGGGCGCCGTCATCGGCGGAAGCAGCGTCATCATGGGGCACTACGGCGACGAGGACGACCTGCTCCTTGCCCCCGTGCACATCGGGCACGGGGCCGTGGTGGGGGAGCGCGCTGTCGTGTTCCCGGACACGGAGATCGGGGACGGTGCCATCCTCGGCGCGAACAGCGTCCTCCTCCCCGGCTCCCGCATCCCCCCGGGGGAACGATGGATGGGCGTCCCCGCCCAACCCATGGCCCGGGACGAACCCTCCGACGCGTGAGCTCCCAGGAGCCTTCCTGGGCCCTGGCCCCTCCCTCGAACGGGCCCGTGCTTCACCGGAGGGCCTCTTCGTGCCGGTTTTAAATGGTCCTTCCACGATAGACCCATCGAGGGAACACGATGGGACCGGATGCCACGCACGAGCACGTACTTGATACGGAGATCTTCGGGAAGGACGTCACATGGGAGTACAGCGAGAAGGCCGTGGGGTACGCGCTCCTGGCGTTGCGCGTCGTCATGGGCTGGGTCTTCCTCCAGGCGGGGGTGGAGAAGCTCCTGGACCCCGGATGGACCGCCGCCGGGTACCTCCAGTTCGCCGTGCACGAGAACAACCCCCTCATCGGGTGGTTCCAGGGCATGGCTGGGAACCCCCTGGTGGACGCCCTCGTCATCTGGGGCCTCACCCTCGTGGGGGTGGCGCTCCTCCTGGGCGTCCTCCTGCGCTTCGCCGCCGCCTCCGGCGCCGTGATGATGGTGATGTTCTGGCTTAGCGCCCTCCAGGGCGGCCTCCTCGCCGGGCTCCCCCTGGAGCACGGGTGGGTGGTGGACGACCACCTCGTGTACGCGGTGCTCCTCTACGGCCTCGGGGCCTTCGGCGCGGGACGGATCCTTGGCGTGGACGCGTGGATCGAGCGCACGGCTCTCGTGCGGGAGAACCCCTGGTTGGAGTACCTTCTGGGGTAGATCGGACCCCGCGGGCACGTCCACCCCCGACACCGTTATAGGGGGGAGGGCATCCAGTCCCATCCCCTATGGGCTTCCCGAACCTCCTCCATGTGCTCCTCACCCCGGCCGAGGATGACCCCGCCATCGTGCGCCACGCGGGGACGCCGCCGACGCGGTGGGACGGGGGTGCCGGGGGTGCCTGACGGGAGCAAGTTCGCCTCGAAGCTCCTCCACTTCGCCCACCTCTTCCCCTTCTTCGACGCCGCACCGGACGCCATCATCGTCGTGGACGAAGATGGCGTGATCCTCCTGGCGAACCACCAGACCGAGGAGGTGTTCGGGTACCCCCGGGAGGAGCTCCTGGGCGAGAAGGTGGAGGTGCTCGTGCCCGAGGACCTCCGGGCGGCCCACGTGGGGCACCGGGAGGGTTACGTCGAGGACGCGAAGCGCCGTCCCATGGGGCTCAACCTGGAGCTCTCGGGCCAGCGCAAGGATGGGTCGGAGTTCCCGGTGGAGATCAGCCTCAGTCCCCTGCAAGCGGGGGAGAGCACCCTCACGGTGGCCGCCATCCGCGACCGCACCGAGCGGAAGCAGGCTGAGCAACGGTTCCAGGACCTTCTGGAGGCGGCGCCGGATGCTATCATCCTGGCGGACAGGGGTGGAAGCATCCAGCTCGTGAACCGCGAGGCCGAGCGCATGTTCGGGTGGGAGCGGGACGACCTCCTGGGTGAACCGGTGGAGGTGCTCATCCCCCAGCGGTTCCACGATGACCACGTGGGGCACCGGGAGGGGTACATGGAGGACCCGTCCTCGCGCCCCATGGGCATGGGGTTGGAGCTGTACGGGGTCCGCCAGGACGGGTCGGAGTTCCCGGTGGAGATCAGCCTGAGCCCCCTGGCCACCGAGGACGGGGATCTGGTCATGGCGGCGGTGCGGGACATGACCGAGCGGGAGGAGGCCCGACGTGAACTCCAGCGGTACGCGAAGCGTTTGGAGCGGAGCAACCAGGATTGGGAGCAGTTCGCCCACGTCGTGAGCCACGACCTCCAGGAACCCATCCGCATGGTGCGCAGCTACGCTCAGCTCCTGGAGGACCGGTACGGCGACGCCTTCGACGAGGACGGGGAGGAGTTCCTCGGGTACCTCACCGAGGGAGCCGAACGCATGCACCGCGTCATCCAGGGACTCCTCCAGTACAGCCGCGTGGACACCCGTGCGTCAGCCCCCGAGGTCGTGGACCCACGGGAGGCCCTGACCGACGCGCTGTCGGACCTCGCCATCACCCTGGATGAGACCGATGCCAACGTGGAGGTGGAGGAGATGCCTCCCGTGGTGGTGGATCGGTCCCAGCTCACGCAGGTGTTCCAGAACCTCGTGAGCAACGCCGTGAAGTTCCGACGGGACGACGTCCCCCCTGAGGTGCGCGTGGGGGGCGACCTCGAGGGGGAGGTGGTGCACGTGCGGGTGGCGGACAACGGCATCGGCATCGAGGAGCACCAGCGCGAGCGTATCTTCACCATCTTCCAACGGCTCCACGGCCGGGGAGCGTACCAGGGGGAGGGCGTGGGGCTCAGCGTCTGCAAGAAGATCGTGGAGCGCCACGACGGACGCATCTGGGTAGAGAGCGCGGTGGGGAAGGGATCAACCTTCCACTTCACGCTGCCAAGCGCCGAGGCCGGGGAGGCCCGGTCCCCGGTGCACGAGGCCCACGACGGCGGGGACGAACCCCAACGTCAGGGCCACGACCACCACCACGGGCCCTAGTGCGGTCCGCGTTGCCGGATAAGCATCAGCGCGATTCCAAGGGCCACGAGCGGCACCCAGGCGGGCACCGGCGTCTCCGCCGGTGCCGCGCCCTGCACCTCCACAGGCGCATCCGCCGATGTGCTCGCCGGGACGATGCCCTCGCCGGAGACGCCGACGTACC
>CAZDGP010000031.1:6279-14270 GCA_964505085.1 uncultured Thermoplasmatales archaeon
GCATCCGCCGATGTGCTCGCCGGGACGATGCCCTCGCCGGAGACGCCGACGTACCGGGTCTCGAGGCCGCCAAGGTCGGTGTGCACCAGGACCGGGAGCGGGCTGGAGGCTGCGGTGGTGGCGGAGACGTTCAGGAGGAAGCTGTGGGAGGCGCCGGCGTCCAGGCTCACCTGGCTCTCGCCCGCGATGGTGGTGGTCCATCCCGCCTGGCTGGGGGTCCGGAGGCTCACGTGCTGGCCTGTGGCGAGGGGGTTCTCCACCGTGACGTTCACGAGGCTCCCCTCAGCCTCCATGGAGACGTCCACGTACCCGCTGGGTCCCGTGAGGGGTACGGCGTCCACGAGGCGCTCGCTCTTGCTTGGCGCCATGGTGGGGCTCCCGGGCGGGGCGAAGCCGCCGGGGGCCTCGTCCACGAGGTCGCCGCCGGCGTAGCTCCGGAGCGTGAGCCCCGTGAGCTCCCCACCGGGCTCCAACCCCAGGGCCTGGTAGGGGGCGAAGACCTGGAGGCGGTGCGTGTACCCGGTCCAGGGGGCGCTGTCCTTCGTGGTGTCCTGGAACACCACCGTGAGGTCGCCGGTCCAGTTCCGGTCGTCGGTGGTGGTGAGGCGGAGGGGACCGGGGGCGTCGTCGCTCGTGACCTCAACGTGCATGGCGTCGTGGGTGCCCCCGGGGGCGCTGCCGCCGTAGAGGTCGAAGCGCAGGATGACGCCCGACCGGTCCAGAGGCTCCCAGTGCGCCTCGCGCACGAGGACGTTGTAGAGGTCGTACCCGTCCACCCAGTAGAAGGCGTCCTCGGCCTCGTCCTGGATGACGTGGGTCTCCACCTCCAGGGGCTCCGTGGCGGCGTGGGCTGAGGTCGTGGGTGCGAGGAGGGGGGCGGTGACCAGGGTAACGATAGCTACGAGGAGCAGCGTGCGGGTTGTCTCCAAGGGGGCCTCACCGGGGCGGCAGTTCCCTCGGGGGCCCATAACCCTTTCCCCCACCGTCGGTTCGACGAACGACGACAACCCTCACGTCAACTTTAAGTAAGGGGGTGGGGATTCTGCTTCGGACACCATGCGGGACGAGATGGCCGAGAAGATGGCCGGGGAGATCGCGCTCAGCGCGGAGCCCGGGCGCACCATCCGCAAGTGGCGGGAGACCTTCGGCGCAAGCCAAACCGACCTCGCCGAGCTCCTGGAGCTCAGCCCCTCGGTCATCAGCGACTACGAGTCCGGCCGGCGCAAGAGCCCCGGCACCCAGACCGTGCAGAAGATCGTGAACGGCCTCCTGGACCTCGACGCGCAGCGGGGTCACAAGGTGCTCCGCGAGTACACGTCGATGATGAAGAGCGACGAAGCCATCATCGACATCCGCGAGCTCTTCGTGCCCCGCACCGCCCAGGACTTCGTGGACGCACTGGACGCCGAGGTGCTCGCCAACGAGGACGCTCTCGACCGCAGCGTGAAGGGCTTCACCGTCATCGACAGCGTGAAGGCCATCACGACGCTGAACAGCTTCGAATACCTCAAGGTGTACGGGTGGAGCAGCGAGCGCGCGCTCGTCTTCACCGGCATCACCTACGGTCGCAGCCCCATGGTCGCCGTCCGCGTCCACCCCATGAAGCCCGCGCTCATCGTCTACCACCGCCCCGAGAAGGTGGACGAGCTCGCGGTGCGCCTCGCCGAGCACGAGGGCATCCCCCTCGTGGTGACGCGCATGGGGCTCGACGCCATGGTGGAACAGCTCCGCGACCTCGATGACAGGGGGACCCCGTGATGGTAGGAATCGTCACCTACGGTGCATCCATCCCGAAGTACAGGATCAAGACCGAGGAGATCGCCCGCGTGTGGGGGGAGGACCCCGACTTCGCGAGGAACGGTCTCAACGTCCGCGAGAAGACCGTGCCCGGTCCGGACCAGGACACCACCACCCTCAGCGTCGAGGCGAGCCGCATGGCGCTGGAGCGCGCACCCCACGCGAGCCCCGACCGCGTGGGCGCCGTCTTCGTGGGGAGCGAATCCCACGTGTACGCCGTGAAGCCCACCGCCACCATCATCGCGGAGGCCATCGACGCCGGCCCCTACATGACCGCCGCGGACTTCGAGTTCGCGTGCAAGGCCGGCACCGCCTCCATGCAAGCCTGCATGGGGCTCTCCAAGTCCGGCATGATCGACCTGGGCCTCGCCATCGGCGCCGACACGAGCCAGGGCGCACCCGGCGACGCCCTCGAGTACAGCGCCGCCGCCGGCGCCGCCGCCTTCCTCATCGGGAACGATGACGTCGTGGCGGAGATCAACGAGACCGTGAGCTTCACCACCGACACGCCGGACTTCTGGCGCCGCGAGGGCCAGAAGTACCCCAGCCACGGAGGCCGCTTCACGGGGGAGCCCGCGTACTTCCGCCACGTGCTCGCTGCCGCCGACCGCCTCTTCGAGATGGCGGGGACGTCGGTGGAGGACTACGACCACGCGGTGTTCCACCAACCCAACGGGAAGTTCCCGCAGAAGGTTGCGAAGAAGATCGGGTTCCACCCCAAGCAGTCCGAGGTGGGGCTCCTGGCGCCCGTCATCGGGAACACGTACAGCGGCGCCAGCGTCCTGGGCCTCGCGGCGGTGCTCGACGTCGCCCGACCCGGCGACCGCATCTTCGTCGCAAGCTACGGCAGCGGCGCCGGAAGCGACGCCTTCGACATCACCGTCACCGACCGCATCACGGAGCTCGACCGGGGCACCACCCCGACGCTCCAGGCGCTCATCGACGACAAGGAGTACGTGGACTACGCCACGTACGCGAAGTTCCGCCGCAAGATCGAGAAGGGGGCGAGCGCATGAAGGGCAACGACGTGCACGTCGTGGGCGTGGGCCTCACGAGCTTCGGGGAGCTGTGGGAGAAGAGCTTCCGGCAGCTCATCACGGAGGCGGGCCTCGCCGCCGTGAAGGACGCCGGCATCGAGGGCCCCGACATCGGAGCCATGTACGTGGGCAGCATGAGCGCCGGGCGCTTCATCGGGCAGGAGCACGTGGGCGCCCTCGTCGTGGACGAGGCCGGCCTCGCCGACACCCACATCCCCAGCACCCGAATCGAGGCCGCTGACGCAAGCGGCGGCGCCGCGCTCCGCCAGGGCATCCAGGCCGTGGCCAGCGGGTTCCACGACATCGTGGTCGTGGGCGGCGTGGAGAAGATGACGGACATCGTGGACGAGGAGCAGACGAACACCCTCGCCACCGCCGCCGACCAGGAGTGGGAGAGCTTCTTCGGCGCCACCTTCCCCAGCCTCCACGCCATGATGGCGAAAGCCCACATGCACGAGTTCGGCACCACCGAGGAGCAGCTGGCGGACGTGAGCGTGAAGAACCACGAGCACGGCGCCAAGAACCCCCTCGCCGCCTACCCCTTCCCCATCCGCCGCGAGAGCGTCCTCGGTAGCCCCCACGTGGCCGAGCCCCTGCACCTCTTCGACTGCGCCGCGAACCTCGACGGCGCCGCCGCCGTGGTCCTCGCGAGCGGCAACGTGGCCCGGGAGCTCCGGGATGACCCCGTGGAGGTCCTGGCCAGCGCCCAGGCGAGCGACACCCTGGCGCTCCACGAGCGCGACTCCCTCACGGAGCTCGCGGCCACCCGCGTCGCCGCCGACCGCGCCTTCACCCAGGCAGGCGTCACCAGCGACGACGTGGACGTGGCCGAGGTGCACGACAGCTTCACCATCAGCGAGATCCTCGCCATCGAGGACCTCGGGTTCCTGGAGAAGGGCACGGGGCAGTTCGCCGCGGGCAAGGGCACCACGAAGCTCGGGGGACGCATCCCCGTGAACACCAGCGGCGGCCTCAAGGCCCGCGGCCACCCCGTGGGCGCCACCGGCATCGCGCAAGCCGCCGAGGTCACGCTCCAGCTCCAGGGCCGCGCCGAGGACCGGCAGGTGGAGGACGCGGAGCTCGGCCTCGCCCACAACGTGGGCGGCAGCGGAGCCACAGCCATCGTACACCTCCTCGGGAGGGGTGATTGAACCATGCAGATCCCACGCTTCTGGCGCGAGATCGGTCAACGCTACAACCTCACAGGCGTCGAGTGCACGAACTGCGGCCACGTGAGCTTCCCCCAACGAAGCATCTGCCCCGAGTGCCGCCACGAGTCCGTGGGCAAGCTCGAACCCCGCGAGCTCGCGGGCAAGGGCAAGGTCGTCACCCACACCGTGGTCCACGACGCCCCCACGGGCTTCGAGCTCGAAGCCCCCTACATCATGGCCATCGTGGAGCTCGACGAGGGCCCCCGCATCACCGCCCAGATCGTCGACACCGACGCTGACGAACTGAGCGTTGGCACCCCCGTGAAGAGCGTCTTCCGCCGCATCAACGAGGAAGGGGAAGCGGGTGTGGTGCATTACGGGTACAAGTTCGTTCCAGAGTGAGGGTTGACGGATGAGCCCTCGAACCCTGCTGAAGGTGGGGACGATGGGGGGCTCCCTCACCTTCGCAAGGATCCCCGGTGAGGAGCCTCGTTACGTTGTGACGCGAAACGAAGGAACCCTAGCGGACCTCACCGACGATGTGGACCCTTCTGAGCTCCACGGCACCCTCGGCGCCTTCGCCTCGTTGGAGGAGGCGTTCGAGGCGGCTGACCGCTACCCTTGGTGGAAGTTCCACCCGGTCAAGGTGGACCCGGAGGTCCATGGGACCGTGTGGGAGGCGGTTCGATCACGCGCTGTGAGAACCCTGGGTTCAGATGACCTAAGCCGCTGGAGCACCGGGCGTCGGTGGCACCGGGAATGCGGTTCGCCTGCGGATCCAGGGTTCCTGGACTCGGAATAGCTGACCATGTAGTTCGATATCGGGCCGCCCCTCTTTTTCGCCACTCATCTCGGTCTTCCTACCCCCGTTCGACCCGTCGGATAGACGTTATCTCATCCCAACCAAGCGTGTCGCCGGTGATCCGATAGCACTGGAGGGAGCGTTCCTCGAACGTTGGTTGACGACGCCTTCCATCGTCCTACCCATCCTGCTCGCGGTGGGCGGGGTCATCGTGGGCGGCCTCTGGAAGTTGGCGCGGCTGGTTGAGCGGATGGAAGCCACCATCGCGGAGGGTCAGGACCTGTACCGTGCCATCGCGAAATCGTTAAGTTCCGAGAACCTCCATATCATCGGTGCTCTCATGGAGGAGACGGAATGACGGTTCCCCCGAACGCGGTCGAGGAGGTCCCCACCAAGGAACTGCTGGAGGACTACACCTTCGACAAGCGGACCCTGTCCACCAGGGAGCTCGAACGTCTCCGGGACGCTCTGGACCGAACGGTGCGGAAGCTGCGTGACCAAGAGCGTCACGAACTCGCCTTGAAGGCGGATATCCTGCGGAAGGCCATCGAGATGGAGCTGGCCGCTTAGCGGACGCCGCGGGCCCCTGCCACCAACGCTTTTGTCCTCTCCCATCCTACATGATGTACGTGCTCGAACGTCACCTCCCGCCAAGCGCGGACCTCGACGCCATCTTCCCTGACCGCCGCAGGGTGGCCTCCATCGAGGGAGGACGCACGGTCTTCGAGACGGAGTCCTACGGCCGCTTCCTCCTGGTGGTGGTGCCGGACCTGGACGGGGTGGATGATGTGCCGTGGGACGACGACCACGCCCAGGAGCTCCTCGTGCAGGTGCTGGAGTTCGCGTCCACGGCGGAGCGGAGCGCCTACGTGGAGGAGCAGGGGTGGGGACGCGCGGGTGCGAAGGAGACCCCGGCACCGCCAGCGGGGGCGGTGGACCTCTCGGAGCACTTCACCCGCCCCAACGCTCCCGGTTCGCCGGTGCTGGATATCGAGGAGCCTCCGGTGCCGCCGGACCCTCCGGAGGGCGGGGTCTACCTCCACCTCTGGACCGGCACCGTGGACCCCCAGGACGTCGAGGGGGTGCGGGAGGGCCTCCGGGAGGTGGCGGCGCACCTCGAGCGTGCGGGGGGACGGGACGTGTCGGTGGCGTTGCGCACGGTGGAGGGGGGCCCGGCCCGGGTCGCCGTGGTGTCCACGTGGGGGAACCGGAGGGGCCTGGAGGCCGCGGTAGGGCAGATCCTGAACCTGGTGCCCGACGTCAGAGGCCCGGAGGAGGATGTCCTCCCCATGCTCCAGCAGGGGTGAGGCCCAACCACCACCGGCAGGGTTCGTGGTCGTCCCTGCCGTGGCGGCACCCAGGCCGTGCTGGAGGGATCAGGGGCGTCCCGGGGAACCGGGACGGATGAAGAGGAGATGGGTGAAGGGTTCGGGGTCAACCCGGGTTCGACCGCGCGCCCTCACATGGGGGACTCGAGGCCGAAGTACTCGTAGTTGCGCTTCACGTACTCCACGCGCCACTCGTCGGGGACCTCCTCCGGCGACGGGAAGATGGCCTCCACGGGGCACACGGGCTCGCACGCGCCGCAGTCGATGCACTCGTTGGGGTTGATGTAGAGCATATCCTCGTCGTCGTAGCCATCCTCCCCCTCGTAGGGGTGGATGCAGTCCACGGGACATACGTCCACACACTCGCCCGACTTCAGGTCCACGCAGGGTTCGGCGATGATCCGCGTCAAGGTTCTTCCCCGGTCCCAGTGATGCGTGAGAACCCATAAAATGTTGCTTTTATAACGCCGTAATGTCCGGGTCGGGCCCGTCACACCGCCCCGAACCGCGAGGCGGTGGCCACCACCATGAGCACGAGGACCACGACGCCGAGGCCAGTGATGGACATGCCACCGATCATCAGGCGCTTCTTCAGGTCCTCGGCTTCCTCCGCCGCGGACCCCTGGGGCGGGCCCCCGGCGGTGAGGTCCTCGAGCTTGCGGAAGGTGGGGAGGTTCCACGCGAAGGCGATGGCGAGCATGATGAGCGTGAGGACGAGGCTCGCCCCCAGGAGCACGTTCCAGAGGGAGTCCCGGAAGTTCAGCGCTCCCGTCATGAGGTACTGGTTCCAGAGCCCGAAGATGAGGGTGGCGGGGCCCGCCACGAGGAAGAGCGACATCATCTTGCCCTGGATGGCGCCCATGGCCGGTCCCTTGACCTGGGGCGGCTGGTCCTTGAGGCCTCCGGCGACGCTGTGCCCGTAGAAGAGCGCGCCACCCACCCACGCCACACCGAAGAAGATGTGGAGGAACCGTACCACGACCTGGAGCGTGTCAGCCATGGGTCCGGAGCCTCGCGACAGCTTCTAAACCTTTCCATCCTCCCACACACCCCAGGTTGTCCGTTCTTGGACACCCTTGACGAGCAACACGCTCGTTTCGGTCGCATACTTCATGTGGTCCGCCGTCCTCGTTCTGGTTCCATGCACACCATCGTGGTGCCCCTTCGCGTCCTGCCCGCGAACACCGGTGAGGGGATCCTCCGCCACGTCGCCCGGTGCGACGGCGTCCTGGCCGCGGTCCTCGACGAGGCCCTGGTCATGCGCGCTCTCGCCCGCGAGGACGTGACCCGCGCGGACCTCCTCGAAGCGCTCCAGGACCACGTGGCACCGCGAGGAGCCTGAGGGAACCACCCCCACCCCCTCTTCCCCCTGTTCTTCCTCCCTCCACCCCATCGTCTACCGACCCTCCATCCCGGGACCTGCCACCGCAGCGAAGCGGCGCCCACCGGGTGCCCGCGCCACCTGGTCACGGGATGTACAAGGACCCGGGGAACCGTCGTGCAACACCCTTCAAGTACCCCCGGCGAGACGTAGGGGGTGAGCTGGTCCCGTGAACGACACCAACCCCTCACCGGAACACCGCGACGTCGGCATCCTCAGCAACACCATGGCCGCCATCAACAAGCTCCCCATCCATGTGGGAGCCGCCTACGTCGTGGACGGGTCGAAGCCCGTGCTCCTCAAGGCTGAGGACAACTGACCCCCCATCCCATTTACCCCGCCCACCGGGCGGGTATCGACCCCCCTGAGAAAGCAGGCAGGCTTGGACATCTTCCCTGCGGGGGCCCACCGGGCCCCCACAACCCTCACCCTCCAGCGGTGCCTACAGCTCGCCCTCTGTCGCCGGACCGCCCCCTTGGCCTCTGTCGCCGGACC
>CAZDGP010000031.1:14370-19496 GCA_964505085.1 uncultured Thermoplasmatales archaeon
GCCTACAGCTCGCCCTCTGTCGCCGGACCGCCCCCTTGGCCTCTGTCGCCGGACCGCCCCCTCGGCCTCTCAGCCGGTCGGTCTCGGGAACGGTCAGCTCAGGAAGGCGAACTAAAGTTCACCTTCCTTCGCCGAGCCACCCTCTCACCGCCCTCCGGGCGTCTCGAGGGCGCCCTGCCAAAGAGGTCGAGCCTAGAGCTCGCCTTCCTTCGCTTTATCCTTCAGGCGCTTGCGGCGCTTCTTCGCGTTGAACCCCGTAGCCGCCTCCAGGAAGTCGTTCCACGTCTCCCGGGAGGCCACCATCTCGTCGTTCTCCGCCTGCAGGTTCATGTCCGTGTCCACCCGCAGCGTCGTCTTGTCCACGTACTCCACCGACAGCTCGTTGAACGCGTTCCAATCCCGCACGTACAGGACCCCATCCTCGTCCTCCACGTTGTCACCGAAGTGCTCCTCCAGGAGCGCCCGGAGC
This sequence comes from uncultured Thermoplasmatales archaeon, assembly GCA_964505085.1. GTDB lineage: Archaea > Thermoplasmatota > SW-10-69-26 > JACQPN01 > CAZDGP01 > CAZDGP01. The sequence goes on from CAZDGP010000031.1 coordinate 14,840, forward strand.
TTCTTCCCCTCCACGTTCTTCCAGTGACCTCGCTTGATGTCGTAGTCACGCATGGGCGAGGGAGCGGCATGCCTGGGTTAAGGCGTTTCGGTATCCGCGCCAGAGCCGGCACCCTCCCCCCGGGACCCTACTCCAGCACCTCGCTCTCCCGAAGCCACTCCACGTCGCTCACGTAGAGGTCCCGGATATCCTCCAGGTCCAGCACCATCATGGCGAGGCGCTCGAGGCCCAGGCCCCACGCGAGCACCGGCCACTCCACGCCCAGGGGCTCCGTGACCTCCGGCCGGAAGATACCCGCGCCCCCGAGCTCCATCCACTCCCCCGCGTGCATGACCTCGATCTCCAGCGAGGGCTCCGTGTACGGGAAGTACGCGGGACGCACGCGCACGTCGGGGAACCCGAGCTTGCTGTAGAACTCCCGGAAGAGCCCCACGAGCATCTGGAAGTTCGCCCCGGGCTCCATGACGATGCCCTCCACCTGATGGAACTCCGGCAGGTGCGTGCGGTCCAGTACCTCGTTCCGGAAGACGCGGTCCACGCTGAAGACCTTGCACGGCTCCCTCGGGTGCTCGTGGAGGTACTTGACGCTGTCCACCGTGGTGTGCGTGCGCAGGAGCATGCGCTGGGCCTCCTCCAGGCTCCAGGGCGTGCGCCACCCCCGGCTCCCGGTGTCCCCGCCGTCCTCGTGCACCGCCCGGACGCGCTCCACGAGCTCCCCGTCCCCGGAGAGGTCCGCCTGCGCCGGATCCTCCACGTAGAAGGTATCCTGCATGGCTCGGGCGGGGTGGTCCTGCGGCGTGAAGAGCACGTCCATGTTCCAGAAGGCGCTCCGGACGTAGGAGCCCTCCATCTCGGAGAACCCCATCTCCAGGAAGATGCTCCGCACCCGGTCGATGATCTGCCTGAGCGGGTGCTTCTTCCCGCCGGTGGCGGTGGGGGCGAAGGCCTGGACGTCGTAGCGGCGGAGCTCCAGGTCCCGCCAGGCGCCATCCCGCAGGTGCTCGGCGGTGAGCTGCGCCACCGCCTCCGTGAGCTCGATACCCTCATCCAGGACGCGCTCCCCCTTGCTCGTCACGTGGAGCACCCGCGTCACGCTCTCGCGCTTGCGCACGAGGTCCTGGCGCCCCAGGAGCACCTCGAGACCGTCCTCGTCGAGGTCACCGGCCGGCACCTCCCCACCCTCCGCCACCGCCTCCAGCACGGCCTCGTCGGCCATGGAACCGTCGGCGACGGTCCGGCCCACGTCCGTGAGCGTGAGGATGGTGTCCCCGTCCTCCTTCGAGATGTCCGCCAGGCCCTTCCGCTTCAACCACCCGATGGCGATGGGGACCTCGGGACCGTCCACGGCACCCGAGGCCGCGAGCTCCCCCACGTTCAGCCGCCCGCCGGGAGCCTCCACGAGGGCGTCCAGGGCCCTGCGCTCCGGCAGGCCGCGGTCCAGGACCTCCTCACCCTCGTTCCCCAACCGCAGGTACGTGGTGAGGTGCTCGTCGATGTTGATGAGGCCCTTGGACTGGAGCCAGTTCGCACCGTTCATCACCTCCACGATGGCGTCGAAGCCGTACCCGCCCTCCAGGAGGTCCTCCGGCGTGGCGTCCCCACCCTCCTCCCCCAGGGCCAGGAGCACGCGCTTCTCCACGTGGCTCAACTCCACGTTCACGCGACCACCCCCGTGTCCTGTGGACACGTTGCTGGTCGCGCGGCGCCCCTCAGGGGAGCGCTCACGGATCACCACCTCCCGCGTCCACGGTGACGTCGTCGGAGGCCGCAGGCGCCCGCACCTCGGTGCCGCCGGGGCTCTCCACGATCTTCGCCAGCGCCTCGTCGGCCTCCGCCCGCCCCTCCGCGAGGTCCGTGAGGAACCCCCGCGCCACCTCCCGGGCGAGGCCCTTGCAGTGACCGCAGAGGCGGTCCCCGCTCTTCGACTCGTCGTAGATGCGCTGGAGCTCCTCGTCATCGTCCACCATGTGGTAAACGAAGAGCTCGTACACCATGCAGGAGTCCGGGTCCGCCCCCAACCGCCGTTGCTCCTCCGCCGTGGGACGACCCCCCGTGAGGGCGTGGTTCACCTTCGCCACCCCCTCCTCCGGCGAGTCCCCGAGGAAGATGGCGCTCTCGGGTTCGCTGCTGCTCATCTTCCCCCCCGTGAGGCCCGTCATGAAACGATGGTACGTGGCCGAGGGCGCGATGAACCCCGGGCCGCCGTGGTCGGGCTCCATGGCGGCGAGCGCCTCGTCGATGCGGCCCACGTCCGAGCGGCTCGCACCCTGCACGTAGAGCGCCTTGTACCCCACGTTCATCTCCATCTCCAGGAAGCCCTCGTCCTCCAGGCGGGCGCGGGCGGCCTCCAAGAGCGGCTCCACGTTCTCGTCGGGCTTCACGAACACCCCTACGCCCTTCTCCTCCGTGGTCTTCACGCTGAAGAGGCGCGTGGCCGCCGCCAGGTCCCGCGTGAGGCGGATGTGCGGGTCCTGGTCCACCCCCACCGGCACCACCGTGGGCCGGGGGCCGCCGAACTCCTCCAACTGCACGTGGAGGATGTCCCCCACCTGGATGAGAGGCGCCATCATGTGCCCCATGTTCGTCTCGCTCCCGAACCCGTAGATGGACTCGAAGGTGCTGAAGTTCACGTGCTTCGCGAGGTCTCGGGCGAGGTCCTGCACCGCCCGGTTCTCCGACTGGAAGTACACCCGCGTCCGGTCCTCGTCGAGGCCCAACGCGATGTAGTTCCGCACGTACTCCTCCAGCGCGAGCTCCCGCGCCTCCTCCAGGGAGTACCCCCGGGTCCAGTACGCCTCCAGGTCCGCCACGCCGATGACGACGTCGGCCCCCAGCTCCTGGTAGTACCGCACCTGGTCGATGACCATCTTGTGCCCCAGGTGCATGGGGCCGCTGGGCATGAGCCCCGTCATCACCGTCCAGGGCTCGTCCTCGCGGATGGCCCGCTCCACCCGGTCGAAACCCCGGTGACCGAAGACGACGCCCCGGCGGAAGATCCGGGGCGGATCCGGCAGGTTCCGGGCTGCCTTGAAGGGCTCGATGCCGAACTCGGCCTGGAGGCGGTCGTAGTCCGTCACGGAGTCCGAGCCCCAGGGATCCACAATAGCCATGGATGCGTCACCTGCGCGAGGCTACGATGGGGACGCTCGTATTAAAGGGAACGGTGATGAAAGGAAAGGGGGCAGCGTCCCGCGAGGGGAGATGGAGGCGTGATCGCACGAGGGCCTTGGAAAGGTCGGGAGGTGGCACACTCGTGGGAGGCTCGCGGGGACGCCCCGGACCCGAAGGCCCGGATGGCGTGCCGGTTCGGGTACCGAGCACGCGCCCGCCCACTCCCCACGTGACCCTCGTGGGGGTATATCGTTTCTGGATACGTCGTTCAAAGGTCCCCCACGCAGGTTGTTCCCGCAACACCTGGTTGCACATCGCTTACGGGAGGGTTATGGCCTCGTGCGCGCGTACCGGACCAACCGCCCCCTTGGGAGGGTACGAAACCATGGTCGACTTCCGCCTCAACGAGGACGAGAGACTTATCCTGCGATCCCTGGACGACTTCATCCAGAAGGAGGTGGTGCCTCGGGAGGAGAAGCTCTCGGACCTCCTCGCGAGCGACCGGCACTACCTCACGGACGAGGGCCTCATCCACCCCCGGGTCCTCGAGGCCACCGACGAGATCCGGCGGGAATCCGCCCGCCTGGGCTTCTACGGGATGCACATGCCCGAGGAGGTGGGGGGCGCCGGCATCAGCCACGCCGCCCTCCTCCAGGCGAACAAGAAGGTGTACACCCACGGCCTGGGCCTCACCCTGGGCGTCCTCGCCAACATCGAGGGCCCCACGCGGCTCCTCCTCCAGCTCGACGAGGAGCAGCGGGAACGCTGGTTCCACCCCGTCATGAAGGGTGAGAAGACCGGCGCCTTCGCCCTCACCGAACCCGGCGCCGGCAGCGACGTCCGCGGCATCACCACCACCGCCGAACGCGACGGTGACGAGTACGTCCTGAACGGCACGAAGTACTTCGTGAGCAACGGACCCTACAGCGACTTCGTGGAGGTCTTCGCCAAGACCGAGCCGGGGAGCCGCGCTCCCTACGCTCTCAGCTGCTTCATCGTGGACAAGGGCACCCCCGGCATGCACGTGGGCGCCCCCCAGGACACCATCGCCCGCGACGGCCTCCAGTGCGAGATCACCTTCGACGACTGCCGCATCCCCGTCGAGAACCGCATCGGCGAGGAGGGCGAGGGTTTCTTCCTCGCCATGCAGAACCTCGACGACCTCCGCATCCAGATCGGCGGGCAGGCCGTGGGCCTCGCCACGCACTGCCTGGACAAGACCGTGGACTACGTTACCCAGCGCGAGGCCTTCAAGGAACCCATCTCCAAGTTCCAGGGCGTGAGCTTCCCCCTCGCCGACGCCAAGCTCGCCATCCAACGCAGCGAGGCCCTCGCCATGTACGCCGCCTGGAAGGTGGACGAGGGCGAGGACGCCGTCATGGAGTCCAGCATGGTGAAGCTCGACAGCACCGAGATGCTGTGGGACGTGGCCGACACCTGCATCCAGGCCCACGGCGGCGTCGGCGTCACCGACGAGGTGGGTCTCGAACCCATCCTCCGCTACGCCCGCGCCATGCGCATCTTCGAGGGCACCAGCGAGATCCAG
>CAZDGP010000032.1:0-1272 GCA_964505085.1 uncultured Thermoplasmatales archaeon
TCGTAGGCCATGTCCCGGAGGACGTGGCGCACCTCCCGCACCGCCAGCTTCCGCTCGCCCTTGGGGAGCGTGTCCTCGAGCTCCTCGTCCAGGCGCAGCAGGTACTCCCGAGCATCGAGGCTCACCACGAGGTCGTCACCGCGGGCCCATGCTCCCTCTCCCCCTTAAGGCGCACGGTGCACCCAACCCTCAGCAAGCCACGCGTTGCCCTCCAACAGCCTACAAGACCCATCCCCTCGCTCCCGGAGGTGGAGCGGATGGGCATCGCACTACGTGCCCCGCGGGTCCCGCGGATGGGACCCCCGGGGACTCCATCGATCCCTCCGCGGCGGCGGACCCATCCCCCCGGGGAACGAGGCCAGCGTGCATCCAACCTCCGGTCCGCCGCCACCCTCGCCCTCCACCGCCAACCCCCCACCCAAGGGTCCGATGGAAGACGCCCCGGTGCCCCGGGCGGTGCGGCCACCGGCGTGGATGCGTGGGTGGCCGTGAGCTTGGAGCAGGGAGGAGGGATGGGAGGAGACGGAGGGGGAAGAGCGGGGGGGTCGCGGAGCCGATGCGGGGGTCTACCCGTTCCGGTTCTCCCAGTCCTGCAGGAACTTCTCCAGACCCCGGTCCGTGAGAGGGTGCTCGAAGAGCTTCGAGAGCACGTCGAAGGGCACCGTGGCCACGTCGGCGCCGATGCGCGCCGCCTGGAGCACGTGGTGCGGATGGCGCACGCTCGCCACGAGGACCTCCGTGTCGAAGCCGTAGTTCCCGTAGATGTGGACGATGTCCGCGATGAGGTCCATGCCGTCCTGGCTGATGTCGTCGTGGCGACCCACGAAGGGGCTGATGAAGCGCGCCCCCGCCTTCGCGGCGAGGAGCGCCTGCGTGGCGCTGAAGCAGAGCGTCACGTTCACGTCGATGCCCTCGTCGCTCAGTTGACGCGTGGCCTTCAACCCCTCCTTCGTGAGGGGGCACTTCACCACGATGTTCTCGTGGATCTTCGCGAAGTTCCGACCCTCCTCGATCATGCCCTCGGCGTCGGTGGCCACGACCTCGGCGCTGATGGGACCGTCCACGATGCTCGCGATCTCCGCCACGGCCTTGTCGTAGTCCACACCCTCCCGAGCGATGAGGCTCGGGTTCGTGGTGACGCCGTCCAGGATACCCCAGGATGCCCCCTCCCGGATCTCGTCCATGTTCGCGGTGTCGAGGAAGATCTTCATTGCGGGTGACCTCACGAGGGGATGGCGGCCTCCGATGAAAAGGTTTCGCCGGGGTGGAGGG
>CAZDGP010000032.1:1372-18482 GCA_964505085.1 uncultured Thermoplasmatales archaeon
TGACCTCACGAGGGGATGGCGGCCTCCGATGAAAAGGTTTCGCCGGGGTGGAGGGGTGGCCCAACGTGACCCTATAGGTGCCTATAGGTCATTATAGGTGGGGGTTCTCCCCGGGTCTGACGGGGTAGACAGCTCTGGATCGCCCGACCCAGGGCAGGTCTCGGACGCGCTGGTCACCCGGTTCGGTCCTAATGGACCTCACCGGGTGCCCCACGGTCTCGTGTCGGTTCCCGACCCTCGACCGCGGGGGCCTGGCGATAGCTCAATGAACCTCGCCAGGCTCAACGAACCCGGGGGTCTCCACCTGGACGGTGGTGTGGTCGATGCCGTGGCTGCTGAAGCGCTCGCACACCTCCCGGATGATGTCGTCGCTCTCCCCCAGGCGATCCTCCGACACCACCACATGGAGCGAGGCCACGTGCTGCCCGCTCGTGAGGGTCCACGCGTGGAGGTCGTGGCACTCCACCACCGCGTCCATGGCCTCCACCTCCCCCCGGAGCGCCCCCAGCTCCACCTCCCGCGGCACCGACTGGAGGAGCACCCGCACGTTCTCCCGCACGATGTCCCACCCCGACACCACCACAGCGATGCCGATGAGGACGCTCACCACGACATCCAGGATGACGAGGTCCGTGAAGATCATGACCACCGCCGCCACGATGACCCCCACGCTGCTGGCGGCATCCGCCAGAAGGTGCGTGTAGGCGGCGCCCACGTTCGCCTCGTGACGCCGGGACCGAAGCAACCACGCCCCCAGCACGTTCCCACCCAAGCCCAGGAGCGCCACCGCGAGCATGGGCACCCCCGGGATGTCCGGCGGGGCGAGGAACCGGTGGAACGCCTCCCGGAAGATGAAGAGGCTCGCCAGGACGATGAGCACGCCGTTGGCCAGGGCGCTCAGGATCTCCAACCGCACGAACCCGAAGCTGTGCTCCTCCGTGGGTGGCAGGGTGGCGAAGCGTGCGGCGAAGTACGCCACCACGAGCCCCCCCACGTCCGTGAGGTTGTGGGCGGCGTCCGCCAGGAGCGCCAGGCTCCCCGTGAGCACGCCCCCCACGACCTCCGCCACCACGATGAACGCGTTCACCACGGCGGCCCACTTGAGGCGGCGCAGGCGATCCTCCGCCGCGTCCCCGTGATCCTGAGCGTGGTCGTGGTGGTGCGCCATGGCAACCTCATCGATGTTAGGGTGCGTCGAAGGTGAGGTCCCGGGGCGGGACGGCGACACCCTCGCCCTCCGCCACGTGACCCACGATGCGGCTGGGGAAGTGCTGGTCCAGCACGCTCGCCGCGGCCTCCCCGTGGGATGCGTCCACCACGACGGCGAGGCCCATGCCCATGTTGAAGGTGCGATGCATCTCGTCGGTGGCCACGTTCCCCCACCGCTGGATGAGGTCGAAGACGGTGGGCACCTCCAGGGGGTCCTCGAGGACGTAGCGGACGTCCTCCCGGATCCGGGGGAGGTTCAGCAGGCCCCCGCCCGTGATGTGGGCGAGGCCCTTCACGGGCACCTCGTCCAGGAGGTCGAGCACCGCCTCCACGTAGATGCGGGTGGGTTCGAGGAAGAGCTCCCCCAGGGTGGTGCCTGCCACCACCTCGTCGTCGTAGGAGATGCCGGCCTCCTCCGCCGCTCGCCGCGCCAGCGTGTACCCGTTGCTGTGGATGCCGCTGCTTGCCACGCCCACGATGGCGTCGCCGGGTGCCACGTCCTTCCCGGTGATGATGCGGTCCTTGTCCACGACGCCCACGCAGGTTCCCGCGATGTCGAACCCGCGGATGACCTCCGGGAGCACGGCGGTCTCCCCGCCCACGATGCTCACGTTGGCGAGCTTGGCACCCCGAGCGAGGCCCTTCCCCAGCTCGCGGCTCAGCTCCCGGCTTGGTTCCTCCACCGCGAGGTAGTCCACGAAGGCCAGAGGTTCGGCCCCCACGCAGATGGCGTCGTTCACGTTCATGGCGATGCAGTCGATGCCGATGGTGTCCCACCGCTCCACCGCGTCCGCCACCAGGAGCTTCGTGCCCACGCCGTCGGTGCACATGACGAGCGCCCGGTCCCCCAGGTCCACGAGCCCCGCGTAGTTCCCCACCCCCTCCAGGGGGGCTCCCAGGCCCGTGCGACCTCCGCCCAGAGCCCCGGCGAGGCCCGCCACCGCCTCGTCCTGGGCCTCGATGTCCACGCCGGCGTCCGCGTAGGTTAGGGGGTCCCGTTCCGCCATGGTCTCGCCGGGCTACCCCCCTCCCCGTACTTCAACCATGCGGTAGGCGGGGGAACCCTCAAGTATAGGGACCGTTCCAAGGGGGGTGCGCAGCCTCGCATGGGGGTCGTTCTACATGGCATCACGGAGCACAGGGGTCTCCGCCTTCGACTCCAGCGTGTGGGGCGGGTGGGCTCTGGGCCTCGTGGGAGGGCTCTTCTTCCTCGCCTTCGGCATCGTGGGCCTCGTGAGCACACCCGACCTCTTCCAAGCCACCGAGGCCGTGAACCCCTTCTGGTACCCCCTGGTGATGAGCCTCGCCGTTGGGGGCGCGAGCCTCGTCCTCGCCAGCGCTCTGGTGGCGGAGCGCCGCCATCGCTCCCTCCGGGCCCTCAGGGAGACCCAGAGCGCCCATAGAGCCCGCTCCCGGAACCGCGTCGTCATGGGGCTCCACGAGAAGGGTGCCGCCGAGGAGCCGAAGCGGTCCCGGAGCCGCTGGGGCGTCCTGGTGCTCCTGGCGCTCCTCGTGGGGGCCGTCGCCGGCGCCGCCCTGGTGGCCCAGGGCCTCGACCCCTTCACGTACCTCCCGCTCCCGTGACGAGGACCCCCGAACGGGCCGGGGGAGCCTGAAGGGAAGCCGTACCTCCGTCCCATCCCGAAAGGTCCATACCCTCTGCCGGGGAAGGGGAACGACATGGAGCAGGCGCTTCGCGTCCCAGAGGCCGTGTGGGTGGCCACCGCCCTCCTCCACCGCGAGCACCCCGACCGCATGGGGTTCCAGGTGGACGAGATCCAGGCGCGGTTGCTGGAGATGGGGTACCCCGAAAGCGCGACCCCCCGCATCGAGGTCCACGCCACCCTGCAACTCGTGGCGAACATGCGCCCCAACCCCGCCCCCTACAGGTACCTCTACGCCACCCCCGACGGAGGGCGACGCCTCTACCGCCCGGGCGACGACCACCACACGGGCCGGGACGAGGGACCCGTCCACCCCCGCCGGGAGGACCTCCCCAGGGAGCACCACGAGCTCATCACGTGGTACGAGGAGGACTACGCATCCCGCAAGGACGCCGCCACCCCCGACACCGCCACCCCCCTCGAGGGCCGTCAAGAGGCGGCCACGGCCTCTCCCCCACCACAAGACCAACGCGTGACGTACAAGGTGCTCCGGGTGGACGATGCCTCGGAGGCCGAGAGCCTCCTCAAGCGCTTCGCCGAGGAGGGATGGCGGCTCCGGGAGACCGTGGCCCCCCACCACCCCGACCGCAGCGGCAGCGTCTGGCTCGTGCTCGAGCGCCCCCGCTGAATCACCGCCACGCCACGAGGTGCAGCGTCCCCTCCTCCACCTTCCACGCGGGCGCCTCCGCGTCCTCGGGTGCTCGCAAACGAGCTGCCTCCACCTCCCGGAACCCCACATCCGTCAGGCTCCCGACCCACCCGGCCTCGCTCCGCAGGTCCATGGGAAGCCCCGTCTTCTCCGGCCACCCGTGGCTTGCCTCGTTCTCCTCGTAGTAGTCCACCAGGATGTCCAAGCGAGCGCCGGGAGCCATGACGCGGTGCACCTCGGCAAGCGCCCCGTCCACGTCCTCCGCGTAGTACACAGCCTCCATGCTGAAGACCGCGTCGAAGACCCCGCTCCTGAAAGGAAGCTCCCCGAAGCTCGCCTGCAGGAAGCTCGCGGCTCCGCCTCCCCGGGATGTGGCCCGGCGCAGCATGCGCCGGGACGCGTCCACCCCCACGGACGAGGCTCCCAGCTCCCCCGCGCGCTCCGCCATCCACCCCACGCCCGTGCCCAGGTCCAGGAAGCGGTCCCCCGGACCGACGTCGAGGGCCTCCAGGACGGGCCGTGCCGTGGCCAGGTGCCCCGACTCCATGCCCTCGCCACGACCCTCCTCGGCCCACGTGTCGAAGACGCGAGCCACATCCCGCGTCCCCCCGCCTCCGCCGTGGGGATCCCCGCTGAGGTGCACCTCACCGCACTCCGGGCACGTCTCCTCCTCCGGTGCGTCGCTCATGGGTTCAGCAAGGAGGCCACCCACGTGAAGGCTTCGGTCAGCGCGCCCAGAGCCACCACGCCGCCCAGATGATGATGACGAGGCTCAGCACCCAGAGCACGATGATGGCGACGACGATGCGCTTCCACCGGTCCGCCCCCGCGGGGTCCTCGTCCACCTCGGCCTCCACCACCTCCACCACCTCGGGACCGGCCAAACGCCTCACCGCCCCCATGCCCACCGGTACCAGGAGGAGGTCGTCGATGAGGCCGAAGAGGAGAGGGTCCGGCACCAGGTCCACCGGGCTCACCAGGTACACGAGCACCGCCAACGCCGCCACCTTCGCCGACCGGGGGGTGGCGGGGTCCCGCAGGAGCCGCACGAGGATCCTGACCTGTCGCCAGAGCTTCCTCAGCTGGCCCACGAGGATGCGCTTCGGGGAGGTTTCCACGGCGTCACCGCATCCCCACCGGGGTCCACGCACTTAACGCACCCGCTTCCGCGGTACCCGGGATGTAACCTAACCTTGAAGGTGCCTCGGACCCACGTGGGACCGATGCTCGACAAGGTCCGCGGGTTGCTCGCGGGGGAGACCGAACCGGAGCCCGACCCCCTCACGCCCAAGGAACGCCGCCGCCTCGAGCACAAGGAACGCCGCCTCCAGCGACAGGTGCGGCGCCTGGAGAAGCAGCTGGACAAGGTCCACTGTAGCACCTGCGTGAAGCAGGCGCCAGGCAAAGGGGCCGTGGCCCTCAGCAAGCGCAAGGACGCCCTCCGAAGCGAGCTCCGATCGGTGCGTCAGCGCCTCGACGCATCCGAAGCGTGAAGACCCCGGAGCCTCCTCCCACGCCATGGAGTGGCGACGGATCGGTCCCGGCCTCGCCGTGGCCGCCGCCTTCGTGGGACCCGGCACCGTCACCACCGTCACCGTGGCCGGCGCCCGCCACGGCTTCACCCTCCTCTGGGCCGTCCTCGCCGGGCTCCTCGTCACCCTCATCCTCCAGGAGGCTGCCGTCCGCCTCACCGTCCTCACCGGGGAACCCCTCGGCACCCTCCTCCGCACCCGCTTCACACCCCACCCCCTCCTCAAGCGAGCGCTCGCGTTCCTCGTCCTCGGCGGCGTGGTGGCCGGCGCCGCCGCCTTCCAGGTGGGGAACCTCCTGGGCGCCACCCTGGGCCTCACGCTCCTCTGGAACGCCCCCGCCCCCCTCTACGTGGTGCTCCTGGCGGACCTCGCCTTCCTCCTCCTCTGGTTCGGCGCCCACCAGCGCGCCGAACGCGTGCTCGTCACCCTCGTCGCCACCATGACCCTCGCCTTCGTCGCCACCGCCCTCCTCCACCCCCCACCCCTGGACGCGGTGGCGGCGAGCCTCCTGCCGCCCACGCTTCCCCAGGGCGGCGAGCTCCTGGTGCTCGCTCTCCTCGGCACCACCGTGGTCCCGTACAACCTCTTCCTCCACAGCGCCCTCGTGGAGGGCCACGGGTGGCGCGGCACCGGGGACATCCCGGCCATGCGGTGGGACCTCGCCGCCATGGTCCTCGCCGGTGGCCTCGCCACCCTCGCCATCCTGGCCACGAGCGCCACCCTCCTCCAGGGCGTGGAGGTCACGAGCGCCGCCACCATGGCCCTCCAGCTCCGCCCCGTGGCCGGACCCCTGGCGGGGGACCTCTTCGCCCTGGGCCTCGCCGCCGCCGGCTTCACGAGCAGCGTCACCGCCCCCATGGCCGCCGCGTACGCCGCCGGCCACGTCCTCGGGTGGGAAGGCGACCTCAACACGCCCCGGTACCGCGCCACCTGGATCCTCGTCCTCGTCACCGGCGCCGTGCTGGCGGCCCTCGCGGTGGAGCCCGTGGCCGCCATCGTGGCCGCGCAAGCCCTCAACGGGCTCCTGCTCCCGCTCCTCGCCACCGTGCTCCTCTGGGGCCTCAACCGCACCGACCTCCTGGGGGACCACCGCAACCGCACCCTGGGGAACCTCGCCGCCGGCGCCGCGCTCCTCCTCACCCTCCTCCTGGGGCTCCGGCTCCTCTGGACCGCGCTGTGAGTCGTGGAACCGGGGCCGTTAAACCCCCCGAGGCCCCTGCCGCACCCACATGCCCCACCTCGTCCTCGGCACCGACGTGGGCGGCACCTTCACCGACATCGTGCTCCACGACCCCCGGGAGGCCACCCTGAGCACGTGGAAGGTCCCCACCACACCCCAGGACCCCAGCCGGGGCGCGCTCCAGGGCATGGACGAGGTGCTGGAGCAAGAGGGTGAAGCGTGGGCCGACGTGACCCGCGTCGTCCACGGCACCACCGTGGCAACCAACGCCCTCCTGGAAGGCGAGGGCGGCCGCGTGGGCCTCGTGACGAACCGGGGCTTCGAGGACGTCCTCGAGATCCGCCGCCAGACCCGCCCCAGCCTCTACGACCCCACCAAGCACCGTCCCACACCCCTCGTGGCGCGGCGCGACCGCGTCGGCGTCCCCGGACGCCTCACACCCCACGGCGACGAGGTGGAGCCCCTGGACCCCGACGCCGTGCGGGACGCCGCGCGCACGCTCCAGGACGTGGACAGCGTCGTGGTGGCGTTCCTCCACAGCTACGCCAACCCCCGCCACGAGGAGGCGGCCGCCGACATCCTGCGGGACCACCTCACCGTGCCGGTCTTCACGAGCCACGCCGCCACCAGGGAGTTCCGGGAGGTGGAGCGCTTCACCACCACCGCCGCCCACGCGCTCCTCGCCCCCATCATGGACGCCTACCTCCACCGCCTCCAGGAGGGCCTACAGGAGCGCAACCCCACCGCCGCGCTCCACGTCCTCGACAGCGCCGGCGCCCTCATGACACCCCCCGCGGCGCGGCGGGAGCCCGCCCGCACCGCCCTCAGCGGCCCCAGCGGCGGCCTCGTGGGCGCCCGGCACCTCGCCCTGCGCCACGACGCCCCGCACCTCCTCACCCTCGACATGGGAGGCACCAGCACCGACGCCGGCCTCCTCCGGGACGGCACCCCCCGCACCACGCGCACCCCCACCGTCGCCGGGCACGACCTCCGCGTGCCCACCCTGGACCTCACCACCGTAGGCGCCGGCGGCGGCTCCAAGGCGTGGGTGGACCGCGGCCGCCTCCTCAAGGTGGGGCCCCGGAGCGCCGGCGCCCACCCCGGACCCGCCTGCTACGGTCGGGGCGGCACCGAACCCACCGTCACCGACGCCCACCTCCTCCTCGGTCGCCTGGACACCCACGCGTTCCTGGGGTCCCGGTGGACCCTGGACGAGGCCGCCGCCCGCACCGCCATGCGGGAGCACGTGGCGGAACCCCTCGGGTTGTCCGTGACGGAGGCCGCCCTCGGCGTCGTCGAGGTCACCATGGCGCACATGGAGGGCGCCCTCCGCGTCGTGAGCACCGAACGGGGCCTCGACCCCCGCACCATGACCCTCGCCACCTACGGGGGGGCCGGACCCCTCCACGCCGTCACCCTGGCCAAGCGCCTCGGCGTCCCCCGCGTCCTCGTCCCCCCCGGCCCCGGCGTCTTCAGCGCCCACGGCGCCCTCCACGCGCCCCTGCGCCACGACCGCGTCCGCACCCTCCTCCAACCCCTCACCGACCTGGACGGGGCATCGCTCCACGAGGCCCTCCACGAGCTCGGTGACGCCACGCGGCAAGCCCTCGTGGATGATGGAGCACGCCCCGACGCCGTCACCCTGGACCACGCCGCCGAGCTCCGTTACGGGGGGCAAAGCCACGAGATCACCGTACCCCTCACCGATGACCACCCCCACCCCGAGGACCTCGCGGAGGCCTTCCACGCCCGCCACGAGACCCGCACCGGGTACCGCGACCCCACCGAACCCGTGGTCCTCGTGAACCTCCACGTGGCCGCCACCGCCCCCGCCGGCCCCCCACCCGAACCCCCCCACGTCCCAAAGGCGGGATCCCCACCCACATCCGCCACCACGCGCCCCGTGTGGTTCCCGGACGCGGGCGACGCTGGCGCTGGCGAGGAACCCACCCGCGTCCACGACCGCGACGCCCTCCGCGCCGGCCACGAGCTCGAGGGCCCCGCGCTCCTCGAGGGTCGGGACCACACCCTCCTCCTCCCCCCCGGGACCCACGCCACCGTGGCCCCCGACGGCACCCTCGACGTCACCGTGCCCACGGGAGGTAGCGCATGAGCCCCGTGGACCCCGTGACCCTCGAGGTGATTCGGGGGAGCCTCGAGGCCGCCGCCCGGGAGATGGGGGCCGCCCTCGCCCGCGCCGCCCACAGCCCCAACATCAAGGAGCGCCACGACCACAGCTGCGCCATCTTCACCGCCCACGGGGAGCTCGCGGCGCAGGCCGAGCACATCCCCGTCCACCTGGGCGCCATGCCCGCAAGCGTCGAAGCCGCCGTGGAGGCCCTCGGCCCCCTGGACCCGGGGGACGCGGTGCTCCTCAACGACCCCTACCACGGCGGCACGCACCTCCCGGACCTCACCCTCGTCACCCCCGTGCACCTGGATGGGGAGCGCGTCGCGTACGTGGCGAACCGCGCCCACCACGCCGACGTAGGCGGCACCACCCCCGGGAGCATGGGCGCCGGGCGCGCGCGCCTGACGGACGAGGGCCTCGTGCTCCCGCCCACGCGCCTCAAGCGGGGTGGCGAGGACGTGGAGGCCACGTGGGACCGCATCCTGGAGGCCACGCGCACCCCCCGGGAGCGCCGGGGCGACCTCCAGGCGCAGCTCGCCGCGAACCACGTGGGCGCGGAACGCATCACGCACCTCGCCCAACGCCACGGCACCCCCACGCTCCACCAGGCCCTCCGGGCGGTGCTGGACCACACGGAGGAGCGCACCCGCACCGCCCTCCGGGACCTCCCCGACGGCACGTACACGGCGCGGGACGTCCTCGACGACGACGGCGTCACCCCCGACCCCCTCCCCATCCAGGCGGAGGTCACGGTGGACGGGAGCACCGTCCACGTGGACCTCACCGGCACCGCCCCTGCAAGCCCCGGCAACGTGAACGCACCCCCCGCCGTGGCCCGGAGCGGAGCCTACTACGTGCTCCGGCTCGTCACCGACCCCCACGTCCCCGCCAACGCCGGATGCTACCGCCCCATCACCCTCCACGCACCCCCCGGGTCGCTCCTGAACCCCCCAAGGGGGCACGCGGTGGCCGCCGGGAACGTGGAGACGAGCCAACGCGTGGTGGACGTGCTCCTGCAAGCTCTGGCCCCCGCCGCACCGGAGCGCGTCCCCGCCATGAGCCAGGGCACCATGAACAACCTCCTCATCGGCGGCACGCGCGCCGACGGGTCCCCCTACGCGTACTACGAGACCATCGGCGGCGGGCAGGGCGGCGGACCCCGGGGTGGCGGCATGAGCGGCGTGCACACGCACATGACGAACACGCGGAACACCCCCGTGGAGGCATTGGAGCACGCCTACCCCCTCCGCGTCACCGCCTACCACCTCCGGGAGGGCACCGGCGGCAAGGGGAAGCACCCGGGGGGCGAGGGGATCCGCCGGAGCGTGCAGGTCATGGAGGGCGAGGCCACGCTGAGCCTCCTCACCGAGCGCCGCCACCACGCCCCGCCCGGGCTCCAGGGCGGCGCCCCCGGGGCCGTGGGGCGGAACACGCTCCAGCGCGACGGCGACGAGGAAGCGCTCCCCGGGAAGGTCACGCGCACCCTCGAACCGGGGGACGTCGTCGTGGTGGACACCCCCGGCGGCGGCGGATGGGGCCCACCCCCCGTTTGACGAGGGGGGAAGCTTCTTGAAGCACCAAGCCCCCTCCCCGCGTATGCGAGGCCTGGCTGCCACCCTCATCGTCCTCTCCCTGCTCAGCGCCGGGTGCACGACGCCCACCCCCACCGATCCCGCACCTGGGGCCGGTGAAGGGCTCGACGCCCTGGACCGCACCCTCACCCCCATGAACCGGAGCGCCAGCGAGGTGAGCATCGCCCACGACCCCACCCACGCCCGGCACCTCGTGGCGGCGGCGAACAGCGACGGCGGCTTCGGCGTCTACGTCTCGTGGGATGCCGGGGAGACGTGGAACGCCACCTGGGTGAGCCCCGAGGATGTCGCCAACGCCACGGACCACCCCGTGGGGTTCCTGGGCCTCAGCGACCCCGTGGTGGCCTTCGCACCGGACGGCACCCCGTACCTCGCGGGGCTCGCGTACCTCCCCACGAGCACCGTCTTCGTCCTCGAGAGCCCCGACGGCGGCGAGACATGGACCACCGGAAGCATCGTGCACGAGAGCGACGTCGCCGGGAGCTTCAACGACAAGGAGTGGCTCGCGGTGAACCCCGCCACCGGCACCCTCGTGGTGGCGTGGCAGCAGGAACCGGCCCTGGACCAGCTCCGGGGCGTGGAGGACCAGACCGGCCTCGACGTGGACGTGGGCAACATCGTGGTGAGCCGCAGCACCGACGGCGGCGAGACGTGGACGGAACCCATGGAGGTGGACCGGGGCATGCACAACAACGGCACCGCCATCGCCTTCACCCCCGGCGGCACCGCGCACCTCACGTGGCTGAACTACGAGGAGGGCACCCTCGACCACGTCACCAGCACCACCGACGGCGAGACCTGGACCGCGCCGGAACCCGTGGCGGAGGTGGACCTCGTGGAGCCCTACGAGCGGTACCAGCGCATGCACACCCTCCCAGGCCTCAGCGTCGGCGGCCCCAACGGCTCCACCGTGGCCGCCACGTGGCACGACGACCGACAAGGTGACGCCGACGTGCTCGTGGCCGCGAGCTTCGACGGTGGGGAGACGTGGACCACGAAGCGCGTCCACCACGACGAGGCGGGGAACGGCGTCATCCAGTTCTACCCGTGGGTCCACGTGGACGCGGAGGGCCGCATCCACGCAAGCTACTACACGAGCGCCCCCGACCCCACCCACCCCCGCTTCCGGTACGCGATGCAGACCGCCCCCGCCGGCACCCTGGACTTCGGCGAGATGGTGTACGCGAGCAACACCACCTTCACCGCCTTCACCGCGCCCAACGGCAGCGACGAAGAGCACCGGTCCCTGGGCGATTACACGAGCATCACGGTGACCGAGCATGGGGTCTTCCCCGCCTGGGCCGACGGGCGCGGGAACGAGAGCAAGGTGCACGTGGCGCGGGTGGCTCTCGGATCGCTTGGTTAGGTAAGGGGGAGCTATAGGGACCTATAGGTGGCTATAGGTGGGGGTGGGTTGGGTCATGGACGCCTCTAGGTCACGCGCTGGAAGAGAAGAGAGAGGAGAAGTGGCACGGAGCCACCAAGACAGGTGCGAACCCCGCGCCGCGGGGTTCGCAGGCGCTGACCGCCCGGCCCAGCGCCGGACGGTCGCGCCTCGAACTTGGAAACGTACCGACCAAGCCTACTTGAGTCGGTACGTTTCCAAGTTCTTCGGTGCCCACGTCTTCATGCGGTACTTCTTGTGGATGCTCGAGGCGAGGTCCAGGCACTTGGACTCCTCCCCGTGCATGGTGAGCACCTTGTTCGGGCGCGGGTTCAGGTTCTTCACGTAGTTCATGAGCTGGCGGCGGTCGCTGTGACCCGAGAACCCGTCCACCGTCTCCACGTTCAGGTTCATCTTCACCACCTTGCTCTTCCCCCCGTCGCTCATGGGGATCTCCCGCCGACCCTGCTTGATGCGCCGACCCAGCGTCCCCGCCGCCTGGAACCCCACGAAGATGAGGCTGTTGTCCCCATCCTCCGCCCAGTGCTTGAAGTACTCCACCACGGGACCCCCGCTCATCATGCCGCTCGTGGCCACCATGATGCAGGGCTCGTTGCTGTCCAGAAGGTCCTGACGCATGCTGTGGCTGTCCACCATCTGGAAGATGTCCGACAGCAGAGGGTTCTCGCCCTCCTGGAAGATCTGGTTCCGGAGCTTCTTCGTGAGGTACTCCGGGTACGCCGTGTGGATGGCGGTAGCCTCCATGATCATGCCATCCAGGTACACGGGCACGTGGGGGATCTTCCCCGACTGCATGAGGTCCTGAAGCACGATCATGACCTCCTGGCTCCGCCCCACGGCGAAGGCCGGGATGATGACCTTCCCGTCGCGGCCCAGGGTGCGTTGACAGATGCTCATGAGCTGGTTCTTCGCCTGGTTCCGGTCCGGCTGCATGTTGTCCCGGCCACCGTACGTGGCCTCCATCACCAGGGTCTCCACACGGGGGAACTTGTTGTGCGTCGAATCGAAGAGCCACGTGTTCTCGTACTTCATATCGCTCGTGCACAGGATGTTGTAGTACCCCTCGCCGATGTGGAAGTGGCTCACGGCGCTCCCGAGGATGTGCCCCGCGTTGTTGAACGTGAGCTTCACATCCGGCGCGATGTCCGTGGTGTCCCCGTAATCCAGCATGATAGCGTGCTTCACCCACTCCCGGATGTGCTCGCTCTCGTACGGGGGCGTCTTCCCCTCCTGCGCCGCGATCTTCACGTAGTCCATCTGCAGGAGCACGCTGAGCTCCCGCGTCGGCGGCGTGCAGTACACGGGCCCGTCGTACCCGTACTTGTAGAGGAGCGGGATGAGGCCCGAGTGGTCCAGATGCGCGTGGGTGAGCACCACCGCATCGAGGTTGTTCAGGGGGTACACCTCAGGCAGGTGGATGTACGGGGTCTCCTTCTGCTCGTTGCTGAAGTTCACCCCGCAATCGATGAGGATCTTGCTATCCTGCGTGGTGAGGAGATGACAGGAGCGCCCCACCTCCCGGTACCCGCCGAGGCTCGTCCAGCGCACGTACTTCTC
The DNA here is from genome assembly GCA_964505085.1 of uncultured Thermoplasmatales archaeon. Classification (GTDB taxonomy): domain Archaea; phylum Thermoplasmatota; class SW-10-69-26; order JACQPN01; family CAZDGP01; genus CAZDGP01. The sequence continues at coordinate 14,292 of CAZDGP010000032.1, forward strand.
CCCGTCGCTCGTGCCACGGTAGATGCGGCGGCCCACGCGGCGCAGGATCTTCTTGCGCTCGTCGCTCACGCTGCGGAGGTACTCCCGGATCTCCTTCACGGTCTTCGACGGGATGGGGGGCGTCCGGTTCACCCGGGGCGCCCACCCGATCTCGCGCTTGATCTCGTTCAGCGTGGACCCGTGGCGCCCGATGACGAGACCGGGCTTCCGCGCCTCGATGACGACCTCGCCGATGTCCGCCTCGAAGTGGACCTCGGTGATCTCGGCCTCGTCGGGCACGATGTCGTGGATCTTCTCCTCCGCCTCGCCCACGCCGGCGAGCACCGACGGGTCGGGGCGGATGGTCACGCGCTTCCGGAGGCGTTTCGCGAGACGGCGGACCAGGTCCTCGTCCTCGGCGAACTTCTCCGGGTGCTTGGTGTAGATCACCAGGGTGGCGGCCTCGAACTCGATGTCCGTGACCTCGGCTCCTCGGGGAGCCTCGTCCTTGACTACGTCCCTGATGTCGTCGAGCAGGTCTTCGACGCCCATGTAACGAACCTTCTGGAAGACTTATGGATCGCAGCGGGCGAACCCGCCGCGGTGGTTGATAGCGATCGGGGGAAGGGGGGGGAGAGGGGGAAGCCGGTTCAGGCCTTGCCCAGGGATTCGAGGCGCTCCTGCACCTCGTCTGCCGTCATGGGCTGCCAACCGTCCTCCTCCGTGATGGTGGCAAGCAGGATGCCGTCGCCGCTGGCGGAGTCCCGCTGCATGGCGCTGTGGAGGCCGCGAACAGCCAGGTCCACACCCTCGTCCACGGTCATGTCCTCGCGGTAATGGTCCTCGAGGACACCGTACACGAAGGGGCTGCCGCTGCCGGTGGTCACCATGTCGTCGGGGATGGACCCGCCGGCGGCGTCCAGGCTGTACACGTGCCCGCCCTCGCGGTCCACACCGCCCACCAGGAGCTGCACCATGTACGGCGCGAACTTCCGGCGGTTGAGCAGGTTGCTCATGAGGGTGGCGGCGGCGTTGACGCTCATGGGGATGCCGCGCTTGGTCTTGTAGAGCTCCACCTCGGCCCGGAGGATCCGGTGGAGCGCCTGCGCGTCCCCCACGAGGCCGGCCACGGTGAGGCCGATGTGGTCGTCGATCTGGAACAGCTTCTGGGTCGTCTTGTGGGAGATGAGGTTCCCCATGGTCGCGCGCTGCTCCGTGGCGAGAACGACCCCGCCATCGCACACGAGACCCACGGTCGTGGTTCCTTCGTTGAGGTTGTCGGCTTGTGCCTGCATCAGCATCCCTTTCGGTTCCACTGGGTCCCACCCGGCCTTCGGGGACCCTGGTTCTCTTCGATCGGTGGAGAAACACCCAGAGCATCACGTCGTGGACGTGCGTAGGAACGACCGGGTCAAGGCTCTGAGCGCTATGACCACGCCATCATACACCCGTCTCGTATAAATACTTTGTCGAATGGTGTGGACGAGCTCCACGCCGTCCTCAGGAGGTGAGCTCGAGGTGACCGCGCTCCTCCAGGAGCCCCTGCACGTCCTCCGGCGGAACCTCCTCCCACCCCTCATCCTCCGTGATGGTGGCCACCCGGAGGCCGTTGCCGCTGGCGGCATCCCGCCCGATGGCCGCCGCCAACGCGTCCACCGCGAGGCCCACCCCCTCCTCCAGGTCCATGTCCTCATCGAAGCGGTCCTCGAGGACACCGAAGACGAAGGGGCTGCCGCTGCCGGCGGTCTGGTACCGCTCCTCCTGACCCCCGACGCCGCCGGCGGCATCTATGCTCAGGACGTGACCTCCGCGGCGGTCCACGCCCGCCAGGAGCAACCGCACGTGGTAGGGCGTGAACTTCCGCCGGTTCATGACGTTGCTAAGCAGCGTCGCCGCCGCCCGCACCGTCATGCCGCGGCCCGTGCTCACGCGCTCCGTCCGCACCTGGCTCCGGAGGAACCGCACGAGCGTCTGCGCATCGCCCACGCTCCCAGCCACCGCGAGGCCCATGTTCTCGTCGAGCTCGAAGATCTTCCGCACCGTCTTGCTCGCGATGAGGTTCCCCATGGTGGCCCGCGTGTCGCTGGCGAGCACCACCCCGTCGGTGGTGACGAGGCCGATGGTGGTCGTGCCTTCCGCATCCCCCGGGGTGCCGTGTTGCGTGGGCGTCATGGTGGGCCGCTCCAGCCCCCGCAAGGGACCCACCATGTTTCACCTTTTCCGTTCCCGCGCGGAGCATGTGGTCGTGAACACCACCACAAGCCTTTTCTTCCCTGAGCCACGCTGCCACCGCACGCTTGGAGGTCCCCCCGATGAACCACGCTCGTCCAACCATCACCATCTTCATGGCGCTCCTGCTCCTGGGTACGCTCGTACCGGCAGCCACCGCCAACGCCACCCCGTCCTCCCCCGACGGGGACGCGGGCTCCCAGGAGCTTCCCACCCCGGGGCTCTTCTGCGAGGAGGCCCGCGCCACCACCGGACGCCTCTTCCCCGAGGCCATGATGACCAACGACTTCGTAAGCTACGACGAGGCCCGATGCGGCCTCAGCGTGCTGGAGGAGGAGCACCCCGACCGCATCGAGGTGCGGAGCCTCGGGCAGTCCTTCGGGTGGGACAACCTCCTCACCGGCGAGCGTGACACGAGCGACGTGCTCCTGGTGGAGGTCACGAACGAGAAGAGCCCCATCACGTACGAGGAGAAGGCGAAGGTGCTCTTCATGCTGAGCATCCACGGGAACGAGAAGGGCGGCCGCGAGGGCGGGCTCCGCGTCATCGAGGACCTCGTCACCGAGAAGGGCCTCGCCGAGCGCAACCCCACCCTCCTCGAGTTCCTGGACCACCAGGTGGCGCTCTTCCTCCTCCCCAACCCCGATGGGTGGACCCACGAGGAGGCCGAGTACCGCCACAACGACGCCTGCTACGTGAGCGCCACCTGCGGCCGCGTCACGGACGCCGGGGAGCCCGGGGCCGAGACCCAGAACTTCGTCCGCGGCAACGGCAACGGCGTCGACCTCAACCGCGAGGCTCCCACCGTGGGGTGGCAGCGGGAATCGCACACGACCCTGAGCGAGCCCGCGCCCCAGGCCTACGTCCCGTACCTCCAGAACCTCACGAACCTCCGGTACGCCAGCGACATCCACGGCATGCTCCACCCCGCCGACAGCGGCGTCGCATTCAACAGCGGCTCCCCACCCATCGCCTGCGTGGGTGCCGAGGCCACCGGCATGGAGGGCCCCGCCGAGGTCTGCCTCCGGGAGGGCCACTTCGTCCTCACCATGCTCCCCGCCGGCCAGCAGTCCTTCACCGAGATGGAGAAGAGCACGCGCCTCGCCGAGAAGATCAAGGTCCGCCTCAACAACGACGACGCGTTCACCGAGTGGAACCACGCCCCCGAGGGCGGCGTCTGGGGCGGCGAGTTCAACGACTGGGGCACCGTCTGGGACACCATCGGGTACACCGACAGCGGCTTCAGCAGCGACTGGTTCGCCCAGGACACCGGCCTCAACGCTCCCGGCGTGGACTTCGAGCTCGCGTACAACCACATCACCTTCGACAACTACTACCCCGGCCTCAGCCAACGCATCAACGCGTACCACATCGAGTCCGTGCGCGTCATCGTGGAGGCCTTCATGGAGCAGACGGCCCGCGAGCACCACGTCACCCTCGAACCCGAGGGCCGCGTGGCGGCGCTCGCCACGGAGAACGTGGTGACGAACTCCGGTGACATGACCGTGGACGGGTGGGCCGCGGAGAACCCCGCCGACGACGCGTGGGACACCGCCCACAGGACGTTCCAGGCGAGCGTCGACCGGTACCTCACCGAGCTCGCCACCACCACCCGCGGCGATGGCGTCACCGTGATCGGGCCCGGCGACGTCACGACCCAGGGCCTCACGGGTATCACGCACCTCCTGGTGCCCGGCAGCGCCTACGAGCGCATCCGCGGCGACACCACCGCCCTCACCGCCCTCGAGGCGTGGGTGGAGGCCGGCGGCCACCTCGTGGTCACCGACAGCGCCCTCCCCCTCCTCGTCGACCTCGGCATCGTGGAGGCTGGAAGCGTGGACCGCATGGAGCTCTACGCCGGGTACAGCAACCTCGAGGACCGCGACCACCGCCTCCTGGAGGGCGTCCGCGGTATGGCGCGGCAAACCTACGAGCCCGTGCCCCTCGGCTTCAACATCGAGGACGGCGGCACCGCCCCCGTGT
>CAZDGP010000033.1:0-12096 GCA_964505085.1 uncultured Thermoplasmatales archaeon
CCACCCGTTCGTCTACCTGCGGCGGCCCCCCCGGATGTACACGGGGAGTATACAGTATACTCAGCGTAACTCTTATGTGCTCCGCCGCCCCATCCTATCCCATGAGCGACGTGGTGAGCTTCCGCCCCAGTCAGGAGGAGGTGGAGGCTATCGAGCGCGTGCGCAGGGCCCACGGCTTCGGGAGCCGGGCGGAGGCGGTGCGGTACCTCATCCGGGAGGGGGCTCGACGCGCCTCGGACTGGAGCGACGACCCCCTCTTCCAGTTCGAGATCGACGGGTTCGTGGACCCGGACGAGGACATCACGTCCCGGGAGATCGACCGCCAGCTCTACGGGGGCGAGTGAGTGCAGGTCGTGGCCTGGGACACGTGGGCCTTCGTCGAGACCGCCCTCGGGTACGCGCGCAAGCCCGAGGTGCAGCGGTTCTGGCGGGGGACGGACCTCGTGGTCACCTCCCGCGACGTGGTGGCGGAGACCTTCGGCGTCATCACCGGCAAGACGGGCAGCAACGAGCACGCGCGCCGGTGGTTGACCTCGGCCATGGGAAGCGGCGTCCGCATCGTGGACCCGTCCCTCGAGGACGTGCACGCGTACATGGGCGAGCATCCCTCCGCCACGAGCCCCAGCTGGGTGGACCTCTCCCTCGCGTACGTGGCGGAGCAGGCCGGCGCCCACCAGGTGGCCACCGAGGACGCCGGTTTCCGCCAGCTCGGCCTCGAGCCCGTCTTCGCGGAGGGTTGACGCCCCGACCTTGGTCGGGGGGGTGCGCCCGGCAGGGGGGGTGCCTCCAGCAGGGTACATCGCCTCTAGCGGCTCATCGTTGCCTCCAAGTTGGGGGTTACCTGCCGGATGCCCACCTATAGGGGCCTATAGGTGAGGCGGTAGGCTCCCACCACGCCCAACGACACCATTAAGTAAGAACAACACACAGGGGTGTGTGTTACGATGCCGGAGCCCCTCCCCCTTCCCGAACCCGACCACGAGCTGAAGCTCGCCCACTGGCTCCTGGGCCGCGAGTCGGACCTGGACCTCCGCGTCCTCGAGGCGCTCTTGGGTGAGCCCAAGCGTTACCGCGACCTGCGCAACGACCTCATCCCGGAGGGCAAGTCCGACACCCCGCTCACGCGGGCGCTGAAGCGGTTGGGGAAGCGGGGGCTTTTGCGCCAGGGCATGCACCTGGACGACCCCGGCGACCCCCGGTACTACGCCGCCACGTCCCTGGGCGTCCTCGTGGTGCTCAAGGCCCACGAGATGCGGCCCATCCAGGAGACGCTGAAGGAAGCGCGCGACGCAGGGTTGCTCGCCGGGTAGGCTGGAGGGGGGCTCGATGGGTCGCTTCCGCGACGTGGTGGCTGCCCACCACGGGGACTCCGACTCGGTGCTCGTGGCGGCGCGGGAGCCCTGCATCAGCATCGCCCACGACGAGGACGCGAACGTGAGCGGACGATCCTTCCGCATCATCACGCCGGACGAGCTGAACGACCTGGAGCTTCGCGACTCCCGGATCATGGCGGTGCTCCTCTGCCCGGGGGACCGCACCGAGCGCGCAGCCGACTGGGCACGCGAGCACGACCGGGACCCGCGCCGCGTCCTCTTCTACCTCCACCCCGACACCGACCCGCGGCAGGCGCTCGCCCCCTGGCACGACGCCGGGCTTCCCGTGCACTCCATCTGGACCGTAGCGAACTGGCGGGAGCTCCACAAGCACCTGGGCGCGCACTGGAACAACCGGGTGTACGACGACTTCAAGGACCGGTTCTGAGGCGTGTGGAACCGATGGGGCCCCATCTGCTCCACCGCGGCCAGCCCCTGCACCCACCATCGGGAACCATCCCAACCTTCTTCCGTGCCCACGCGCAAGGGGAAGCAGGTGCATCCCATGACGGCACGATCACAGGCTCAGGAACGGCAGCAGGAGGAGGGGGCCCTGGAGGAGCAGAGCCTCATCGAGGACCTCAACGAGGCGCTCGCGTACGAGTACCAGGCTGTCATCATGTACAACACGTACGCTGCCACCGTCCGCGGCATGGACCGCGCGGCCCTGGCGGAGGAGTTCCACGGCGAGACCCAGGACGAGCTGGGGCACGCGCGCTTCCTCGCCGAGAAGATCGACGCCCTCGGCGGCACCCCCACCACGGAGGCGAAGGACGTGCCCGGGGCCTCCGACCCCCGGGAGATGCTGGAGAGGGTCCTCCAGGCGGAGGAGGACGCCATCCAGCGGTACACGGACCTCGCGGAGAAGGCGGAGGCCTTCGGTGACCGCGGCCTCGCCATCCGCCTCGACGACCTCATCGCCGACGAGACGGAGCACAAGGAGGCGACGGAGAAGCTCCTGGGGACGCGCTAACCACGGAACGGGTCCCCAGACCCACGCACCCCCCCTCCTCACGCCCATCCTCCACCCGTGACCGTTAAGACCACCGGCGGGTATGGCGGGGCGATGAAGCCCCTGCACGCGGCATCCTCCGGCCTCGTCCTGGCAGGCGTCGGGCATCTCTGGTACGCGGGCGTGAGCTTCCAGCAGGGCGTGGGCGCACCCCTGTGGGCGCTCCTCACGGGTCTCGCGCTCCTGCAGGCTGCCTGGGGCCTCGGCACGGAACCGCCCCGCATCCCGGTGATCGCGGGGGGGTTCGCCGTGGCGGCCTTCGCGAGCTGGCCCGACTTCCGGGGCATCCTCTTCCAGGGGTACGACGTCTTCAGCTTCGCCGCGCTCCTGGAGGGTCTCGGCATCGTGGTGGCGGCCGTCGCCGCCCTCGCCTGGGCCACGCGGCGCTTCGACGACGACCTCCCGAACCTCGTCAAGGCCATGCGCTTCGGCCTCGTCCTCACGGGCGTGAGCGGTCTCATCTACCTGCTGTACATCGCCGCGTTCTTCCAGTTCCTTCCGCCCAGTCCCTGGGCTGGGGGGAACGTGCTCATCGCCGCTGGCTCCTTCTGGACGGCGTCGGTGCTGGAGCCCCACGTGGTGGCGCCGTAGCCGGTGCCGGCGTGCCGGCACGGCGGGCGTTCCGCGTTGCGGTGCCTCCTCCCCGTCATCGCTCGCGGTGGTAGAGCCACAGGGCCACGGGGGCGAACACCGCCGTGATGACGGCGGAAGCTGCCAGCACCCACACCACGTTCCCGTCGACGCTCGTGCCGTGCATGAGGCCCCGCGTCGCCGTCACGAGGTGGGTGACGGGGTTCACGTCCACGATGGACTGGAGCCACGCGGGCATCGTGGCGGGGTCCACGAAGATGTTGCTCACGAAGGTGATGGGGAAGAGGAAGATGAAGCTCGTGGTCATGACGGACTCCGGGGTCTCCACGAGGAACCCGATGATGATCCATATCCAGGACACGCTGAAGGCCAGCACCAGCACGAGGCCCAGGGCGGCCGCCATGCCGGCGACGCCCCCGCCCGGTTCGAAGCCCAGCAGCAGGCCCACGGTGAGCACCACGAGGCCCGCCAGCGTGTAACGCACGACGTCCGCCAGCAGCGCGCCGAAGACCGGGGCCGGTTGCCAGATGGGGAGGGAGCGGAACCGCTCGAAGAGCCCCGTGTCGATGTCCTGGTTGAGGCCCATCCCCGTGTACGTCGTGATGAAGAGGATGCTCTGCACGAGGATGCCCGGGATGAGGAACTGCAGGTACGCTTCCGGGGAGCCCGCCAACGCTCCGCCGAAGAGGTACGTGAACATGAGCGTGAGCATCAGCGGGAACACCGTGACGTCGAAGAGCTGGAAGGGCACGTGCTTGATCTTGAGGAGCGCGCGCCACCCCAGCGTGAGCGTGGCCGACGCGGCGCTCGGGGGCGAGGGCGCCTCGATGCCTGCGAGGACGTCGGGGAGCTCCCCGTCCTCGGCGTTGGCGGAGAGCGCGTCAGAGGACATCGTGACCTCCCTCCGCGGCCTCCCGGGCGGACCGGCCCGTGAGGGTGAGGAACACCTCGTCGAGGCTGGGGCTCCCCAGCGTCATGTCCGCCACGTGCAAGCCCGCTGACGAGAGCGCCTCCAACGCGTCAGCCACCCGGGACTCGTCGGCGACGGCGGCCGTGAGCGCCGCCGGGTCCGCACCCGGGTGCACGTCCATGGTGAGGACCTTCTCCAGGAGCTGCTTGGCTTCCCGGCGGCGGGAGGCGTCCTGGAGCCGCAGGTGCATGCGGCCTGCGCCCACCTGGGCCTTGAGCTCCTCGCTCGTGCCCTCGGCGATGATGCGGCCCTCGTCGATGACGGCGAGGCGGTCCGCCAGGCGGTCCGCCTCCTCCATGTACTGCGTGGTGAGGAGCACGGTGGAGCCGCTGGCGGCGATGGCGCGGACGATCTCCCACACCTGGCTGCGGCTCCGGGGGTCGAGGCCCGTGGTGGGTTCGTCCAGGAACATGACCTCCCGGGGCACCACGAGGCTCGCGGCGAGGTCAAGGCGGCGCCGCATCCCCCCGCTGTACGTGCGCACCTGGCGCCCGCCAGCGTCGGTGAGGCCGAAGGCGTCCAGGAGCTCGGTGGACCGCTCCCGCGCCGCACCCCAACCGAGGCCCAGGAGGCGACCCACGAGCACGAGGTTCTCGTGCCCGGTGAGGTCCTCGTCGATGCTCGCGTGCTGCCCCGTGAGACCCACCGAGCGTCGCACGGCAGCAGCCTCGGCGACGACGTCGTGACCGAGGACGCTGGCGGAGCCCGACGTGGGCTCGAGGAGCGTGGCGAGGACGCGGATGGCGGTGGTCTTCCCGGCGCCGTTGGGGCCCAGGAGGCCGTAGACGGTGCCGGCGGGGACGCGGAGGTCGATGCCGTCCACCGCCCGGGTATCGCCGAAGCTCTTCACCAGGTCCCGCGTCTCGATGGCGTGATCCAACCCAACGTCACCACCGCCGAGTGCGTCCTCGGTGTTCATGAGGTTGTCGGAAGGACCCTGTCCAGGCGTACCCCGCGAACCTGGTGCCACAACGCTTTTCAACACCTTGCCAGCTCTTGGCGCGATGCGAGTTCGCACCCTCCTCATCCTCATCCTGCTCGTGGCGAGCCCCCTCGCGGGGTGCGTCACCCCCGAGACGGGGCTCACCGCCGCCGACGCCTCCTCCGGACCCACCGGCGTCGTCCTGCTGAACGCCAGCGTCTGGACCGCCGACCCGGACCAACCGGAGGCAAGCGCCGTGGCGGTGCGGGGCGACACCATCGTGGCCGTGGGCTCCGACGCGGAGGCGCTCGCCGCCGACGTGGGGAGCGACCCTCACGTGGTGGACCTCCACGGGGCCATGGTGCTTCCGGGGTTCCACGACACGCACAACCACCTCCTGGAGGTGGCGCGGGCCACGGATCCCAGCGAGGGGAACCCCTTCACGCCCTGGGAGACGCGGTGGGACCCCGTCACGGGCACCGTGAGCCAGCAGGCGGTGGCCGCCAGCCACGTGGGGACCTGGAGCCAGCGTAACGCCGACCGCATCCAGGAGGGCGGGGAGCCGGCCCCGCCGCACGATGACGACCATCACGTGGAGGGGCATGATCACGAGGACGTCCGGGACGTGCTCTACCCCGAGGGACGCACCCAGGCCAACGACCTCCGCATGGGGCCCCTGGAGGACGCGAACGACCGCGCCGCGTGGCGGCAGATGGCGGAGCTCGGGTTCCGCACCGCCAACCGGTACGGCGTCACGAGCCACGTGGAGGCCGGCGTGGACGTCGACGCTCTGGACCTCCTCCAGGAGATGGAGGAGGATGGGGACCTCCCAGCGCGGTCGAACCTCTACGTCTTCCCCGAGAACCTCCCCATCGTGGAGGAGCGTGGATGGAGCATGGGCCACGGCACCGACCAGGCCCGCCTCCTGGGCCTCAAGATCTACAGCGACGGGTGGATGGGGCCCCGCACCGCCGCGCTCCGGGACATCTACGAGGATCGGCCCCACCGGGGCTTCATGTTCTACGCGCAGGAGGAGCTCGACGATTACGTGCTCCGGGGGCACCAGCAGGGTCTCAAGCTCACCGCCCACGCCATCGGTGACCGGGCGGTGGAGCACATGCTCACCGCCTACGAGCAAGCGGCGGCGGAGGGATGCGCGGAGGGCGTGAACCTCACGGTGTGCGAGGACCCGCGCTTCAGCCTCGAGCACACGCAGCTCGTCCAACCGGACCTCATGGAGCGCTTCGTGGAGCTCGGGCTCGTGCCCAGCATCCAGTTGAGCTTCGCCGTGAGCGACAGCCCCTGGGCCGAGGACGCGCTGGGGGAGGAGCGCCTCCAGTACGCGTACCGGTGGCGCACCATGGTGGACCAGGGTCTCGTGGTGGCGGGAAGCAGCGACTTCCCCATCGAGGTGCTTCCGCCCCTCTGGGGCATCGAGCGCGTGGTGACGCGAGCCGACGTCGACGGGTCCCCCGGGCCCTTCATGCCGGAGGAGGCGGTGGCGTTGGACACGGCGCTCCGCATGGTCACCATCAACGCCGCGTACCTGGAGCATCGGGACCACGAGCTCGGGAGCCTCACGGAGGGGAAGCTCGCCGACATCGTGGTGCTGGAGGAGAACCTCTTCACCATCCCGCCGGAGGACATCGCGGAGACGCAGGTGCTCCTCACCATGGTGGACGGCGAGGTCGTGTGGGACGCGGGGGCCGCCACCCCGCAACCATGATATCCGCCGTACCCGTATACGGCATGTACGCATGACGAAGGCCGTGCAGCTCTCGGACGAGGCCTACGCTCGCCTCAAGACGCTGAAGCGGGACGACGAGAGCTTCAGCGATGTCGTGCTCCGCATCGTGGGTCGGGGCGGTTCCCTCCGGGACCTCGGCGATCTCAGGACCCGCGAGGAAGCGGAGCGGGCAGAGAGCTGGATCCGGGAGATCGACCAACTGGACGAGCCGGAGTGACCATGGCGGTCCTCGACGCGACGTTCCTCATCGACCTCGACAAGGAGGTTCCAGCCGCAGGCGCACAGCTGGACAGGCTGGAGGAGGATGCTGAACCGCTCCGCGTTCCCGCAGCCGTGTGGGTGGAGTACCTTCACACGTTCCCCCCCGCTCGCCGAAGGGAGGCGCGTCGCTTGCTGGAGGGCCTGGTCCTGTTCGAACCCTTCTCCCGCTCCCTCGCGGACGCGGCCGCCCGCCTCCGACACGAGCTCAGGAACGCGGGTGCCCGCCTGGGTTGGCACGACCTCCAGGTGGCCACCACCGCCCTCCACCACGACGAACCCGTGGTCTCCCGGGATCGAGGGCTCGAGGCTGTGCCCGGGCTCGTCCTCCAGACCTATTGAGCACCATCCTTTTCTCCTCCCTCACCTATCCCATCGCATGCGCGGCACCGTCCTGGACGCCATCGGGGGCACGCCCCTCCTGGAGCTGGAGCACCTCGCGCCGGACGAGGGCGGAGCTCTCCTTGCGAAGTGGGAGGGCGCGAACCCCACCGGCAGCATGAAGGACCGGATGGCCCGGGAGATGGTCCTGGGCGCCCGGGAGGAGGGCGCGCTCGAGCCGGGGCAACCCGTGGTGGAGTTCACGGGCGGAAGCACCGGCACGAGCCTCGGCCTCGTCTGCGCGAGCCTGGGGCATCCGCTCCACATCGTGACGGCGGATTGCTTCAGCGAGGAGAAGATCCGGAGCATGCGGGCGCTCGGCGCCCACGTGGAGGTCCTCGAGACGCCGGAGGGGACGGTGTACCCGGGCCTCGTGGACGAGATGCGGGCGCGCGTTGAGGAGCTCGTGGAGGTGGAGGGTGCGCACTGGACGCATCAGATGGGGAACCCCCGGAACGCCGATGGGTACAAGCCCCTGGGCCGGGAGATCCTGGAGGATGCGCCGGACGTCACGGACCTCGTCATGGTGGTGGGGACCGGCGGGTGCGCCATGGGAACGGCCCGGGAGCTCCGGGAGACGAAGCCCGGCGTGCGCGTCACCCTCGTGGAGCCGGCGTCCTCCCCCTACCTCGGTGAGGGTCGCGGCGGAAGCCACGGCGTGGAGGGCATCGCCGTGCGACCGGACCCGCCCCTGGTCTCCCCGGACCTCTACGACGACGTGGTGGCTGTGCCCGAGGAGGAGGGCCGCGGGATGGTGCGGCGGTGCGCCGCCGAGGAGGGCCTGCTCGTGGGCACGAGCACGGGGTTGAACCTGGTGGCAGCCCGGCGCGTGCTGGAGGACCGGGGCTCCGACGCCGTGGTGGTGACGGTGGCGGTGGACTCGGGGCTCAAGTACCTGCGGGGGGACCTGTTCCAACGCGACCCAGGGTGGGAGTAGAGGAGGGGAGGGGGTGGAGGGGGGTCCAGAGGCCTCCCGGGCACTAGGACGTGTCCTGGGCTTCGCGGATGGCCTGGAGGTGGACCCGGGGGTCGGGGAAGTCCTCGCAGTGGTTGTACCGCCACGCGAGGCGGATGGTGCCGGAGGTGTCGATGACGAACTCCGAGGGGAGGCGCCAGGGATCGTCCACCAGGGGCCGCCCCATCTCCCGGCGGGCCTCCACGAACTCGTCGGTGGCCTCCGCACCCCGCTCCTGGAGGTTCAGCGGAGCATCGAAGAGCACCTCCGCGGCGAGGGCGTCGAGGGTTCCGTACGCGTCGTACACCTCCATCTCGGGATCGCAGAGGATGGGGCAGGGGAGAGCGTACCGCTTCCGGTACGCGTCGGCTCGCGGGGGCTGGCCCTGACCCACAATGACGACGTTGGCGCCGGCGGCCTGCAGGTCCCGGTGCTCGTCCCGGAGGCGGTCGGCGCGGTCCACGCCGCAGCCGCACCCGAAGTGACGCCAGAAGATGAGGAGGAGAGGGCGCTCGCTCCAGAGGTCCTGGAGGCTCACGGGCTCCCCCGCGTGGTCGGGGAGGGTGGCTTCGGGCGCGGGGTCCCCCACCTGGGGTGGAAGGTCGGTCCAGGAGGTTCGCTGGGGGCCTGCGTCCCAGCGCTCGCGCCAGGTCCTTTCGGCCTCCGCCACAAGTTCGTCGAGTTCCTTGGACATCCCACTGCCTCGCGTCATGATACCTCCGCCGGTCTCAAGAAGCTTCGGGCGGTCACCCGTTGGCGATGCAGAGCTCCTGGAACTCCTCCTCGCTCATGGCGGAGCTCATCGGGAGCGTGAGGTGCACCTCCGTGCCGCCACTGGGAGAGTCCTCCATCCACACGCGACCGTCGTGGCGCTCCATGATGCGTTGCACCACGGCAAGCCCCACGCCCGTGCCCTCGGTGGATTCGGGGTCCACGCGATGGAACATGTTGAACACCCGCTCCCGTTGGCCCTCGGGAACGCCCACACCTTCGTCCCGCACCGTGATATGCCATCGTTGCCCTCGGCACCCGGCCTCCACGGTGATGCGTGGCCGGTCCTCGCTGTACTTGATGGCGTTGGCGATGAGGTTCTGCATCACCTGCACGAGCTGGTCCCGGTCGCCCTTCACCACGGGCAGGGGCTCCACGGTGATCTCGGGGGTCCGGTCCTCAAGGAGGCTCGAGAGGTTCGCCAGGGCGTCCTCCACCGCCTCCTGGAGGTCCACCTCCGTGAAGCGCTCCCCCCGGGTTCCCACGCGGGAGTACTCCAGGAGGGCGCGGAGGAGCGTGTCCATGCGTTGGGCGCCGTCCACGGCGTAGTGGAGGAACTCGCTCTCGTCCTCCGTGAGCTTGCCCTCGGCGCGGCGCTCCAGGAGCTGGAGGTACTGCGTCACCATGCGCAGGGGTTCCCTGAGGTCGTGGCTCGCGATGTGCGCGAAGCGCTCGAGGTCCTCGTTGCTGCGCTGGAGCTCCGCCACGGCGTCCTCCACCTGCGCTTCGAGGTCCTGGCGCGCCTCTGCCCGGGCCTTGCGAAGCAACGCCGCCTCGGTGACGGAGCACACGTGGTGACGGAGACCGGCGAGGTCCTCCGGTGGCAGGTCCTCCACCCCAGGGCGCCCGCCGGGACGCGCCACCACGATGAACCCCATGAAGCTCCGGGTCTGACGTTGCAGGGGGAAGACGGTGCCCACCGCCTCCTCCCGGTGGTCCTCCCCCAGGCGGCGGAGGAGGCTCCCCCACACGTACTCCACGATGGGGGGGAGGTCGGGGTCGGGCCCCGACACCTTGAGGGGGTCCTGGAAGCCCTCTAGGCGCTCGGTGGCCTCCACCCACTTCGGTTCCCGGAAGTCCCGGAACCTGTCCACGGGGTCGCCCTTGCTCGCCACGGGCGCCAGGTACCCCTCGGGCATGAGGAGGTACGCGACGCCGACGGGATGGTCCCCCGCGGACGTCAGGGTCTCGAGCACGCGCTCGGCCACCTCCCGGGGTGAGGAGGCTCTCCGAGCGTTCTGGAGGCCGTTGAGAAGGTCCACGAGGCGGGGAGCGCTCTTGGAAGCGGACTGGGAGGGGTCCATTGGGTGGAACCGCTCCCTTTTGACCTCATCCCCTACTTGAATGGCTCGCTCGTGGCCGTGGTGCCCGTTGGGTGCCTCCGGAGCGGTCACGGGCGTCCGGTGCCTCAGGCGGTGGGGCCTGGACCTCGGGGGTTCCACGGGGGGATCCTGCACCATGTGGGTTTGCCGGAACCCCGAGCCCTTTACCTGCTCCGGTGGATGGGGAGGCCCGATGCCATCCCAGGGAGCGGTCCTGCAGGGCGCCGTCTTCGTCCTCGCAGGGCTCTTCGCCACCACCGCCGTGGCAGGGGCTGTGGCGCCGGCGCTCGCACCGGACGTCATGACGATGCGCACCATGACCGAGCGGTTGGGTGTCCCCGGGTACGAGGACGATGCGCTCTGCGACTTCTGGGTGACGAACATGAGCCAACCCACCGAGCGCATCCAGCGGAGCTTCCCGTGCTCCTTCCGCTGGGACTGGAGCACGTACGATGGGGGGGACGCGTACGTGCACGAGGTGCTCTGGGACAAGGAGCGGGACGAGGTGTTCACGGTGCCCAACATGGACCGGGGCACCATGCAGGAGTGGTACCACGTGGACGGTCACATGCTCACGCCCAACGCGCTCACGTTCCAGCGGGCGGAGGGCGGCGGCGTCCTCATGCCTCCGCCCCACCGCAACGGCACCCTGAACATGGGGTGGGTGGAGAGCGGCGGCGAGAAGGGAGGTGAGGAGCGCGTGGTGGTGCCCCGGAACCTCCAAGCGCAGGGCACGGTGCTGAAGGACGGTGTGCCCGTGACGCGGTGGACGAGCATCGTCCACCGTCAACCCGCGCGCTGGCACGGGTACGACATGGTGGTGACGGAGGAGGTGGAGATGTTCAGCGACCCCCGCACCGCCTGGGTGCTGCAGATGGACCGGCGGGTCCTCGTGGAGATGACGCCAGGTCAGATGGCGGACGCCTTCGGCGTGCCCGCCCCCGACGCCGGGGGTGAGCCCCAACCCATCATGGAGCTTCGCTACCGGACCACGCCGCAGGCGGTGGCCATCCACGGGGAGGAGACGCGGTTCTTCCAGACCCTCATGACCCCCATCGAGGAGGCGGACGTCATGTGGCGGGTGGGCGCCGTGGGCGCGGGCACGCTCGTCGCCGTGGGTCTCTTGTTGCGCCTCACCCGCGAGCTCCTGGGTTCGGGTGCCGGGGCGTCCTGACCGGCGGGGTCGGGGTGGGGGAGGCCGTCGGGACCCGCGAGAAGAGGAGGGGCCGCGGGTCCCGGGGTGTTGCCACGTTCACCAGGGGTCTCGAGCACGTGAGGCTTCGGTCTGTGGGGAACATGCAGACCGGACCCAACGGTCAGTAACGACCCTCACGCATCTGACCCTGGAGGCTCGTGAGGGTGTCGGCGCACTCGAGGCAGAGCACGTCCTCCTCCGCCGTCTCGTCCACCTCCACCTCGCCCCCGGCGTCCACGGAGCCGTACTGGAGCACCGCGCAGAGTTGCCCCTCCTTGATGGGGCTCTGGCAGGCCGCGCACGCGACGAAGTTGCTCACGGGCGATGAACCGTCCTCCTCATGCTTGGATGTTGCGTGAGGAGGAAGGGAAGCAGCCCCAGGCGTCCATGGGGGGCGGTTGAGGCCGCCCAACCGACGTTGGCGAGTGACGGTGGGACCGCTTCCCGATTGCGTCTAGGCGCTTGGGATAGATAAAGGGTTGACAACCTTCAGGTTACACCCATCAGGGGCCTGTTGCAGGCTCCCGGGGGTGTCCGTCGCCACCTACCCGCCCCAGCAAGGGACCCCACAGGATCCACAGGTTCACCATCAACGGCAG
>CAZDGP010000033.1:12196-18326 GCA_964505085.1 uncultured Thermoplasmatales archaeon
CCACCGGCAGAACCAAACCCCAGGAGCCATCTCCCGGCGCCCATGCCCTCCGTGCTCTTCTTCGATGGCGCCTGCCACGGCAACCCCGGACCCGTGGGCGCCGGCGTCGCCCTCCACGTGGACGCTCACGCGCCCGTGGTGGAGAGCCACGGCTTCGGCTTCGACGCCACGAACAACGTCGCCGAGTACCTGGCGCTCATCCGGGGTCTCGAGCTTGCTCTCGACCAGGGGGTGGAACGGTTGGAGGTCCGGGGGGACAGCCAGCTCGTCATCCGCCAGGTCACGGGGGCGTGGCGATGCCGCCAACCCCACCTGCGGCCCCTGCGGGACCGCGCGCGGGAGCTCAGGGACAGGTTCGAGCGCGTGCGCTTCACGTGGGTGGACCGCGGGAGCAACGAGCGCGCTGATGAGGCCGCCCTCCAGGGGGTGGAGGACTCCAAGGGTCGGGACCGCACCCCCTGGGAGCGCAGGAAGAAGGAGCTCGCCGGGAGCGCGTGACGCCGTCGAGCCGCGGGGGAGCAGCCATGGGGTTCATCCCCCATGGGGGCGTTGCTGGGGGTGGTACCATGGGACCCACGGGCCGCACCCACGTCGTCCTCCTGACCCTCACCCTCCTCCTCGTGACCGTGTCCCCCACCGCCCTCGGCCACACCGACGCGGACGCCGCCACCGACCTCACGGTGGAGGCGCTGGAGCGGGACGACTGCCCGCCGGATCGCGCCTTCTGCTTCGAGGTCACCCACGGGTCGCTGGAGGAGCTGGAACCCGACACCACCGTGCGCCTCACCTTCGTGAACCAGGGGCAGGACGTGCACAACGTAGCCATCACGCGCCTAAGCGATGCCGATCCGGACCGAACGAACACACCGATGAAGGGGATGTTCGCGGGCACCGCCGAGGAGGTGCAGCCCGGCACCCAGCAGACGTTCTTCTTCCACGTGCCCTCCGACGCCGACGGCATCTACCTCTGGTGCCACGTGGTGGGTCACGAGTCCGCGGGCATGTGGCTCGCCCAGGACCTCCCGGGCACCCCCGGGAGCGACGACGGTGGAGAGATCCCGGCCCTGGGGCCGGCTGCGCTCCTCGGCACCCTCGTCGTCGGAGGCCTCATGCTGACCCGGGTCCGGCACCGACGCTGACGTCCCGCTGGACCTCCCGCCACGCGAACCACACGAGCGGCACCTGCGCCACCCCGTACGCCACGTGCGCCATGTAGTGCGTGAGCGATTGCTCCGGCGTGAAGGGCAGGATGGGGAGGGGAAGCACCGTGAGCACCGCGCCCACCACGAGGTGCAGGATCCCCCACCCCAGGAGACCCCAGGCGCCCACGCGGCGGGAACCCACGCGCCACGCCGCCACGAGGATGACGGTGATGAGGAGCGGCACCAGGTTCTCGGGGGAGAGGAGGGTGAGCTGCGGGAGCTCCATGCGGTTGTGCACCACCTCCCCGAGCCACGAGACGAGGCCCGCGGAGGCCATCCACGCGGTGCGGCGGGAGGATGGGTGGGAGGGCATGGTACTTGGAGGTGGTGCGGGGGGATGAGGGTTGCGGGTTGCCCCCGTTCTGGTCGTTGATCAGAGTCCGAGTTCGCCATCCTCGACCTCAACCTTGCCCTCGTACAGGCCCTTGAGAAGCTTCCTGCTCAGCCGGTACCGGGTGTTCCTCTTGGCTCCTCTACGCTCAAGGAACCCACGATCTCGCAGGTTCCCCAGGGCTGTCGTCAACGTGATATCCGCGTACCCTTGGGGGTTCGGGAAGTCGCCCCGCTGGAACCATTCCAACCCAGTTGTGAGCGCCCACTCGAGGATGTCCCGTTCGGACCCGGCGGTCATCCCGTCGAGGAGGGGCCGTAGGTCTCCTCTCGAAACGGCCGTGCGGTACGCCCGTCGTAGCGTGTCCGCGTAGAACCGCAGCCACACGTGGTAGTTCCCGCCTGCATTGGTGGCCCGAAGCGCGGTGTAGTACTGCTCGCTTCTCCGGAACACGATCCCGTCGAAGGGCGTGAGCGTGACGTTCTTGAGCTTCGCTCCCCGCAGGAGCTGTTGGTTGAGCAGGCGTCCAAGGCGCCCGTTCCCATCGTGGAAGGGGTGGATCGCCTGGAACTCCACGAAGAACATCCCTGTGGCCACGACGGGGTCGAGGTTCTGCCCATCCCCGTAGTACCACTTGAGGAGCGCTTCCAGTTCGTCCGGTGTGCGCTCCGGTGGAGTGGCCTCGAAGATGAGCTGGCCTGTCGCTCCATCAACGATGCCGTTCGTCTCGTTCTTGAGCTTGCCGGGGCGTTTGTGGTCGGGAAGGATCCCCTGGAAGACTTCCCCGTGGAGTCCTACGATGTCCTCCACCGTGAGGCGGGGGGACGTGTCCATCTCGTGGATATCTAAGTACGCCCGAGAGAGTCGGAGGATCTCCTCCTCCTGAGGGCTGTGACTCTCACCTTCCGCTAGGACCCTTTCTGCGTCGGGTAGCTCGAGGGGATTTCCTTCCAAGCGGGAGCTGCTGTGTACGTTACGCAGGCGAGCCCAATCAAGGAGGAACCTATGGATCCTTGGGCTGAGTACGGACGCCTCCAGCACCCCGTCCAGCCGCAATGCATCCCGTGCGGGGGAGAGGATGTCTGGACCTAGGGGTATGCTAGGGTCGAACCCCTCAGCGGTGTCCACCTTCTTGAGGTGGGCCATGAGAGGAGAATATGCTATCATTATACTAAGTTTTGGTGGGGGGGTGGCTGTAAGTATAATAAGAATATGCTATACGGGTTCGTTCGCATACTGGACGAGGGTATCCAGGACCCCCCCTCCACCCACCACAACCCCCAACACCCCCCACGCACGTTGGGGCCCCATGACGGAGCGCGCCCGCGCCGTCCACGACGCCCTCCTGGAGCGGTACGGTTCCCCGGACCCGCCCGCCATGAGCGATGCGCTCTCGCACCTGGTGCGCACGATCCTAAGCCAGAACACGACGGATACGAACCGCGACGGGGGGTACCGGGGCCTCGTGGAGGCCTTCCCGGACCCGGGCGGGGAGGACGTGCCGGACTGGGGGGCGATCGAGCAGGCATCCCACGCTGATGTCGCTGACGCCATCGCCAGGGCGGGCCTCAAGAACCAGAAGGCACGACGCATCCAACGCACCCTCGAGGCCATCCGCACGCACCGCGGTGCCGACCCCGGCGATCCGGGCGCGTACGACCTCGCGTTCCTGGGGGACCTGACGACGGAGGGGGCCATGAACTGGCTCACGGGCATCAAGGGCGTCGGCGCCAAGACCGCGAGCATCGTGCTCCTCTTCGACTTCGGTGTGCCCGTCTTCCCGGTGGACACCCACGTGCACCGTGTGGGGCAACGATTCGGCCTGCTCCCCGAGGGTGTGACGCGGGAGAGGGCACACGGCATCCTGGGGGAGGCGGTGCCCGACGAGCTCAAGTACACCTTGCACAAGCTCCTCATCGAGCACGGCCGCACCGTGTGCAAGGCCCGGGGCGCGCTCTGCGCGGAGGACGACGTCTGCCGACGCTTCCACGTGGACGCGTTCCCTGTGGAGGCATGACCGGACCGCACGCACGTGAGGAAGGAAGAGGGGGTGAAGGGGGGGTTCCCTGTGGGTGGTGAGGCGGGTTACCCGCTTAGCACCTTCCGGGCGCTGGGTACGTCGTCCACGTCCAACGCGAGGCTCACGTCCCCGCCGGGGGTGACCACGGGGAACGCGCTCTGGATGTTCACCCCGCTCTGGCCCAGGGTGGCGGCGATGTTGCTGAGCTCACCGGGCTCGTGTTGGGTTCCCACGAGGAGCACCTCCCTCGTCTCGGGTGTGGCGCCCGTCTCCTCCAGGGCCTTCACCGCTTGCGCCGGGGCGTCCGCTACGAAGCGCACGATACCCTGGTCGTCGGCGGTCTCCCCCTGGAAGCCCAGGATGTTCACGTCGTAGTCGCCGAAGCGCGCGGTGGCCTCCGCCAGGGCACCCGGCCTGTCGTCCAACGTCACGCTGATCTCCGTGTCGATGGTGGTCTGCATGGTCTCGTTCTCCTCCCCCAACCGGGGGCGTGCTAGACGTTAGCACGGGTGGAAAAGGGTTGCGGCTGGGCAGGGGGGAGGATGAAGGGGGGGTCACGGGCCTACCGTCGCCGCACCCACGCCCCCGCGACCAACGCAACCCACACCGCAAGAGCCCCGAACCCGGGGACGTCCACCTGCGCGTCCCCGCTGCTGGGCGTCACGCGCTCCGCCGTCTCATCCGCGTCCCCCGTGAGCTCCGCCACCGACGGCACATCCTCGGCTGCGAGGAACCCGCGCTCCACGAACTCGCTCGCGAGCACATCGTGGAAGGTGCCGTTGGTGCGGGCGGCGTCGGACTCTAGGAGCGCGAGGCTCGCCGCCTCGAAGGTCGCGCGGACGGGAAGGAGGAAGTTCGCCTCGTACATGAGGCTCTCGAAGGCCGCAGCGCCCGCCTCACGACCCAGGTCCATCATGAGGGTCGTCTCCATCGCCCAGAGCGCACCGGACCAGATGAGCTGGTTGAAGTGGGAGTCCTCGCCATCCTCCCAGTCCTCCATGGTCTTGTCGTTGGCGATGGACCGGTAGCAGGGCCACGAACCGTTCGCGGACGGGTGGAGGTAGCTCCCGAACCAGGGCGCCATGCATCCGTCGACCTCCTCGAGGCTGTGGAACCGGGTGCTGAAGCTCGTGGCCTGCCAGTCGCCGAAGCCCTCGTGCATCGCCCCCGACGCCTCCGTGCAGCAGATGCCCGCCTGGTCGTCGAGCACCGCGTGCCCGTACTCGTGGAAGATGACGTGGGCGTCCTCCGCCGCGTCCGCGAGGCCGGCGGCGCCGGCCCCCGCGGTGACGTGCTCGGGCCCGTAGAGGAGCGTCGCCGGCACCCCGTGGTACCCGTAGAAGATCTCAGCGTCCGGGTTCCCCGTGTAGAAGGCCGTGTACGCGCCGGGCACCCGGGGCACGGTGGCGGTGGTGCGGTTGTGGATGCCGTCGAAGCCCAGGGACTGGATGTGGCGTTGCGACCAGTCCGTGTAGTGGTACGCCATCACCTCCTCGAACCGCGGGTCCCCCCGGTCGTAGTGGAACGCGCCGTCGGCCTCGGCGGCGGCCGGCGTCGCCATGTACACGTACTCGCCCGTGAGCGTTCCCGACCCGTCGAGCCCCCGCAGCGTCACCTCCACCGTAGGCGCGTCCACGAGGGCGCTGGAACCGCTGGGGTCGTCCCTGAGGTCCGGGTCCTCTGCGGCCACGATGGGGCTCACCGCGTACACCGTGCCCTCCGCCTCCACGTACCGCGCCGCATCCCACATGCTTTGCACGGAGCCGTCGCACGTCACGTCCACCATCCACGACCCCAGCGGGTCCCGCGGCAGGAGGTTCACGCGCCACACCGTCTCCCCGTGGTGCGTCACGAGGTGCTCCGCCCGCGGCGGCACCCACAGCTCACCCGAGATCTCGGAGCGCGCCACGTCCACGGCCCCATCCCCGAACCCGGGGCAGGCTTCCGCCGTGAACGAGGGCTGCACGTCCACCACCTGCCACACCACGCGGTTCGCAGCGTCCACGCTCACCTGCACCCGCGACCCCTCCACCGGCAACCCATCCACCGTCTGCACGAAGCGAGCATGCCGCAACGCATCTCCCTCCCGCACGCCCTCCCACGAGAGCGTCACACCCTCCAGTCGAGGGTCGTCGGCGAGGTGGGCGCGCACGGTGGCCTCATCCAACGCATCAAGCGACCCGAGGTTGCCATACTCCGGGGTCGGAGGTGCCGACACCTCCTCGGTGGTGTGGGCGGTGGCGGGAACGCTTGCGAGGACCAAGCTCAGAAGGATGAGGAACAGGGGAACGGTGCGGTGCAACCGGGGATGCCTCCGCGGTGAGAGGAGGTTCAGCGGAGGAAAAGGGTTTCGGCGGGGTGGTGACGCGCCGGCAGCCGACGATCAAGGGCCCCTGAACAACTGCATCCGCCCTTCATGCGCACTCGATGAACACGAGGATGAGGATAAGGGAAGGGGGAACGTGTGCTCCCACGGACCTGGGGGTCTGCGAGCTACGGAGCCGGGGTAGCCTGACTACCCATACTCGAACCGGGGACGCTGCGCGCTTCGCGCTTGGGCCGCCCGCTCCGGTACGG
>CAZDGP010000034.1:0-17614 GCA_964505085.1 uncultured Thermoplasmatales archaeon
AGCATCGATGCCACGCGGTGGTTGCGGGATGCGGGGCTGAAGGTGTGCCATCACCTCATGCCGGGGTTGCCGGGGTCGTCGTACGAGAGCGACCTGGAGACGTTCCGCACGGTGTTCGAGGATCCGGCGTGGCGTCCGGACAAGCTGAAGGTGTACCCGACGCTGGTGGTGCCGGATACGGAGCTTTTCGCTCAGTGGGAGCGGGGGGAGTTCGAGCCGGTGACGGAGGACTACTGCATCCGGCTCCTGCGGGAGGCGAAGAGGCGGTTCGTGCCCCCCTGGGTGCGGATCCAGCGCATCGAGCGGGATATCCCCACGTTCATGGTGGATGCGGGGGTGCAGAAGACGAACCTTCGGCAGTTGGTGCGTCATGAGATGGTGGAGGCGGGGGAGCGGTGCCGGTGCATCCGGTGCCGGGAGGCGGGGCATCGGGAGCGGAAGGACGGTGTCGTCGCGCGGGGGGAGGACGTGGAGCTTACCCGGACCGCGTACGAGGCGGGTGGGGGTCGGGAGCATTTCCTGGCCTTCGAGGATGTGGCACGGGACGTGCTCGTGGCGTACCTGCGGTTGCGGGTGCCGCCGCGGGATGCGTACGAGGACCTGCCGAACCGGGAGCACGTGTCGTACCCGGACCACCTGGTGGATGCGGCGTTGGTGCGTGAGTTGAGGACGGTGGGGAGCGAGGTGCCGTTGGGGGAGCGTGGGGAGGGGGATGTGGCGTGGCAGCACGAGGGCTTCGGGCGGCGCCTCATGGATGCGGCGGAGGAGCTCGCGGTGGAGGAGGGGGCGTCCCGCGTGGCGGTGACGAGCGGGGTGGGGGTGCGGGGGTACTACCGGGAGAAGCTGGGGTACGCGCGGTCGGGCCCCTACATGGTGAAGGACCTTTGACGGGCTCCGGTGGCCCGAGCAACACCTCCCAACCCATGGCCACCTATAGGTCCCTATAGGCCCCTATAGGTCCTTAGGGGTCGCGGCGGTGGAGCCACGCCACGCCCATGAGGGCCAGGAGGGCGAGGGCCGGGGACAGGGGAACGTTCTGGAGGGGACCGTCGCCGGAGCCGGTGCCGTCACCGGAGCCGGAGGCACCCACGGGGAAGAGGGGGTTGTCCACGGTGATGGGCTGCGGGTAGGGGGTCTCCAGAGCGATGTCGTAAGCTCCGCCGAAGGGCGCGTCCACGGTGACGAGCACCTGGTACAACCCGTCGTCGGGGGTCCCGGCGCTCACGGTGGCGGTGCCCCCGGCTTGCGCCTGGGATTCCTGCACCACCTCGCCGTCGGGGCCCACGAGGCTCACGTGGTAGGTGGCGCCAGCGGTGGAGCCCGCCGTGAGGGTGGCGCTAACCTCGGTGGCGGCGGTGAGGACGGGCACGGGGTAGGTGCGCACGTCCTCGGTGCTTCCCGCGTCCACGGTAGCCTCGTAGGCGGCGTGGAAGGTGTCGGGGAGGGTGATGCGGGGGGTGTCGTGGCCGCCCACGTGGACGGTGCTGGTGAGGGCGGTGGGTTGCCAGTGGCGCTCGCCCGCGGCCTGTGCCTCGGGCACCACGGTGACGAAGAAGGGGCCCACGCCCGGGTACGTGATGTTGGCGGTGACGGTGCCGCCGGTGGCGGTGGTGCGGCCGGTGGTGTGCACGAGGTTGCCGTCGGCGTCGGTGACGGTGAGGATGACGTCCACGTCGTCCTCGAGGGGTGTGCCGTTGCCGTCGGTGATGGGGACCTCCAAGGTGGTGGGGGTCCAGGGGGTGAGGTGCTCGTGCTGGAGGGTGATGCCCACGTCGGCGTGGTGGGTGGACCCGGGCATGGCGAAGACGCCGTCGCGGATGTCCTTCACGATGGGGGTGCCGTCGTAGCTCACGCTCATCTCCACGTCGTAGGTAGCACCGGCCAGGGCGTCGGGGTTCGCCCCGGCGCCGTACACGTGGATCTGGTAGAGGCCGGGACCGGGGAGGCCGCCCACGGGCATGCGGAGGGTGGGGTTGGCGGGGTCGAAGGTGCCCTGGGCGAGGACGGCGCCGGTGGGATCGAGGATGGCCACGTTGAGGTTGGCGGTGCCGGTGGGGCCCCGGGTGGCGGGGGTGTCGGTGCCGAGGAAGAAGGCGAAGCTCGCGCCGTTGGCGTCCTCGTACACGGGGAAGGGGATGAACTTCTCGTACTGGCCCGCGGGGTCGTCGCTTTCGCCGCTTACCTCGGTGACGAGCTCCGTGTACGTCGCCTGGTACTGGGGCTCGAGCTCCACGGGGCCCTGGTCGGTGGGACCCGTGTGGAGGGGGAGGGCGAGGCTCGCGGGTTGCCACCGGACCTCCGTCTGGGCGGTGGGTTCGGCGGTGACGGCCACGCGGTACTGTCCGGGTTCGGGGAGGGTGAGGTTCGTGTGGAGCACGCCGGCCTCGGCGTGGCGGGGTCCGGTGGCGTAGAGCACCTGGCCCTCCTCGTCGATGAGGCTGAGGCTCAGGCGGGCGGGGCCCACGCTCTCCCCGTCGGGGGTGGTGACGCGGGCGGTGAGGGGGGTGGGGCGGAAGTAGCGGGCGTCCTGCTCAGCCTCGAGGGTGAGGTCCACGGGTCCGAGGCTCCGTTGGATGGTCTCCAGGGGTTGGGGAGCAGGTTCCACGGCGTCCACCGCGGATCCCTCCTCGGCGCGGTGGATGGGGTCCTCGGGTTGGACCGCGAGCTGCTTGATCCCGTAGCTTGGCTTGTAGAGGCCGGATTCGCTGGACTTGGCGAAGACCAGGAGCTTCGTGGTGTCCTCGCCGGGGGGGAGCACGGCCTGGCTCCGTTGTCCGAGGGTGATGGTGATGTCGTGGGTGTAGCGGTACGTGGCGCCGGGTTCGCTGGGGTCGTCGGTCTCGGGTTCCACGTACTGGGGGCTGATGGGGACCTCGATCTTGCTGGGTTCGACGCTCATCCCAGCCCAGGCGGGTTTGCGGGGGAACTCGAAGACGATCTCGATGGGCTTCGTGGGGTCGTTGAGGGTGAAGCCCTCCTGGTCCATGTCGAACTTCCAGGTGAGGGTGGCGTCCACGGTGACGTTCCCCGACCGGGGGAGGTCGCGGACGTCCTGGTCGTCGTGGGGTTCGATGGTGATGAGGGGGTAGATGTACCCGCAGGGGATGCTGCACTTGGAGGATGAGCCAGTGTCCGCGGTGGCGGGTGCCGCCGCGAGCACGAGGCTGACGAGCACGAGGAGCACGAGCCAGCGCGATGTAGGTACCTGCACGTTGTACACCCCCGGTTCCAACGGTCCCAGGTAGCCGGGACGCCCTTAAGGGTTTTCCTGTACAGCGCTCATCGCTTGGGGGAGATCCGCAAGCTGTTCAAGGACCCGGGAGCGCCCGTCGGTGGCGGTATCCAGGCCACCCACGACCTCGCCATCCTCGAGGATGGGTTGGTGGAGGGATGCCGTGGGCTCCTCGCACGTGGGGCAGGTCGGTGGGGTTCCCCCGGGGGCTCGGGGGACCACGAGGTCCACCAGGCACCCGCGGCACCGGTGCACGGTCTTGCTCCCGCTGAACTTCCCGCGCTTGCCCCGGGGCTCGCCCGCCACCTCCACGATGTCCAGCGCGAAGTTCACGGTGGGGGCGTTGCTCAGGCTCGTGCCCACGCCGAAGCCGTCGGCGCCGGCCTCCAGGAGGGGCGGGATGGTCTCCTCGGTGAGGCCGCCGCTCACGAGGATGTCCACGTCCTCCCATCCCCGGAGGTCGAGCTCCCACCGGACCTCCTGCACGATGGCCGGGAGGTCGCCGCGGCGGCTGGAGGTGGTGTCGATGCGGACGGCGTCGAGGTCCTCCCCCAGGGTGTCGGCGGCCATGAGGGCCTCCGCCACCTCATCGTAGGTGGTGTCCACGAGGGCTGTGCGGGGCACGCGGGGGTCCACGTGCTCGTGGAAGGCCCGCCAGGCGTCGCCGTGGTCCCCCAGGACGAGGACGAGGGCGTGGGGCATGGTGCCCTGGGCGTCCATCCCGAGGACCTCGGCGCTCAGGAGGCTGGAGACGCCGTCGGCACCGCCCACGATGGCGGCGCGGTCGATGGCGGGGCTCACGGCGGGGTGCATGCGCCGCACGCCGAAGCTCAGGACGGGGGCGTCGCCGGCGGCGCGGCGGACGCGGGCGGTAGCGGTGCTCACACCGCTTGCCTGACAGAGGAGCCCCAGGAGGGGGGTCTCGAGCTCGCAGAAGGCGCCGTAGGGTCCCGCGAGGGTGGCCACTGGGGTGAGGGGGCCGTTGACGGCTCGGGGACGGAAGAGGGTGCCCTCGGGCATGGCGTGGAGGTCCACGGGCCGGCCCTGGAGGAGGCGGGCGACCTCCTCGAGGCCGGAGAGCACGGCCCAGGGCCAGGCTCCGGGGAGGCTGGAGGCTGTGACCTCGGCCACCACGGGGGTGTCGAGTTGGTCGGTGGCCTCGAGGATCTCCCGGGTGCGCTGGAAGTAGACGTCCGTGGTGCGGGCGGCGAGGATCTCCTCGTCGGTGGCGGTGTAGAATGGGCGGGTCACGGCGTGTCCTCCGGTGGGGGAACGGGGCCGGGAAGGTAAGGGGTTTCCGATGCCCCCAGAGGCGGGTGGACTTGTCCACGTGGGCCAGATAGGTTCTGACCCCTGGGGCTGGTGGGGGGCCCGAGGAGCGAGAACTTATATAACCTGACCCTGCTAACCGTCGCCGCTCCAGGGGGCGGACGCATCCGCGTCCTCCCTGGGGACACGGCCACAGGTCGCCCCGTGGCTTCACCAGGAGGCCCCCCTACCACATGGAGATCATCCTCGGTTGCGGTTCCGTGGGTTACAACACGGCGAAGCTCCTCCAGAGCCACGGCAAGGACATCCTCATCATCGACAAGTCCGAGAAGCGCGTGGAGGACCTCCGCGACAGCGAGATGGACGCCGTGGTGGGGAGCCTCGAGGAGCTTAAGCCCCACCGGGAGCAGATCTCGGAGGCCAACAGCCTCCTGCTCCTCAGCAGCGACATGGAGGCGAACCTCGAGGCCATCGAGTACATCAAGGGCGAGTTCCCCCGCTCCTTCATCGTCGTCCGGGCCCTAGACCCCGTGAGCGGTGAGGCCTTCGAGAAGGCCGGCGCCGACGTGGTGATCCAACCCAGCGACGTCATCGCCCGGAGCGTCTTCCGGAGCCTCCAGGAGTGGGAGGTTGCCCGCACCGGCACGACCCTCACGAACATCATCAAGAGCGCCGAGAGCGTCGCCATCTTCCTCCACGACAACCCGGACCCCGACGCCCTGGGCGGCGGGTACGCGCTGAAGGCCATCTGCGACCACTTCGAGACGGAGTCCGAGATCTTCTACGGGGGGAACGTGGGTCACCAGGAGAACCGGGCCTTCGTGAACCTCCTGGACATCGACCTCACCCCCATCACGCCCAAGACCGACGTGCTGGACATCGTGAACCGCCACGACAAGGTGGCGCTCGTGGACTGCAGCGTGCCTGGCCGGAACAACAGCCTGCCGCGGGAGGTGGTGCCGAACCTCATCTTCGACCACCACCAGGTGGACCAGGAGGACGTCATCGCGGACTTCGTGGAGGTGCGAAGCGGCGTGGGCGCAACGTGCACCATCCTCACGAACTACCTCCAGCGCCTGGACATCCCCGTGGAACCCCCGCTGGCGGTGGCGCTCCTCTACGGGATCCGCACCGACACCCAGGGGTTCACGGGGGGTGCCACGGCGGAGGACATGAGCGCCGCGAGCTTCCTGGCGAACTTCGCCGACATGGACCTCCTGCAGAAGATCGAGACGCCGCCCCGCAGCGGCGACACCATCGACGTCCTGGGCCGGGCCATCATGAACCGGGAGGTGCACGGGAGCACGCTCCTCACCCACGTGGGGTTCATCCGGGACCGGGACACGCTCCCCCAGGCGGCGGACTTCCTCCTGGAGCTCGAGGGCGTGAGCACGGTGCTCGTCTACGGCATCGTGGACGACGTGATCCACCTGAGCGGCCGGAGCAACGACGTGCGCGTGAACCTCGGTGAGGCGCTGGCGCGGGCCTTCGGCAAGAAGAACGCCGGGGGCCACGCCCGGAGCGCCGGGGGCCAGATCACCCTCGGGATCTTCGGGGACGTGGAGGAGCGGGAGGCGCTGGAGAAGCTCGCGAAGGACGCGGTGCGGAAGCAGTTCCTCACCGTCCTGGGCATGGAGGAACGTGGCGAGGACGAGTGACGTCCGCCCCATGGGTCGGACCGGGAGCACCCGGCCCCACGTGGTCTTCCCACGGGCGAGAACGAACCCAAAGCTATTTGGCTAAGCCCTCTATTCCGCCGGCGGTGACACCTTCATGAACACCAAGCACAGCATCCTGCTCACCGCGGGGCTCCTCCTCCTGGCAGGTGCGGCCCTCGCACCCAGCGCCGGAGCCCACGGCGGCGCCGAGCACCTCACCGTGACCGCCCACGACGACGGAGGCGATTACTGGTTCACCGTCGAGGGGTACGACGGGCAGAACCCTGCCCTCATCCTCAGCCCCGACACCACGTACGAGGTTACCCTCATCGGCGCCGACGACACGGCGGCGAGCCACAACCTCGTCTTCGGATGGGAGGACACCCAAGGGAACGACCGGTACGTGAACGCCGGCGAGAACACCACGTTCCAGGTCACCACCCCCGCCGAGGGCGACTACCCCTTCACCGGCGGCGAGGGCTACTGGTGCACCCCCCACAAGTCCGCCGGCATGGCGGGCGCTGTCTTCGCCAGCGAGGAGCAGAAGAACAACGGTGGCGACAACGGCGAGAACGGCGCGCCCGGCTTCGGCGCCGTGGCCGCCATAGGCGCCGTGGGCGCGGCCCTCGTGGCCCTGTCCCTCACCCGCCGGGACTGAACCCCCCGGCGAACCCCCCCTCTTCCTCCCCCCTCTCCTCTTCTTCCATCCTCGTGTCTGTCGGGAAGAGGAACCGTTATACCCCAGGCACCCTCTCGGGGACCCACGCAAGGGGGACCCCCGTATCGAAGTGGAGGTCGACGACGTCGTCCTGGTAGGTACCGCCCACGTGAGCCAGCGGAGCGTGGACGAGGTTCGCGAGGTGATCCAGCGCGTGCAACCCAGCGTGGTGGCCGTGGAGCTGGATGCGGACCGCCGCGACGCGCTCATGGACCGCCGCAACTGGGAGGAGACCCCCGTGACGGAGATCATCAAGGGCGGGAAGTCCACCCTCGTGCTGGCTCAGGCCGTGCTCTCCAGCTACCAGCGGCGCATCGCCCGCGAAACGGGCGTGGAGCCCGGGAGCGAGATGAAGGCCGCCATGGAGGAGGCCGACGCCGCCGGCGCCGAGGTGGTGTTGGCGGACCGGAACATCGGTGTCACGCTGAAGCGCGCCTGGCACCACATGGGGTTCCGGGAGAAGCTCCGGGTCGCGTGGGAGATGTGGAAGGCCCTCCTGGGGGTGGAGGACGAGGACGCCCAGGACGTGGACATCGAGGAGATGATGGAGGAGGACGTCGTCACGGAGATGATGGAGGAGCTCGCCGCCTTCGCGCCCAGCGTGAGCGAGGTGCTCATCCACGAGCGCGACGCCTACCTCGCGCGGCGCATCCACGAGGCCCGAGAGCGGGCCGACGGACCCATCGTGGCCGTGGTGGGCGCCGGGCACCTGGAGGGGGTGCGCCGGTACCTGGAGCGCCCCGAGACCCTGCCGCCGCTGGAGGAGATCGACCACGTCCCCGAGAAGCGGTTCAGCGTGGGGAAGCTCGTGGGGTGGACCCTCACGGGAGCCATCATCGCGGTGCTCGTGCTCCTCACCGTGCAGGCGGTGATGACGCAGGACTACGCGCAGCTGGGGGAGCAGCTCCTCACCTTCACCCTCATCACGGGGATCCCCAGCGCCATCGGGTGCGCCCTCGCCGGCGGCCACCCCCTGAGCATCCTCACGGCCTTCCTGGCCGCTCCCGTGGGCGTGCTCCACCCAGCCTTGGCCACCGGGTGGTTCGCCGGCGCCGTGGAGGCGTGGATCCGCACGCCCCGCGTCGTGGACTTCGAGGAGATCGGCACCATGGAAACCCTGAAGGAGTTCCGGGAGAATCGCCTCACGCGGGTGCTCCTGGTGACGGCCCTCACGAACCTCGGGGCCATGGTGGGGTTCTTCGTGGGCGGGAGCTACCTCCTATCCCGCGTCCAGGAGACGACCAGCGCGCTGTGAGGACCTACCATGCGTGACGACCGCCAACCCCACGTGCACGCGGACCGCCCCGGCATCGAGTTCAGTTGGAAGGAGCTCCTCCACCTGGGAGCAAGCGTCCTCGTGCTGAGCGCCGCCTTCAGCTTCGCCCTCACCGCCCAGAGCGTGCTCTTCGGCGGGGACGTGGACTGGTTCGCGCTCCTGGACATCCTCCCCTGGAGCACCGTCATCGTCTTCACCGCCTTCGTGCTCCACGAGCTCGCGCACAAGGTGGTGGCGCAGTGGAAGCACATGTGGGCGGAGTTCCGGGCGAGCCCCGGCGGCCTCCTCATGGCCCTGGCGGTGAGCGCCGCCACCGGCATCGTCTTCGCCGCGCCGGGTGCCGTCTACATCCTCGGTCACGCCACGGAGAAGGACAGCGGCGTCATCAGCATCGTGGGCCCCATGGTGAACCTCGCCATCGGGTTCATCGCGGTGCCCTTCGCCTTCGGCGGTGGCGAGGCCATCGGCGCCGGGGGTGTGGGGAACCTGTGGGAGGTGGTGGCCTTCGTGAACCTCTTCCTCGCGGGGTTCAACATGATCCCGGTGCTTCCCCTGGACGGGGCGAAGGTGTGGCGGTGGAGCAAGCTCGCCTACGTGGGGGTCATCGCCCTCATCGTACTGCTGGCGGTCCTCATCTTCGGGTACTAAGCCCGATCCTTCCCAGAAGCGGCAACACGGCGTGGGAGGCTCGCCAGGAGGATGGCCACCATGACGAGGACCCCACCCAGCCCCGACACGAGGGTGAAGCTCTCCCACCCCAGGACCATGCTGATGCCGGCGGCAACGGCGATCTCCAGGAGGAGGATGATGGCGCTGGCGGTAGCGGTGACGCTCCGGAGGCCCCACGTCCACACGCCGTAGGCGAGGAGCGTGCACGCGAGACCCAGGTAGAGGATGCTCCCCCACGCCAGGGGCGTGGCGGGGACGGCGGACCCGCTCCATAGTGCCACGGGGGCGAGCCAGGCGCTGGTGGTGAGGAAGGTCCATGTGACGAGGGGGACCACGGCCACGTCGTGGTCCACCGCGTGCTTGTTCCAGAGGATGTACCCTCCCCACGCGATGCCGCCGGCGAGGGCCGCCAGGTCCCCCCGGAGGGAGCCGCTTGCCAAGACCTCCGCCAGGCTACCGCCGTCGGCCTGGAGGAGCACGCCTCCCGCGAGCGCCAGGGCCACGGCGCTCCCGCGGCGGGGCGTGAGGGGCTCCCGGAAGAGGACGACGCTGACGAGTGCCACCCAGAGCACGTCGAGGTTCACGAAGAGCGCGGCGTGGGCGGGCGTGGTGGTGGTCTGCCCCACGTACTGGAGGAGGAACCCCACGGCGTTGAGGAGCCCCAACCCCCAGATCCACGGTTCGCGGCCGAGGCTCCAGTCCATGCGTCCCGTGAGGCTCGCGAGGAGCGTAGCGCTCACACCGGCGAGGAGGAACCTGCTGAAGGCGAAGGTGGCGGGATGGAGCACCCGGAGGCCCAGGTCGTTGGCGGGGAAGCTCGTCCCCCAGATGATCGCTGCGAGGATCGTGAGCCCCAGGGCCACGCGGCGGGAGGGCAGGGGACCCGAGCCGGTCCCGGTCCCCATCTACCGTCCCTCGACGGTGACGCTCACCTTCACCCGGGCGTCGTTCCCCTCGAGGGTGGCCTGGAGGTTCGTGCCCACGAGGTCGTCCTTCACGGTGAGGTTGCCGCCGAAGAGATCGATGGCCAGGCGGACGGTGCTCTCGCTGCCGTGGAACCTCACGCCCTCATCGCTGTTGAGGTCCTCGTCGTTGATGCGGAGGAAGGAGGAGACGACGCGCTCGTGGTAGTAGGCGCTGGAGTCGTCCACGTTCACGTGGCGGAGGACGACATCCACGTCGTAGGTTCCGGTGGAGTCCACGTCCCGGGAGACGGTGCGTTGGGCATCCTCCAGTTGGAGGGTGAAGCGGAGGTCGGCGCCTCCCTCGGTGTCGAGGTTCCGCTTCAGCGTGATCTCCGTCACGCGAACGGTGACGTGGAGGTCCCGGAGGGGGTCGGCATCCAGTGCGTCCTCCACGCCGTCCCCGTCGGTGTCGGGTTCCGTGGGGTCGGTGCCACGCTCGCGTTCGTCGTCGTCGGCGAGGCTGTCCCGGTCCCCGTCGGGCGTGCAGGGGGAGGACGCAACCTGGTAGATGGTGTCGTCCGCCAGGTGGACGGTCCAGCCCTCCAGCTCCTCCCCGTCGGAGAGGCCGTCCTTGATGGGTTGGTCGCTGTCGTGGTGAAGGGGGTCCAGGCCGTTCACGCAGAACCCGGCCTCCCCCAGGAACGTGTTGGGGTCGTCTGGGGCGGTGAGGATCCCCTCCTCCATGAAGCGCGCCCGCTTCTTCTCGTCGTCCTCCACGGTGACGTTGGGTCCGTCCAGCAACCCATCGTCGTCGGTGTCCACGTCCCGGGGGTCGGTGCCGGCCTGGAACTCCTCCAGGTCGCTGAGGCCGTCGCCGTCGGTGTCCTTCTTGTCCGGGTTGGAGTCGACGTCGCGCACGATGTCCCCCGTGGGGGTGGTGGCGGCCACCGCCCAGCCCTTCCGCTCGTCCTCGTTGGATAACCCGTCGCCGTCCGAGTCGGTGCCGGTGGAGGTGCAGCCGGCGAGGAGGAGGGAGACGGCGAGGAACAGGGGGAGGAGGGACCGTCGCTTCATCTGGATTCCCCAGGTGGAAGGTCGGGGATAAGGCTATCGCTATCGTCCTGGGGCGCGTCCACCCAGACCCAGTGCTGCGGGGGGTCGCGGAGGTCCATGGTGGGGTCGTTCCCCACGCCGAGGTTCCCCTGGGCCTGGGCGTTGTCGAAGGTCGCGTGGACGCTGTACCACCCCTCGCCCCTGAAGTTCGCCATGTCCTCCACGGGGAAGGCCACCCGCGTGAAGGTGCGGTCGCCAGGGGTGAAGGTGTTGAGGACGTGGGCGCTCTGGTTCAGGGTGCCGTTCTCGCCCCGGTACCGGATCTCGAGCTGGAGCTCGCCCTCGGCCACCACGCGCTGGTTGGCGTTGCCGCCGGATCCCCATTCGAGCACGGCGTCCACGGTGAAGGTCTCGTTGTCCTGCACGTAGGGTTTGAGGTAGACGAAGTTCACCCATTTGCGGACGTCGGCTTGACCGACGTCGGACCGTGCCCCGTTCTCCACCACCACCTGGTAGTTCCCGTTGCCCTGCACGAACTCCGCGTAGGGCACGAAGGCGGTGGCGAGGCCCTCCCGCGTTCGGAGCTCCCCGCCGACACCGTACCGGGGGTACACGACCTCGCCCTGGTACCGGATCTCGAAGCTGAGGGTGGAGTCCATGGAGACGCCCAGGGCAGCGTGGGTGGCCACGGCGATGCTCATGCCGCGTCCCTTGGAGGGGGCTTGCGCCACCACGACGGGTTCGCCCGCCAGGAGGCCCGATCCCCAGAGGAGGGCCCCACCGAGGAGGAGTGCTCCGAGGATCATGGGGAGTCGCCAGCGCATGGGGGGTCACCGTGGGGTTGTGGGTGGATAAACGTTACGTGGCGTCATCGTCGGCGTTCGCGTCACCCTCGAGCTCCCGGCGACGGGCCTCGAGGCGGCGCTTCAGCAGCTTGCGCTTCCGCTCCAGGAGCTCCCGGCGACGGGCGTCCACGTCCCCATCCTCCGCTTCGTCGGCGTCGTCGGAGGGCTCATCAGGCTCCCCGGGGGGTTCGGGTGGAGCAGCGGGTTGGGGCTCGTGGGGCTCCGCATCCGCGTCCTCGTCGGGTTCCTCCTCAGGCTCCTCTTGGGAACGTTGGCCGGGGACGGGCAGCGGCTCGAGCTGGCGCTCCCGGTGGTCGGGGTAGAGGGCCTTGCGAGCGGCGTACTCCTCCTCCAGGCGGCGTTGCTTCTCCTTGGCGGCGTCGGGGTTCCGTTCCTCGAGCTCCGAGAGGAGCACCTCCTCCCGGGGGCTCGGTTGGGGCTTGCGGGGTACCCCCTTCTCGTGGCTTCGCCGCTCCATCCGTCGTCGGCTGCGGCCGATGAGGATGGCGATGAGGAGGATGCCCAGGGGGATGACGGGAACCATGTACCCGGGGACGTAGAGGCCCTGGACCTTGGCGCTGTACCAGACGCTGTCGAGTTGGCTTCCGCTGGTGTCCCGGAGGCTCGTGGCGTTCACGGAGAACGCGGAGGAGTCCCCGAGGTAGTAGAAGCGCTCGTTGGGGGCCTTGATGTTGATGGGGACCACCCGGGTCTCGCCGCCGAGGAGGGAGACCTGGTCAGGCACCCCGATGCTCCACCCGGGCCCCAGGAACGCGGCATCGAGGTTGAAGGTGTCGGGGTACACGTCGAGGTTCGTGACGCGCAGGTCCAGGGTGGTGATCTCGTCGGGCTCCACCGTGGGGGGCGCCCCTTCCACGGTGAGGCTCGTGGAGGGGAAGGGCATGACGCGGGCCTGGAGGAGGGTGTGGCTCACGTCCACGGCGCCCTCCGCCCCGTAGAGGATGGAGGTCACGTTGAGGGTGACGGTGTGGTGGTCCACGATGGCGCCGGTGCGGACGATGACGGTGCCCTGCACCGTCTCCCCGCTTTCGATGAGGCCGCTGGCGGGGGAGGCGCCGGCGCTCCACCCGCGGACGCCCGGGGTCTCCACGGTGACGCGGATGTTGTAGAGGTGCCGGACGCTCTGGCCTTGCTGGTTGTCTCCCGAGATGTCCCTGAGCGTGAACCCCACGGGGGTTTGGCCTAGGCGCGGGACGTCCACGAGGCCCTCGTCGACGGAGAGCTGGCCCTCGAGGTAGTCGGTGGGCCAGAGCCCCGTGCGTTCCTCCTGGGCGACGGCGGGGGTGGCGGAGGCGGTGAGGAGCACGAGGAGGAGCACCATGGGCGCGAGGATGCGGCGCCGGACCCTGGGGGTCCGGCCCTGGGGGCGCGCTCCGGGGTGCTCACGATGCTCGGTCATGGGACCAGGCCCTGAAGATGTGGAAGGGGGGAAGGAAGGGGGGGAGGGAGGCGACCATGGACCCCGTCATTCGTCGTCGGTGAACCGGCCGCGGCCCATGACGAGGGCCACGCCCAGGAGGCTCGCCAACATGGCTGGCATGGTGGGGCCGGGCACGTAGAAGCCCTTGGTGGTGATCAAGCTGCTCACCCGCGTGGACATGCCCTTGACGCTCTGGTCCAGGGCGTAGGTGGAGCTGATCTTCATGCTGAGCACCCCGGGCTCGTTGATGTACCCGTTCTTGAAGGGGGTCTGCACCTGCACGAGCACGGTCTGCGTGTTGTCCTTGGACCCCTGCTGCTTGCTGGGGACCGTCACGGGGCTGGGGAGCACCGTGTTCTGGATGAGCTTCTCGTCACCGCTCTCGATGTCCAGGAAGACGTTCGTGTTCGCGTTGCCCAGGTTCGTGATGGTGATGGGCAGGTCCACCTTCTGCTGGGGACGGGCCGTGACGACCTTCTGGGGCGTCTGGGCGTTGAGGATGCTGTAGAAGCCGGCGGTAACGGCCACGGTGGCGGTGCCGCTGGAGCCCTCCATGTTGCCGTTGGATTGGGCGGTGGCCTGGATCTGCACGTTGCCCTGCTGGAAGGCGGGGGCGTCGGCGGTGGTCTGGAGCACGAGGGTGGACTCCACCTGGACGGTCTGCTGACCGTCCTGGTTGGTCTCCTCCACCGGCGCGTACACCGTGGAGGGGCTCATGGTGGCGGTGATCCACGAGGGGTTGTTCGTGATCTCCACGTTGATGGGGGTGGCCACGAGGTCCGCGCCGCCGGGGCTGTAGCGGTAGTTGATGACGACGGGGATCCGAGCGAGGTCGCTCAGGGGCTGTACGGGGCCCCCGGGGTCGCCCGGGACTACCTCGGTGTTCGTCGGAGCGCCGCTGAGCTGGGCTGATACGGGGGTGGAGCCCACCGTCAGCCCGAAGATTACGAGCAGGGCCAGGAGGCCCTTCTTTAGCGTGGTCGTGTCCATGGGTCGCCTCACCTTATGGGGGGTTCAAGCAGGAGCTCTGGCTTATTTAGGTCTTGCGAACTCCGGCCCCCTGGAACCTCCCAAGGGACCGGGGTCATGCGACCGGGTACCAGGCTGCTGCGCCCTCCGAGTCCCCCAGGACCTATATGAAGCTTTTGGATGCGGGATTTGACATAGCCCCGTCACGTGCTCCGGTGGCTCCGGAGCTCCCGGGCGATGGGCTCCAGCAGGTCGCTCGCCACCAACCCCTCCCCCAGGTCCTCGTCAGCCCGCTCGCCGGCCCGGCCGGCGAGGTAGGCGGCCACCCGGGCAGCCTCGAAGGGTGCGAGGCCCTTGGCAAGGAGCGCCCCCACGCATCCGGCGAGGACGTCGCCGGTGCCGCCGGCGCTCATGGCCGGCGTGCCGGTGGCGTTGTACCGGAGCCGGTCCCCGCTCGCCACCACGTCCACGGGGCCCTTGAAGAGCACGGTGGCTCCCGTCTCGCGGCTGAAGCCCGCAGCGAGCTCGCCCCGGGACTCGGGGTCGGCGGGAGCATCCTCGCCGGTGAGCTCCCGGAACTCGTTGGCGTGGGGCGTCACCACCACGTGGGAGCCCAGGAGCTCGGGGTGGTCCCCCATGGCCCAGAGGGCGTCGGCGTCCACCACCAGGGGAGTTGGCGATCGGCCGGCGCGCTCCACCGCGTGGTGGATGCTCTGCTTCGTGACGTTGAAGCGACCGAGCCCGGGTCCGATGACGACGCTGTCGGCCTTCTCCATCCAGAGGTTGAGGGTGACGCGGTTCTGGGGGTCCTCGAAGTCCAGGTCCTCCCCCCGGAGGGTGCGCACCACGAGGTTGGGGCTTGCCGCCTGCACCGCGGGGGCGGCCTTCTCGGGGGTGAGGACGATGCTGAGGTCGGCGCCGGTGCGCATGGCGGCGAGGCCGCAGAGCACCGGGGCGCCGTGGTAGGGGCCGCCGCCGATGACGAGGACGAACCCGCCCTGGCCCTTGTGCCGTTGGGGATCGGCGGCGGGGTAGAGGGTGAGCTCGCCGGGGCCCGTGTGGGTGGCGGCCTGCGGGGGGATGCCGATGTCCTCCACGTGGATGGTGCCGCTGTTCGCCTCCGTCATGCCCTCCTTCACGTCGTGGAACGTCACGGTGGCGTCGGGTACCACGGCGCGGTGGGAGCCCAGGCCCGTGGGCACGTCCACGCTTGCCACGTGGCCGGCGGCGTCGTTGAGGGCGTCCACGAGCTCCCCGTAGACGCCCCGCGGCTCGCCCTCGATGCCTGCGCCGAGGAGGGCGTCCACGGCTGCGCCGGCGTCCTCGAGGAGCCCGCGCACGGTGGCGTCGTCGACGCCGGTGTGGACCTCCACGGCGTCGGGGAGGTCCTGGTACGCCCGGTGGGCAAGGCGCGTCTTGAAACGGCCCCCTGTGACGGGTGTGGCGACGGTGACGGTGGGGGGGTCCTCCGCCTGGAGGAGGTGCCGGGCTGCGACCATGCCGTCGCCGCCGTTGTTCCCGGGGCCCGCGAGCACCACCACGGGACCGTCGGGGGCTTCCTCGCGCACGTGGCGGGCGACGGCCTCCCCGGCGTGCTCCATGAGGGTGCGGGTGGTGACGCCCAGGGCCTCGGCGTTGCGGTCGAGCACGGGGATCTCGCGGAGGGGAAGCGCCATGGCACCCGGTCATGGGGTGCAGGGGAGATAAAGGCCACGAAGCGCGTCCGGCCCTCCAGCGGGCGTTAGGTTCTTAACCCCCACCTCGCATGGGGGACCGGTGACCCCATGTTCCCAGGGATGGGCGGCCGCGGCGGAATGAACCCGAAGAAGCTCCAGCAGATGATGAAGCAGCTCGGTATCGACATCGAGGAGGTGGAGGATGTCGAGCAGGTGATCATCGAGACCGCGGACCGTCGCATCGTCTTCGACGAGGCGGAGGTCACCATCATGGATGCCCAGGGCTCCACCACGTACCAGATCGTGGGCTCGCCCCGGGAGGAGCCGAAGGCCGGTGGCGAGGCGAAGGACTCGGGCCCCTCGTTCACGGAGGAGGACGTGGAGCTCGTGACGAGCCAGACCGGCGTCTCCGAGGAGGAGGCCATGGAGGCGCTGGAGGCCGCCGACGGCGAACCCGCCGAGGCCATCATGCAGCTCACGGAGGAGTAGGACCCTACCCCCACCCTACCCCCATCGTTCCCTCTTCTTCCCTACGAACTTCTTAGGCGGTGCGACGCACCGTCGGACCGACCCGAGCGTTGCTCGGGCGGCGCCATGGAGGCCGACGTAGGAGGCCGAGATGGTGCCGTGTCAGCGCAGACAGAGCGCCCGCTGGCAAGGAGTTCGAAGCAGGCGATGCGGAGCATCGTCGATGCAGAACGAGCCCGAAGGGCCGGCGGGGCTCCGGTGGTGAGGCACGAACCGACGGAGCGGTGGCGACACCGCCAGCGGGCGCTCTGGCAAGCTGACGACGGGAGACGGTGCGGAGCGCCGCCTCAGAAGTTGAAGAGCGCCTTGAGCATGTCCGCCACCCGGGGAGGTTGGACGTTGCGCTTCATCTCCCGGGCCAGGGACTCGTAGTAGGATACCTGGCGGTCCACCTTCTCGAGCTCCTCCTGGAGCTCCCGGCGTCGCCGCCGCCACTTGTCGAGCTCCTCCAGGGTGGTGACGATGGCCTCCCGGGGGAGCTCCTCGCGGCTATCAGGCATCGTACCCAGGAAGTCCGGATGTCACGTTTAAAGGTTTCCCCTTGACCCCGTCACGGGGGTCACGGGTGGTCGTGGCAGGCGACGTGGTCAGCGAGGAGCCCGGTGACGGTGCTCCATGACCCTGAGCTCCCCCCCTCCAGGGCGTAGCCGCCGGCCACCACCCACATGGGTTGCTCCGCGTCGCGCCAGAACCAGAGGGTGACGTTCCCCGCGACCTCGCGGCTTGCGGGGCTGCCCTCGGGTTGGACGACGGCGGTGAGGCGGGCGGTGCGCGTGGTGGCTGTCTCGCCGTCGCGGACGGTGTGGTTGCCCTCCCGCCAGTCGCTGAGCTCGACGGACTTCACGCGGTCGTCGGCGCGGATGAGGTCGAGGAGGCGCTCCACCTGGTCCTGACGCGTCTCCTTCAGAAGGCGCTCCTCGTCCACCACGGGGAGGTCGTTGATGCTCGCCACGCCCAGGGCGGCGGTGGGCGGACCCTCCTCCCCGAGGCGCTCCTGGCTCCGGTAGGGGTGCACGGTGACGCGGAGGTCACCGTCGCCGCCCTCCACCATGGCCTCCTCGGCAACCCATCCCCCGGGGAGCTCGTTGGGGGGGACGCGCGCGGGCTCGTACGCTTCGACGCACCCCGCGGCGGCCAGGGCGGTGAGCACGAGGAGCACGGCGAGCACGGGGGTGGAGGCGGTCCGGAAGGTCGTCATCGTCGCCTGGGGAAGCGTGAGCCGGTAGGTTAAGGGTTGCGGGTTGGGAGCTTCGGGCGGGGCGACGGGGCAGGTGCGGCGCAGGCGGGTTCGGGGCGCTGGCCCACTTCCTCCTGAGACGGGGTGAGAAGAGGAAGTGGGTACGGCGCACGTGCACTTCGGCCAGGATGGAAGAGA
>CAZDGP010000035.1:0-10641 GCA_964505085.1 uncultured Thermoplasmatales archaeon
GAAGGGAGGGGGAAGGGAGCCGCGACGGGAGCCACCGACCAAGCGGCGGCCGCAAGCCCTACATCGTCAGGTACTCGGACTGGTCGTACTCCTCCGCTTCCTCCACGGTGCCGTGCACGGGGTCGTAGAGGAGGTCCGGACGCCACTCGGGCCCGGGCACGGGGCCGCCCCACGGGTCCTGCTCGGCGGGTTCACCGTTGCGGACGCTCTGGATGAGGTTCCACGCCAGAAGGAGCTGGGAGGCGCCCAGCAGGAAGGCTCCGAGGCTCGCCACCAGGTTCAGGTCCGCGAACTGGACCGCGTAGTCCACGATGCGGCGCCGCATGCCGAGGGTCCCCAGGAAGTGCATGGGGAAGAACGTCACGTTGAACCCGATGAAGGTGAGCCAGAAGTGCCACTTCCCCAGGGACTCGTTGTACATGCGGCCGCTCATGAGCGGGAACCAGTAGTAGATGCCCGCGAAGAGCCCCATGAGGACACCGCCGAACATCACGTAATGCAGGTGCGCCACCACCCAGTACGTGTCGTGGAGGGCGAAGTCCAGGGGGATGACGGCGTTGAAGACGCCGCTCACGCCACCGAGGAAGAACGTGGCGATGAAGCCCACCGCGAACAACATGGGGGTCTTGAACACGAGGTTCCCACCCCACATCGTCGCCATCCAGTTGAAGATCTTGATAGCCGTCGGTATGGCGATGGCGATGGTCATCATCATGAACCCCAGCAGGATGCGGGGGTCCACACCGCTCGTGAACATGTGGTGCGCCCACACGACGAAGCCCAGGAAGGCGATGCTGACGATGGCCCACACCATGGACTTGTACCCGAAGAGGGGCTTCCGGCTGAACTTCGGAAGCACCTCGCTCACGATGCCGAAGGTGGGCAGGATCGTGATGTACACCTCAGGATGACCGAAGAACCAGAACAGGTGCTGCCACAGGAGCGGGTTGCCACCGTTGGCGGCGTTGAAGAACGTGGTGCTCAAGTGGCGGTCCAGGAAGAGCATGGCGCCCGCGGCCCCCAGCGCCGGCAAAGCCAGCACCAGGAGCACGGCCGTGGTGAGCCACGCCCAGATGAAGAGCGGCAGCTTCATGAAGTCCATGCCCGGCCGCCGCATCTTCACGATGGTGACGATGAAGTTGATGGCGCCCAGGGTGGACGCGATGCCCAGGGTGAACAACCCGATGACCCAGAAGTCCACCCCGTACCCGGGGGTGAAGGCCGTGTCCGTGAGGGGCGAGTACCCGGTCCACCCGATGCTCGGGGCGCCCAGAACGATGAGGAGGCCCGCCGGCGGGATGAGCCAGAAGCTCAACGCGTTGAGCCGCGGGAAGGCCATGTCCGGCGCGCCCACCATGAGGGGGATGAGGTAGTTGGCGAAGCCCGCGGCCAGGGGCATGACCACGAGGAAGATCATGAGGGTGCCGTGCACCGTGAAGAGCGCGTTGTAGAAGTCCGGGTCCAGGTACTGGACACCGGGGAACATGAGCTCCAGGCGCATGAGCATGGCCGCAGCGCCCCCGATGAAGAGGAACACGAGCGCCGCGCTGATGTAGAGGATCCCGATGTTCTTGTGGTTCGTGGTCCACAGCCACTCCTTCCACCAGCTGACCTCCTCCTCGTGGGCGTGGTCCGAGGACGCATGATCCGTGTCGTCGTTGGTCAACTGGGTCCCTCCGGTTCCTCCCCCGCAACCCGCGCCGAGCGTCATATATTTTGTTATGTCCCGCAGGCTCCAGCCGCCACGTGGCGCTGGCTCCAGCACGAGCAAGGTGAAAACCTTATACGGGTCTCCCGCCCTTCCGCAACGGATGCTCCCCCGGCTGCCACCCACGAACGACGCCACGGCCCGCAAGCGCTTGGCGGTGCCTGCCGCGGCGCTCCTCGCTATGATCCTGCTCACCGCCTTCTCCGGCACCGTGGCCGCCGACGGGGGCCACGGCGGGACCTTCCCCACCGCCGGGAACGAGGCGCAACGGGAGATCACGGACCTCTACGTGCTCGTGGGCTGGATGAGCATCGTCATCAGCATCGTGGTCCTCGGCGTCCTCGTCTACATCATCGCCAAGTACCGCACGAGCCACGACGACGAGTCCGAGGGGAGCTGGTTCACCCACAACAACACCCTCGAGATCACGTGGACGCTCGCCACCGCCATCGTCCTCATCTACCTCGGGGTCGTCACCGCTCAAGCCATGGACCGCATGGGCACCGCGGCCCCGCTGGAGGACACGAAGGACCAGGTGGACATCGCCGTCATCGGCACGCAGTTCAGCTGGCAGTACGTGTACCCCGACGGGTCCAACACCTTCGTGAACCTTCACATCGAGGAGGGTCAGACCTTCCGCCTCCACGTGGCCTCCTGCGACGTGATCCACAGCTTCTACGTGCCGAACCTCGGCATCAAGCTCGACACCAGCGTCGTCGGGGACGAGGCCTGCGAGAGCCTCCGGAACGCGGAGGTCCCGGACCGCCCCCGCATCAACAGCCTGGACCTCAAGGCGGAGGCCGGCACGTACGGCGTGCAGTGCGCTGAGTTCTGTGGCGCAGGCCACCACGCCATGAAGGGCGAGATCATCGTCTTCGAGAAGGGCACCCGGGAGCGCTCCTACGGGCTCCCCGTGGACAAGGGCGAGGTGCGGCACGTGGAGATCGCGGACGAGGACGGGAACACCACCCTCACCCCCAGCACGCTGAACTACACCCGGGGGGACCTCACGACGTGGATCGTGCACAACAACGGCACGAGCTCCCACACCCTCGACGTCCCCGCGCCCTACAACCTCACCACGGAGGAGATCGCCACCGGCGCCACCGCCGACCTCCGCTTCACGGCGGACACCGCCGGCTCGTGGAACGTCACCGTGGACGACCAGCCTGTGGCCACCCTCAACGTCTCCGGCGGATAGGCACCCCCTCCCCGCCCCTTCTCCCCTTCCCCTCCTCCTCCTCTTCCTCCTCCTG
The DNA here is from genome assembly GCA_964505085.1 of uncultured Thermoplasmatales archaeon. GTDB lineage: Archaea > Thermoplasmatota > SW-10-69-26 > JACQPN01 > CAZDGP01 > CAZDGP01. Next base: position 2,965 of record CAZDGP010000035.1, read on the forward strand.
CCGCGCAGCCCTGCTCCAGGCTGTCCTCCCTCCAGGTTCGTCGGTATGGCCTCCTGGAGCGTCCCCGCCGCCCGCTGAGCCGTCGCTCCAGCCTGCGGCAACACGCCCCGCCACCTCCGCCCGCGCGCCCTGCGCGCTGCTCTAGACCGCCTCCGGCTCGGCTCCTCCCCGCCACCTCCGACCGTGTCCGCTGCGCGCCCACGGTCGCGATCCTGGAACAGTGCTCGCTTCGCCCGTCGGCTCGTACCTCGCCTCTGACGAACCGCCCTCCGGGGCGCTGCGCTGCGCGCTGCTCCAGGACACCCCCAGCTTCGGCCGGGCTTCGCTCCGGCCGAAGCTGTACACCCCGCCCCGCCGCCCGGCACCGCCGCCCCTCCTGATGCTTGTGGTGAGGAGGAGGGTGGATGGATGTGTGGGTGGATGGTAGCGGTAACCCCCCCCACAACTCACCTATAGGGACCTATAGGGGACTATAGGTCAAGAGGTGGAGCGAGGAGATGGAGGAGGGAGAGAAGAGGGGGGGTGGGGGTCGAGAACGTGCTCGCACGGCCGCCCGCTCAGATGGCGTACACCAGCGCCAGCAGGAGCAGGATGACGAAGACCAGGGGCACCGCGGGGATGATGCGGATGAAGTTCGGCTCGTACTTCACGTGCATGTAGTACGCCACCACGAAGGCCGCCTTCGCCACGGCGATAGCCATGAGGAGCGGCACCACGAGGTTGCGGGCGGCGAGTTGGGGCGTGTACACCTCGATGAGGGTGAGCACCGCCAGGATGCCCATGATGATGGCGTACGTCTTCACTTGCGAACCGTCGTGGTCTCCAGCCATGGTCATCCCTCAGATCAGGTACACGATGGTGAACAGCAGGATCCACACCACATCCACGAAGTGCCAGTAGAGCCCCACGAGCTCGATGGCCTCGTGGTTCTCCTGCGTGAAGTGGCCGCTGTAGGCCTTGTACACGAGGTACGCCAGCCCGATGACGCCCCCCGTAACGTGAGCGCCGTGGAACGCCGTCTGCGTGTAGAACGTGGCCCCGTAGGCCGTGTCCACGCCGTGGGGCGCCGCGAAGGGCTTCAGGCCGTGATGCCAGAGCTCCCAGTACTCGAAGGCCTGGATGCTCAGGAAGGTGATGCCGCCGATGAGGGTGGCCACGAGGTACCGCCGCATCTTCTCGAGGTTCCCCTGCTGAGCCTGGTCGAGCGCCATGACGACGGTGAAGCTCGACACGATGAGGATGAACGTGTTGACAGCCGTGATGGGGATGCTCAGGACCTCACCGGGCGCCGCCCAGTTCGCCGTCTGCGTGCGGATGCTCCAGGAGGTGCTGATGAGCGCGCTGAAGAACACGGTCTCGTTGGCGAGGAACAACCACACGCCAAGCTTCCGGATGCTGACGTTGCCAAGGTCGAAATCCGCTGCCTCCTTGGCCTTCCCCACCCAACTGGTGGAGGTGTCCGGGATCGTGGTCTTGATCCATCCGCCAAGACCCGTGAGGAACAAGAGGAGCCCCGGGATGGGTCCCAGGGGGAGCCACAGCAACCCCGCCAGGGTCAAGGGTATCCCCGTCCCGATGAGGATGGGCCACGGGCTCAGATGATGCGCGTGGTCTCCGTGGGCAGCCTCGCTCATGTTCGCCAGCCCCGTGAAACGAGCCGGGGGTAATAAGATGTTCGTGTTGAAACGGGGGCCAGACCGTTCACAGGAGCACCCCGGTCACGAGCCCCAGCACCGCCCCGTACACCACGTGCATGAGCAGGATGATGCCGATCTCCGTCATCTTGTCGTCGGCGGGTACGTCCTCCAACTGGTCCAGGGTGCCCACCACCGCCATCCAGAAGAAGCTCAGGAGCCACAGCACGATGCCCCACGCCACGGCGTACCCCGTGATCCACAGGAGCGGGATGACGTCGAAGCTCGGGAGCACCACGGTGAGGAAGAGGATCCACACGACCCCCATGAGGGTCCCGTACACGAGGTGGATGACCCACCCGATGGTCCGGTTCTCCTCCGGAGGCCGGTCGTTGATGAACCGGCTCGCGAACATCTGACTCGGTAACGGTTGGGTGGCCGTGAGCATGGACCGGGCGATGACACCCATCACCAACGTTGCCACGAGCCCACCCACAGCTGACGCAAGGATCGGTTCGACCACGTCGCTTCCCCACCCCGCCAGCGTCACGCACCTACTTCAACCTCCCGATACGCTCCCGACCCTGCACCCTTCACGCTCCCGACCCAGGAGCATGCATCGGCTGTTCTTCCCTTCCGGAACCTTTAGGTTGCAGGATGCTGGAGGGTCCAGGGAGCACCCATGCGCTGGAAGCTCGCGCTCACCCTCACCCTCCTCCTGGTGATGCCCGGATGCCTCCAGGGGATGCCCGGCGCACCCGACGGAGCCGGAGGCAACGGGGACGGCGACGGCAGCGTGGACGACACCCCCGGAACCTCACCCACCTTCGACGAAGCCCTGGGCGGGCTCCGGGGCAACGGGTCCGATGCTCCACGCTTCAGCATCCAGAGCACCGTGGAGGTCACGAACGCCACCGGCGCCACCACCACGACCACAGCCGCCGTCCTCGTGGACGCCTCCCAGACCCTCGCCATGAGCACCCTGGAGACCGACGGCGCCGACCTCGGAGCAGGCGTCGACGCCACCACCTTCCACACGGTCCGCGTGGGCTCCATCCTCCTCATGGGGCCTCCGCACGCCCTCGCCAGCGTCCACAACGCGAGCCTCCCCCCCGTGGAGGGCCTCGACGCCCTCTCGCCGGAGACGCGCGCCCCCCAACCCAGCGGACTCACCGACCCCGTCAACCTCCTCGACCTCCTGAACTCCCTCCCCCCCGAAGCCCGCACCGGCAACGACACCGTGGAGCACGAGGGACGCACCGTCCACGAGGTCACGCTGGAGCACCAAGCCGCACCCGGGCACGTGGAGGCCCGCCTCCTCCTGGCCCCCGGCACCGGGCACCTCCTGGACGTGCGGGGATCCACCGAGGGCCGCGTCCACGGCAACGGCACCCAACCCGAGACCACGAGCTTCCACCTCACCTTCCGGTACGGGACCGACGCCACCCACCCCCACCGGGATGCGCTCCTGCGCGCCGCCAGCCTCACGTTCCTCACCCCCGACAACCTCCCCGGCGGCGACGAGAGCACCTGGACCGGGTCGTCCCGCACCTGGACCATCCAACCCTCGAACCACCCCGGCCTCGTGGCCCTGGAGGAGGCCACGGCGCACGTGGTGAACCGCACCGGCGCGGGCACCCTCACCACGCACGTGAGCCTCCCCCTGGAGGACCGGGAGGCCTCGGGCGACGGGTACCACCTCACCTACCGGGACCACGACGAGGACGGGTTCGTCACCCCCGGCGACACCCTCACGCTCACCCGCGAAGGGAACGGCACCCCCGAGCTCCATCTCCTGGACGAGACCACGGGGCTCCGCCTCGTGCCAGCCCCCACCATCCTGATGGTCCTGGGCTCCACCATCGGGGCGGTGCTCATCATGGGGAGACGGCGCCCGAGCCGAAACGAACCCTTGAAGTAGGGGAACCGTTCCGTGGGGGTACTCGGGTGGACCCATCATGCGGAAGCACCAGGGAACCAAGCTCCTCGTCCTGCTCGCGCTCATCCTCGCCGCACCCCTCGCCGGGTGCCTCGAGGACGCGCCGGGACCCGACGACGGCTCCGACACCACCGACGGCGACGTGGACTCGTCGGAGGCACGCACCCGGTACAGTCAGGCGCTCTCCAGCCTCCAGGGGGAGAGCGACGGGGGCGAGATCCCGCAACGCGTGAGCATGGTCGGCACGTTCGAGGACGCCAACGGCACCGAGGTGGGGACCATGCGCGTCCTGGCGGACCCCGACGCCCAGTTCGTGCTCTTCACCGTGAGCGGCGACCTCGCATCCACCGGCTCCCCCTCCGGCTCCAACGCGGAGGAGATCCTCGTGGGACAGGTGGGGAAGACCACCGTCCTCGGCACCCTCGACACCGCCCTCGCCATGTACAACGCCAGCGCGGAACCCGTGGAGGGCTTCGGCGCCGCCGGCGGCGAGGACGTCCCCGACGCCGGGTCCACCAGCGCCGACCTCACGGACCCCGCATCCATCCTCCAGAACCTCGAGGAGGTGCCCGAGGGCGCCGAGGTCACCGCCACCTACACCACGTACCAGGGGAAGGACGCCCTGGAGGTCCACGTGGAGGACACGGCCAACGGCACGAGCATCACCCTCACCATGTGGCTCGACCCCGACCGCCCCGCCCTCATCGAGGCGACCCTCGGCCCCAACGCCACCACCCACGACGACCTCGACGCCTCCAGCTACCGCATGGAGTTCCAGTACGGTGACGACGCCAACCACCCCCGCGCACGAGCCGTCCAGCGCCTCGCCAGCATGGCGTTCCTCACCGACGACGAGGCCACGGACATGAGCTCCGGCGGGGACGAGGGCCCCAGCAACTGGACCATCCAACCCAACCCCCACTCCGGCACCGTCCCCCTCACGGAGGCCACGGGCCAGGTGGTGAACGCCTCCTACGGCGACACCCCCGACGACACCGTCCTCGAGCTCGCCCTCGAGGACGGGACCGCCGAGAACGACCACGTGCGCCTCACGTACGACGACGCCGACGGCGACGGGTACGTGAGCCAAGGTGACACCATCACGCTCACACCCCTCACGGACGAGGGGAGCTACCAGCTCGTGCTCCTGGACGAGGACACCGGCATGCGCCTCGTGCCCGGGTCCACGGTGATGCTGGCGCTCCTGGGCCTCACCCTCGGGTCCGCCCTCGCCGCGGGTCGGCGCGGTCGGTGATCACTCCGAGTACATCCGCGCGGGCCACAGGGTGACGTCGTCCACGTGGGCGGTGGGCGGGAGCGTGGCCAGGTCCACCACGAGCTCCGCCACGTCCTCAGGTTGCACCATCTCCTCGGCCCGGGGATGCCCCTCGTGCCAGGAGGTGTTCACGTACCCGGGGTTCACCGTGAACGCCCGCACCTCCGGCGACACCTCCAACGCCAGGGACTGCACGAACCCGCGCACACCCCACTTGCTCGCGCAGTACGCGCTCGCCCCCGCCATCCCCATGGTGCCGCTGACGCTGGCGGTGACGGCGAGGGTCCGCGGGGGACCGTCGTGGCCCGTCATGAGGGGGAGGAGAGCCTTGCACGTGTGGAAGACGCCCGTGAGGTTCGTCCCGATCACGCGCTCCCACGTCTCCACACCCATCTCCATCACGGGGGCTCCGCCGCCGGTGCCGGCGTTGGCGAAGAGCAGGTCCACCTGACCCATCTCCTCCTCCACGACGTCCCTGAACCCCCGGACCATGTCCCAGTCCCGGACGTCCACCTCCTCCGCCAGAGCCACCGTTCCGGAGCCCTCGATCTCCTGCGCGAGCTCCCGCAACCGGTTCCCGCGGCGGGCACCCAGCACCACGTGCATGCCCTCGCTGGCGAACCGGCGTGCCGCGGCGGCTCCGATGCCGCTGCTTGCACCCGTCACCACCGCCACCTTCCCCTCGAGGTCCTTGTTGTCTCCCGTCATACCCCCGGGTAGCACCTAGGGTTCGGGAAAAGGTTCCGCTCCGCGTGGGGTCCGCAAGGCGCAGGTCTTCAGTGCGCGGCGCAGTCGCTTGGCTGCTTCACCTGGTGGATCTCCACCGTGGTGTCACCGTAGAGGCCCCCGCCCTGCACGGTGAGGCTCCACTGCCCCGCGTACCCACCCTGGAGGGGGACGCCCACGTGGACGCCCAGGGACTCGTGCTGGGCTCCCATGTCCTCCACCACGACGTTCCCGTAGGGGTCCCGGACGCTCGCGTGCCAACCCCACGTGCCGTCGGGGACGTAGCTCCGGAGGTAGCACACCCACGGGTACGTGTCGATGTTCGTGACGTTGAAGTACTGGCGGTCGCCCTCCAACCCGGTGAAGGCGTACCGCTCCTTCAGGAGCAGGTTGCTATCCTGGTGCACGGCGGAGACCGTGGGACCCACGGTCATGAGGAGCAGGGCTCCCAACAGGAACAGGGACCAGCCTCGCATCTTGAGCCTCCACCCCGCAGGGGACCTGGGACCTATTCAACCCTTCGCCCACCGCGATGCACGTGCCGGGGCGTCACCACGAGGTCCACGGGTTCATCGTGGGCATCCACGGGCACGGTCTCCACCACCTGCTCGCTGAAAGCGAGCCCCACCGCGGTCCCGCCGTACCCCGCGAGGAACGCATCGTAGTGGCCTCCTCCCCGGCCCAGGCGCCGCCCCGCCGCATCGAAGCCCACGCCCGGCACCAGCACGAAGTCGAGGTCCGCCGCGTCCACGGCCTCCCCATCCGCGGGTTCCAGGATGTCGAAGGCGCCGGGCACCAGGTCGTCGAAGCTCCGGACCTCCCGGAAGGTGAGCCCCGCCGCATCCGGGTTGGTGACGGGTGCCGCAACGTGGTGGGCGGCCGCATCCAGCTCCTCCCGGAGCGCCTTCCGCGTCCCCACCTCGGCCCCGGTGCTCACGTAGAAGCCAACGCACCTCGCCTCGCGCCACTCCGGGAGCTCCCGCACACGCTCCCACACCTGCTCCGTGGCCTGCTGGCGGTGAGCCTCCGGGAGGCTCCGTCGTCGCGCCAGAAGGTCCTCACGCAGCGCGGCCTTCCGCCCCCGCGCGTCCTCACCCGAGCCAGTCATCGCCGGGTCCCTCCTGCAGGTGGAGGTCCACCTCCACGTCGAACCCCTCACCCTGGCCCAGCACCTCCCGGAAGACGCGCTCCACGAGGACGGCCCCCCGCTGGGGCGTCACCACGTGCTCGTAGGACTCCCGCTCCTCCGGTTCCACGCGCTCCAGGACGCCCCGGGCCAGGAGCTCGGGCACGCGCTCGTCCTCGGGGTCCCGCCCCGCCAGGATCCACTCGTGCAGCACCTCCCCCACCTCCGGCGGCGCCTGGTCCACCCGGGACCGGTCCACCTCGAACCAGGGTTCCGCCTCCACCTCGAACCCCAGCTCCGCCAACGTGCCTCGGGCCGCATCCCCGAGGCCCTGGCTCGTGGTGGGCACGTCCAGGAGCACGGCGTCGGCGCCGCGGCGGCTCGCCGCCTGCACGAACCGACCGCCCCCGGCCTCCCCACCTCCGCCCACCTGCTCCTCCTCCTCGCCGGCGGGGGGCTTCGCCGTGAAGACGCAGAAGTTCTCCTCGCCCCCCTCCCGCACGAGGCGCTCCAGGTGCTCCAGGAAGACCTCCAATCGCTCCTCCTTCAGGGCCATGGTAGGCCCCCATCCCCGCCGCGGGGTTTAAAGCCTCCCGTGAGGTTGCCCCCACATGGCCGACGTCGAGAACTTCGGGGAGCTGCTGGACCTCGCCGACCACGAGATGGGCGAGGGCGAGGGACAGGTGACGCTGGAGGTGCAACCCAAGCACCTGAACCTCGGCGGCATCGTCCACGGCGGCGTCCTCGCGAGCCTCCTGGACATGGCGCTGGGCATCGCCGTGGTGAGCACCCTGGACCGCGGCGACCCCCCCGAGGACGACACGGGCGGCAGCGACGGGGTCGTGGGCCGGAGCGAGTGGTGCGCCACCCAGTCCCTCAACACGGAGTTCCTCCGCCCCGTGAGCGAGGGCACCCTCGTGGCCGAGGGGCACGTGGAGCGCCGGGGACGCACCGCCGCCTTCCCCGTGGGGCGCGT
>CAZDGP010000035.1:10741-13994 GCA_964505085.1 uncultured Thermoplasmatales archaeon
GGCCGGGTGGTGGCGCGAGCCACCGGCGTCTGGGCGGTGCGCTCCGGCACCCGCTAACGCCCCCACGGGGCTGGACCCCCCGGCGGCGGCAACCCTTATCCCTCCCGGGACCCGTTCCCACCGCGGTGCCGCCATGCCCGAACACCTCACCCTCGAACGCGACGGGTCCCTCCAACGCATCCTCCTGGACCGCCCCCCCGTGAACGCCCTGAACCTCGGCATCCTCCAGGAGCTCCGTGAGGCCCTGACCGAGGCGGAGGAGGACGGGGACATCCACGGGGTGCTCCTGGGAAGCGCCCAGGAGCGCTTCAGCGCGGGGTTGGACCTCCCGGAGATCAGCACGTACGACGAAGGCACGCTGACGGCGTTCGCCGACGCCTTCCTCACGCTCTTCGAGGAGCTCTACGCCTTCCCCAAGCCCCTGGTGGCCGCCATCCCCGGCCACTGCATCGCCGGAGGGCTCCTCCTGGTGGCGCCCGCCGACCACCGCGTGGCCGCCGCCGGCGACTACAAGCTCGTCATGAAGGAGGTGGACCTCGGCCTCCCCATGCCCGAGCCCGAGGCGCAGGTGCTCACGGAGCTCGTGGGCTTCGACGACGCCCGGGAGCTCCTCCTCCACGGCACCACGTACGACCCCGAGGGCGCCCTGGGCATCGGCCTGGTGGACCGCGTCGTCCCCCCGGAGGACCTCGACGCCGAGGCCACCGCTCTCCTGGAGAGCCTGGCGGAGAAGCCCCTGGAGGGGTACGCGGGGATCAAGCGGAGCATGCGCGCCCCCCTCCTCGACCGCATCCGCGCAGGGCGGAAGCGCGCCCGGGAGACGGCGCTGAGTTACTTCGAGTGATGGGGCACGGGCTAGGCGGAACGTCCACCACCCACGCCCAGCCTCGCGCTTCCGCGCTCGGCTGTACACCCTCGCCCCACCGCCCGGCACCGCCTCCCCACGTTGCTCGAGAAGAGGGACCTATAGCCAACTATAGGGGCCTATAGGTCCAGGGTTCCGGGGCGGACTAGCACCGTCTACAGCTCCTCCCCCACGGCCTCCGGCACCAGCTCCGCCAGCGCGGGCCCGTAGGCCTCCGCCACCGCGTCCACGCTCCCCCGCGCATCCCCAGCCAGGCGCGGCACCTCCACGCTCGCCACGGGGTCCACGAGGTCCAGCACGCGCCACGCCGCCGCCTCCGACCCCACCCCCCCGCTCCCCACCGCCACCTCCAGCGCCCGCACGAAACGCGGCCCATGGAACCGGTGCACGCGCCCCGGCTCCGCCGCCAGCACCACCTCCGGCACGAGGTCCAACCCCGGCGGCGTCGCCACATCGCTGTACGACTCCACCACCACCCACCCATCCCCCTCCCGAACCTCCGCCCACGCCTCCCGCACCGCCGGCACATGGTGCTCACCCTGCAGCACCGTCAGGTCCCGAGACCCACCCACGCGATGCACCCCATCCACCCCCGCAAGCCACGCCTCCACCTCCTCCGGGAGCTCCACCCCCGGATGCACCACCGCCTCCACGCGCCCATCGAGGCGCGCGACGCGGTCCACCGCCGGCGCGCTCCGCTGACGCGGATGCTCCCGCGCAGGCAACGGCGTCCAGAGACGATGCACGGGGTTCACCACGGGCGCCGGCAACGCGGTGCCGGCGGCCGCCTGCAACCGCTCCGCATCCCGGCTTCCCAACCGGCCACGCTCCAGGTCCCGCGCCACCAGGTCGTGATGCACCCACAGGTCCGACGCGCTCCAGGGCTTGAAGGGCCGCACCCCACGCCCCGCCCCTCGCAGGGACCGGAGAAGCGCCTGCGCCAGCGTGGTCTTCCCCGAATCCACATCCCGCAACCCCACCACCAGCACCTGCACGGCGCCCACCCCTCACGTCCCCGCCTCGCGCTCATCCGGACGCATGGACTCCAGCGCCTCCAGGATGCGCCAACCCCGCGCCTCCGCCACCTTCCGCAAGCGCCCATCCGGGTTCACCGCCACCGGATGGCCCACAGCCTCCAGGAAGGCCACGTCGCTCACGTGGTCGCTGTACGCCCAGCTCTCCGAGAGGTCGATACCGTGCTCCTCCGCGTAGCCCTCGATGGCCTCACGCTTCTCCAACCCCCACAGGGGCCCCCGCACACGCCCCGTGAGCTCCCCCTCCTCCTCCACGAGGTCGCACGCGATGATCTCCACCTCCCCCAGGTACCGCCGCGCATGCTCCACCAGCGGCTTCATCCCGGTGGTGACGATGACGATCTCGTGCCCGTCGGCCCGATGCCGGTCGATCTCATCCAGCATGCCCGGGTAGAACCGCCCCGCCACCTGGTCATGGAACACCTCCTCCATCCGCCGGTACACGTAGTCCGCCCGCAACCCCCGGAAGAAGCGGTAGGCGCGCTTCACCAGGGTGCTGCGCTTCACGATGCGGATGGCGTGGAGGAAGCGGAACACCCCCTCCTGGAGCACGAGCCACAGCAACGCTCCGCCCAACCGCACGTACCCCACCCACCGCTTGAGCAACGGCTCGTCCTGGAGGTCCTGGAAGCGCTGCGCCGCCAGCGACCGACCGAAGACCACGCCGGCGTCGCAGTCCACGAGGGTGCGGTCGAAGTCCAGGAACGCCGCCACGCGGTCCGCCATGGTTCGCGTTCCACCAGACCTCCCGTTACTTAACCCCTACCCCTGGGTCCCACCCCTCGACGCCGCTGATGAGGTCCGCCAGCTCGAAGTCCCATTCCGTGAGCCCGTCCTCCTCGTGGGTCCACAGCTCCAGCGTCACCTCGTTGTAGTGGATGTGGACGTCCGGATGATGCTCGTACCTCTCCGCCTTGGCCGCCACCTGGTTCACGAAGTGGATGGCCTGGTCGAAATCGTCGAAGGTGTACGTGCGCACGAGGCGCCCGTCCTCGATGCTCCACCCCTGCAACGTTCGCAACTGCTCCTCCGCCTCCTGTTCATCGAGTACCTTCACCATGGCGTGATCCTCCGTTGGATGAGGTATGTCGTGTGGGTGGGATAAGGGTGCCGGGAGGGCACCGGATGGGGGGCCTTGCGATGGGGGTCAGTGGTTGGTCAAGCTGTGGAGACGCCCAACTCCCACCCCCGGCTTGGGGACGTGCCCACCACCCACCCCCGGCGCCGGAGGTGAGGCAGAGGGAGTTCCGGCGCCGTTCACCCCTCCCCGGCCGCCCCGAGCCCCCTCCCCCTGGTAGATGCCTTGGGGACGTGATGGATGGATGGATGGATGGATGGATGGATGGATGGATGG
>CAZDGP010000035.1:14094-17442 GCA_964505085.1 uncultured Thermoplasmatales archaeon
GATGGATGGATGGATGGATGGATGGATGGATGGATGGATGGGGCGGACAAGATCTCGGTCCTGGGCCCACCTATAGCCACCTATAGCGGCCTATAGGTACCTATAGGTCAAGAGGCGGGCCTACCAACTGTACTGGTTGCTGAGGCCCATGGCCTTCGCCAGCGTGTTCAGATCCTTGGCCTTGCCGAGGTTCGTGGCCAAGGTGAGGAGGAAGGGCCCAAGGTACTTCATCCGGGCGCTGGACCCGTTGCTTCCCACCCGCATCTCGCTCGGGGCGAAGCGCGTGAGCTTCCGGAAGTCCTCGTTGCTCCACCGCTCGATGGTCTCCACCGCCTGCCGGAACGACGGATCCGTGATGGGGTGATCGAAGACCCGCTTCCCGTACGTCCCGGGTTCACCCTCCGCGATGCAGGAGGCCAGGATATCGCTCGCGTAGATGATGGCCGTCAGGCCCCCCTTCGTCACGGGGTTCGTGAGGCCGCCGGCATCCCCCACGAGCACCCGGTTCCCCTCCTGCAGCTTGTTACCGAAGAACCCGATGGGGTACGCCTCCCGCTTCACGATCTCCCCACCCACGCCCATGTGCTCCATGAACGCATCCAGGTCGTCCCACGCCTGCGCACCGCCCTGCCCCGCCAGGAGCCCCACGTTCAGGATATCCCCCTTCGGGAACACCCACGAGTACTCCGGGCTGAAGCGCTTGTCCGTGATGAACTCCAACCGGTCCGTCTCGTAATCGCTCTCCGCCACCCGGTACTGGATCCCCAGCACCGTCGTGATCTCCGCCCCATCCATGGTGCGCCGCACCTGGCTCCCCGGACCGTCCGCCCCCACCACGAGGTCGAACTCCTCCGACAGCTCCAAGGCCCGCTCCGGCGACACCTTCACGCCCGTCCGGTACTCCGCCCCCAACCCCTGCGCCTCCTTCGCCATGGCCGGGATCCAGGACGACCGCTCCAACGTGTAGCAGGGCTCGTCCACGTACACCGTCACGTCCCCCGGGAACATCCACGCCGCCCCCGGGAACGCCTCCGCCACGTACGGGAAGCTGTCGAAGGCCCCGAAACGCTTCAGCGTCTTGTGGCTGATCCCCTCCCCGCAAAGCGTCGTGTACGGGGACTCCTCCCGCTCGAACACCACGACATCCAGGTCCCCCGTATCGTGGGGGCCGTTCAGGAGCTGCAACGTCGTGATGAGGCCAGCAGCCCCACCCCCGACGACGGCAACGCTCTCCACGGAACCTGCGCTCGACCCGGACATCACCCCAAGCAACTCCCCCCCACGGGAAAACCCTTCCGATGAGGGCGTCGAAACCATGCCTCGGGCGCATTCGTCACATGACGACCCCCCCACCCCGTCGTCGGGACGCAGCATCCCCTACCACGAACCCCCAACCCCCACCCGAACCCTCATCCCCCAGGAGCACCCTGGCCACCCCGGTGACCCCGTGGGCGACCTCAACAAGGGCATCGAGGCGGACCTCTTCGCACGGTACCACTTCGCCGTGGACCACTACCGCGCCCTCGCCAGCGCCAAGACCCCCCTCGTGCGCGTGTGGGTCCTCCACGCCCTCACCAGCATGGCCGAACGCGTCGTAGCCTTCGTCCCCGACGAGGACCACCCCGGCGAGCTCATGGCCAAGGAGGCCTTCGACGACCCCGTGGACGCCCCAGGCGCCGCGGCGGCGCCCGACGCGCGCAGCGGGGAGGGCGGGGCCGTGGATGCCGCCGCCCGCTGGAGCATGCGCCACGACGAGGACGTCGCCGACCTCGCCCCCGCCGACGCACGAGCCCACGAACGCGCCCAGAAGCTCACACCGCTCCGGGAGAGCATCCTCCACGCCTACGAGTCCCCCGTGGGGCAAGCCGACGAGGCCGACGCCTACCTCGCGAGGTTCACCGAGCTCTGGGACGACGACCGCCACGGGCTCCTCCCCGACGCCCTCTTCGCCGCCTTCATCCTGAACAACCTCCGGAAGGAGCGGGCCCGCGCCGCCCGCCTCTACGAGGAGGCCGCCGAGGAGCTCCAGCCCCTCCTCCTGGAGGAGCAGGACTTCGCCCTCCGGCAGACCCACGCCGGCACCATCTTCCGCGCCAGCTACGCCTGGCGCTTCGCCGGCGAGGAGGACCGCGCCGCCAGGCTCCAGTCCCGGGGCCGCGACCTCATGGACCCCTGACCCGCCTCCGTTCAGGAGGTCCCTTGCGCAACCTCCTCCGCTCCCCTTCTCCGTCGAACCTCGAAGCACAGGTTCTCGACGACCGTCGAACTCCCACCCGTCGAGTTTAAAGGCTCGCTGGTGCATCCGAGGACCGACCTCGCATGGGGGACCCACATGAGCCAAGATGAGTACGACGTGATCGTGGTAGGAGGCGGACCCGGCGGATCCTCGGCAGCGAACTTCCTCTCCAGGGAGGGCCTCGACGTGCTCCTCCTCGAGAAGGAGACCTTCCCCCGGGACAAGCCCTGCGGGGACGCCGTGAGCGGCAAGAGCATCGGCGTCCTCCGGGAGCTCGGGCTCGACGGCGCCGTGGAGCAGGTGCCCCACAGCCGCGCCATGGGGGTGCTCTTCAGCAGCCCCAAGGGGGACACCGTCACCATCCCCTTCCCCAAGAAGGTGGACCCCGACACCATCGGCGAAGGCAGCGACCAGGAGTTCAAGTACATCACCCCCGGGTACGTGTGCCGCCGCGAGGTCTTCGACAACATCGTCTTCCAGGCGGCGAAGAAGCAGGAGAACGTCACCACCATCGAGGAGTTCACCGTCAAGGACGTCACCCGCGACGACACCGGCACCGTGAACGGCGTCGTCGGCATCAACCCCGACGGCGACGAGGTCACGTACCACAGCAAGTTCGTCGTGGGCGCCGGAGGCGCCATGGACCCCGTGGGCCGCGCCGTGGGTGCCTGGGACGTGGCCGAGAAGGACACCGACCACTGGATCGGCGCCTTCCGCGTCTACTACGAGGGCGTGGAGGGCCTCACCGAGAACATCGAGCTCCACTTCGTGGACGACCTCATCCCCGGGTACTTCTGGATCTTCCCCCTGGAGGACGGGAAGTGCAACGTCGGCGCCGGCATGCTCGAGACCGACCTCAAGGGCATCGGCAACCGCGAGAAGGTTCCCATGAAGGACATCACGTACGACATCATGGAGAACCACCCGATGTTCAAGGACCGCTTCGAGAACGCCACCGAGATCGAAGGCAGCTTCCGCGGCTGGCAACTCCCCCTGGGGTCCCAGCACCGGAAGATGCACGGCGACGGGTGGGCTCTCGTGGGCGACGCCGCCAGCCTCATCGACCCCTTCAGCGGCGAGGGCATCGGCAACGCCATGGTGAGCAGCAAGCA